>NZ_JAGIOC010000001.1:3955034-4259267 GCF_017876515.1 Brachybacterium fresconis | reverse complement strand
AGGCGTCGCCCTGCAGCGAGGGGTCGGCCTGCAGCTCCGCGGTGGTCAGCGGGGACAGCAGCGCCCCGACGTAGGACTGGAGGATGAACAGGAAGCCGGCCACGACGAGGCAGACGAGGGTGGCCCGCCCGACGACCTTCGCGCCCCCGCGGGTCTCCTCGGCGAAGGTGGCCAGGGCGTCGAAGCCGAGATAGGACAGCACGGCGATGCTGACGGCGCTGAGCACGAGACCCGCATCCAGTCCGGCCGCCCCGCCGGTGAGCGGGTCGAGCCAGCCGCGGGTCGGGCCGGCGGTCGCCAGCACCCAGATCCCGACGACGAGGACGGCGGCCAGGACCACCACCTCGGCGATCACCACCACGGTGGAGACCCAGGCCGTCACCGTGACCCCGGTGAGGTTCAGCCCGGTCGAGATCACGACCGCGGCGATCACGAACACCCACACCGGGATCTGCGGGAGCAGCGAGTGCAGGGCGATGCCGCTGAAGAGGTAGGCGACCGAGGGGATGAGCAGGTAGTCCAGCAGCATCATCCACCCGCCCATGTGGCCGGTGCGGCGGCCGATGCCCTCGGAGGCATAGGCGAAGACGCTGCCGGCGCGCGGCACCGCCGCGGACATCAGCGCATAGCTCGACGCGGTCAGCGCCATGACGATCGTGGCCACCAGGTAGACCACCGGCACCACGCCGCCGGAGACCGCATCCAGCGTGCCCCAGACACCCACCGCGGCGGCCGGACCGATGAAGACCAGGCCGTAGGCGAGCAGCTGCGGCAGGCCGAGGCTGCGGTGCAGGGAGCCCGTGCCGTCGGCGCTCATCAGCGGGTGACTCCCAGCCAGCGGCCCAGGACCTCGCGGGTCGAGCGGAGGTCGGTCAGCGGCACGTGCTCGTCGTCGGTGTGGGCGAGCAGCGGATCACCGGGCCCGAAGTTCACCGCCGGGGTCCCCAGGGCGGCGAAGCGGGCCACATCGGTCCAGCCCTGCTTGGCGGCGAGGGTGACGTCCTCCCCCAGGGCGGCGAGGAAGTCCGCCGCGGCGGGGTCGGAGAGTCCCGGCAGCGCGCCGGCGGCGGAGTCCGTGATCGTGATCTCGAGGTCGAGCCCGGCCAGCACCTCGCGCACATGCGCCTCGGCCTGCTCGACGGAGGTGTCGGGCGCGAAGCGGTAGTTCAGCAGGGCGGTGGCGCGATCGGGGATCACGTTGCCGGCGATACCGCCGGAGATCTCCACGGCATTGAGGCACTCGCGGTACTCGAGCCCGTCGATCACGGCGCGGCGGGCCTCGTAGGCGGCCAGGCGCTCGAGCACCGGCGCGAGGTGGTGGATCGCGTTGTCCCCCACCCAGTCGCGGGCCGAGTGGGCGGCGATGCCGCGCGCGGTGACGGCGAGCTTCATGGTGCCCTTGCAGCCGCCCTCGACGCCGGCCGAGGTCGGCTCGCCGAGGATCGCGAAGTCCGCCGAGAGATGGTCGGGATGCTCGGCGGCGATGCGGGTCAGGGAGTTGTCCGCGGCCGCGACCTCCTCATGGTCGTAGAACACCCAGGTGAGGTCGACGGGGGCGGTGACGGCCTCGACCGCGAGCTGCAGGAACACCGCGACGCCGCCCTTCATGTCGCAGCTGCCGCGCCCGACGAGCTCCTCGCGGCCGGCTCGGGTGCGTCGGGTCGACGGCAGGTTGTCCGCCACCGGGACGGTGTCGAGGTGGCCGGCCAGCAGCACCCGGCGGTCCAGACCGCGGTGGGTGCGGGCGATGACCGTGTCCCCGTCGCGGATCACCTCGAGGTGATCGGCGTGGGTGCGCAGCGCGGCCTCGACCGCATCGGCGAGCGCCGCCTCGTTCCCGGAGACCGATTCGATGTCGACGATCGCGGCGGTCAGCTCGACGATGTCGGCGTGAGGGTCCAGGACGGGCGCGGGAGCAGTGTGCATACGGCCATCGTGCCACCGTCGGCCCGTCGCCTGCGGGTCACGGGGCGCGGGTCACAGATCGCCCAGTGCTCCCCCGGCCCGGGCCAGACGCAGGGCGACGGCCTCGGCGTGGCGCAGCAGCTGCGCGGAGGTGCCGGGTTCGGCGGTGATCGCCGAGCCGGGCTGCGCGGTGGACACCGGGACCCCCACCAGCAGGCGCCGCTCGTAGACGGTCCCGTCCGTCCCGATGGGGGCGTAGAGCCCGTCCACGGCGATGGATCCGGTCAGCATCCGTCGGCGGCTGCCGCGGGAGGCCCAGGAATCCTTCTGGACCTCCCCGCGCTCGCGCCACGCCCCGATCAGGGCGCTGCGGTAGGCGGGCAGGTCCACCGGCGGAAGGTGCGCCTCGAGCACGCCGTCGCACAGGATGGCCGGGCCGTCGGCCCCCCGCGCCGCGAAGCGCCCCGCCTCATCGTCGATGTCCAGGTGCATGCGCGGCCCGAGGAACCGCACCAGTCCTGCTTCCTCGAGGGCGAGCAGCTGGCGCACCCGCGCCACGGGCGGGCCGGAGGCCCAGGAGGCGAAGGCGTTGCGCAGGTGTCCGTCGATGTCGCGGCGCACGGAGTCGGTGGTGTACGCCCCCAGGTCGATGAGCCGGTTCACCTGGGTGCGCATGGCGATCAGCACCCGGTAGACGAGCACCCAGGCGGGATCGGGATCGGTGGCCGCGCGCAGGGAGCCGCGCAGCACCTCGCGGGTGCGCCGGTGGGCCTCGGCCGTCTCACCGCCGCGTCGGCCGAAGGGGAACAGCCATCGCAGCAGCACCTCGTCGGTGGCGAGCTCGGCGAAGCCGGCCCCGGCGAGCGCCCGGCGCAGCTCGGCGAGGATCAGCGGCATCACCTCCCGCTCGTGGTCGACGCCCGCCGAACGCACCGCCAGCTCCAGCACCCGCTCGCCGGTGAGGATCTGCGGGGAGTGCGGGGCGGGCGGCTCGGGGCCGAGATCGGGCTTGGGGCGGTAGACCATGCCGGAGCGGGAGCCGACGACGAGGCGCGGCTCATCGCCGCCGGGCAGGTAGCGCAGTCCCGAGGGGGCGCGGTCGTCGGGGACGAAGCGGCCGCCGGCGGCGGCGGTGAGCATGCCGACCGCGTCGTAGAAGTTCAGGCCCAGGCCCTGCACGGCGATCGACTCGCGGCCCAGCAGCGAGACGTAATCCACCTCGAGCGGGTTGTCGGGACCGAGGTGGACCAGGCCGTGACGGACGGCGGCGTCGGCGAGCTGCTGGGAGCGGGGGCCGAGCGCGGTGGGCAGGTGGCCGAGGGCGAGGGCCACGGCATCGGCCCGCAGCACGCGGCTGTCGCTGAGCCGCACCCGCTGGATCCCGTCGGCCGGCCCGGTGATGTCCACCGCCTCGGCGCCGTGGTGGACGATCCGCAGCCGGGCCGGGTCCGCGTCGGCCTCGGCGGTCTCCAGCACGCGGGCGAGGTAACGGCCATGGGCGGCGCGGGAGGCGAAGTCGCCGGGACCCAGGCCCTCCGCGGCGAGGTGGTCGGCGAGGGTCTCGGAGTGCAGGGACGGCATCACCGCGTGGCAGCTGGCGTCGGGATACATCGTGGTCTGGCAGGTGGTGGTGTTCATCAGCAGCACCTCGGACTGGTCGTGCCGCCAGACCCTGCCGCCGCGGCCGACGAAGGGATCCACCAGGTGCACGGTCAGCGGTCCGCGCCAGTCGCGACGGTGGGAGGCGGCGACCAGGCGCTCGATGATCGCCGTGCCCCGCGGCCCCGCCCCGATCACGGCGACGGTGCGGGCGAGATCGGGGGTGGCGACGGTCATCCCCCCAGTATGGCGCGGGCGGAGCGCCTCACCGGGCGGGCCCAGGTCTGTGATCATGGAGGCATGATGACCACGCCCCCGCCGCCGCGGCACCTCCCCCGCGGTACGTCCGCCGCCTCGGGAGGGCTGCTCGCCGGGAGGCGGGCCGCACGGATCCGTGCGATCGCGAACTCGAGCCAGCTGCCCCAGGAACGGGCGCTGGCGGACTCGATGGTGATGACGGCGTGGCTGACGGCCGCCCAGCGGGCCCGGTACGCGGTCTCCCTGCGCGCGGGCTCCCAGGTCGAGGACTTCATGGAGCGCCTGGCGGATGAGCGCCGGGTGGTGCTCGAGGAGGGTGCGGATCCGGTCGAGGACGAGCTCGCCTCCGCCGCGGAGGCCGAGCGCGCCGCCCGGCAGCTCCCGCTGCGGGTCCTCGAGGGGGCGCTGCTGCTGCTGGCTCTGGTCCTCGCCATCACCCTGGTCGTCCTGGGCCTGCGGGCCGACGGACTGAGCCGCTCGTCGCTGCCGCCGTCCGCCGGGCCGTTCCTGATCGGGGTCGCCGTCCTGGTGATCATCGCGGCGGTCGTCGGAACGGTCGCGAGCCGTCGTCGGGACCGGTCCCTGCTGGGCTGGGCCGTGGACCGGCCGGGTCAGCTGGGACGGGGCCTGCCGATGAGACGTCCGCTGCAGGGCGCATCGGCCGGTCCCGCGATCCTGAGCTCGCTGGGGCCCGCCGTGCTGGTGGGCCTGGGGATCATCGCGATCTGCGTGGGGGCGGCCGTGCTGCTGATCACGCTGCTGAGCCCGGACGCCGCGACCATGACCACCGCGGCGCTGTGGTCCCTGGGCGGCGGGGTGCTCGCGCTGCTGCTGGCGGTCCTCGCCGTGCAGCTGCGCGGTCGTCGGCTGGAGCAGATCGTGCGGCGGGAGCGGGCCGCGGAGTGGTTCGGGGACCTGCGGCCGACGCGGGAGGCGGACGTCGACGCGGACGAGGCCTGACCGCGGGCCCTTCGTCCTCACTCCCCCGCGGCGAGCCCTTCGTCCCGGGCGAAGCTCTCCCACCGCGCGGCGACCGGGACCCGCCGCAGGTCGGGCCCGAGCAGCGCCACGGCGGCACCGACCGCGGTGACGCCGGCGAACGCGAGCATCGTGATCAGCGGTCCGACGAGATCCAGCCCCCATCCCGCGACCGCGGGAGCGAGCGGCATCAGCCCCATCGCCACCAGTCCCATCAGCGAGCCGATCCGTCCCTGCATCGCCACCGGGGTGAGGTGCATGAAGAAACCCTGGGAGGCCGCGTTCAGCGGGGCGAGCCCGACTCCCATCACCGCGTAGGCCGCCCCGATCGCGATCATGCCCGGGGCGAGGGGGACGAACACCCCGACCACCGCGATCACCAGGACCGGGACGATCGTGAGCACGCCCGTGGGGACCCGCTCGACCAGACGGGGGGCCAGGATCGCGCCGAGCAGGATCGAGGCCGCCAGCACGGTGTTCAGCAGGCCGATCCTCCCGGCGGGGATGCCGTCCGCGGCGAGGTCCAGCAGCACGGTGAGGATCAGCCCGTTCGTGCCGAGGTTCACGGTGATCGCGACCCCCAGCAGCTGCAGCCGGATGCGTTGGGACAGGATCCAGGCGAAGGCCTCGCGCAGGTCGTCCCGCACCCGGGTCCGGACGGCGTCCTCGGCCCGCGGGCGGTAGCGGCCCCTCATGGCGAGGGTCGCGACGACGGACCCGATGTTGCCCAGCAGCTGCGCGAGCGGTGGGCAGAAGAGCGCGATCCCGACCAGGACGCCGCCGACGGGCCCGGAGATCATGTCCACGGCCGCGTCCCGCCCCTCGTTGACCGCGAAGGCCCGCGGCAGATGGGCGGGCGGGACGATCTGCTTGAGCATCGCATCCGACGCGCTGCCCAGCAGTGTGCCGCGGAACCGGTCGAGGAAGGCGATGACGGCGAGCGTCGGCACGCTCGCCCAGCCCATCAGCAGCACGGCGATCAGCACGGCCTGCATCAGCGCCCCGGTGCCGCCCGCGATCAGACGCAGTCGACGGCGCTCGCAGCGGTCGGCGAGCAGGCCGCCGGGGATCATCCCGATCAGGCCCCCGACCCCCTCGAGGAGCCCCACCAGACCGGTCGCCGCGAGCGACCCGGTGGCCAGGTACGTCACCAGCGGGAACGCGAAGACCCCGATGCTCGCGCCGAGGGCGAGCAGCACGTCCCCGATCAGCCAGCGGACGTATTCGGAGTTTCTGCGCAGCGTCGTCGCGGCGGGGGCAGTGGTCGTCATGGCGTGGACATTACTCGCGCACGTGATGTTGCGCAATGCCTCTTGCGCATCAGGTCGTGCACGAGTTCGTCCGTCCGTAGACTGCGGGCATGAGTGCTGGAGACGAGACGGGCGCCCCAGGGGCGAGCGGCGACGACACGATGCAGTCGGCCCAGCCCGCGACCCGTGCGCAGCTGCGGGCGCTGGCTCATCCCCTGCGCCTGGAGATCATCGACGAGGTGCGACGTCGCGGCACGGCCCGCGCCGCGGACGTGGCCGAGGGGCTCTCCCTGCCGGCGAACTCCGTGAGCTACCACCTGCGGATCCTCGCCCGTGGGGGCGTGCTCGAGGAGGCTCCCGAAGCCGCCCGCGACCGTCGCGACCGGGTGTGGCGGCTGACTCAGAAGACATTCGGCTTCGGGAGCGACACCGAGAGCCTCGACGATGCGGACGGCGCGGACCCCGAGTACATGGATGCCTCGGGCGCCACGTCGCTGGCCGCTGTCGACTGGATGCGCACGGCCTGGGCGCGCGAGGTCGCACGGTCGACCTCGCGCCCCACGACGCCGGGCGAGGGGCTGGGGTCGATGTACGCCGGAACGCTGCGCCTGTCGAGGGAGCAGGCCACCGCGCTGAATCGCACCGTCCAGAGCGAGATCACGCGGTACAGCGAGCTCAATCGCGATGAGCAGGGCGGAGACACCCCCGGCGACCCGGATTCCGAGGGGGAAGCACTGACGTATCGCGTCCTCTGGGCGGCCGTCGGCGAGCAGCACGCCGGCCCCGACGACGCGCCTCAGGGACGGCGCGGATAGGTCAGGGCGGCGGGGGGCATGGAGTTCAGCCGACAGCTCGACGCGTAGGGGCATTCGGCGCCGGCCCCCTCACTCCTCGACGGCCAGCCCCTCCTGGCGGGCGTAGTGCTCCCACTGCGGGGCGGTGGGGATCCGGCGCAGATCCGGCCCCAGCACCCCCACCAGTGCCCCCAGGACCAGGACCGCCGCGAAGACGAGCATGGTGGGGAAGACGCCCACGAGGTCCAGTCCCCAGCCGGCGACCGCCGGGGCCAGCGGCATCAGCGCCGAGGAGACAAGGCGCATCAGCGAGCTGACCCGCCCCTGCATCGCGATCGGCGTGATGTGGGTGAAGAACCCCTGGCTGGAGGCGTTGATCGCCGGCAGCCCGATCCCGAGGACGGCATAGGCCGCGCCGATCCAGAGCATGCCGGGGGCGAACGCGAGGAACACCCCGACCGCGGCCATCAGCAGCACCGGGACGATCGCCAGCGCCCCCGTCGGAACGGTGTCCACCAGGCGCGGCGCGAGGAACGCACCGAGCAGGATCGCCGCGGCCAGCACCGTGTTCAGCAGACCGATCGTCGCGGCCGGCACACCGTCGGAGGCCAGGTCCAGCAGCACGGCGAAGATCAGCCCGTTGGCGCCGAGGTTCACGGACGACGCGATCGCCAGCACCTGCATCCGGATGGGCTGCGAGATCATCCAGGAGAGCGCCTCGCGCAGGTCCTCCCCGACCTTCGTGTGCTCGGCACCTTCGGCGCGCGGATGGTACCGGCGCCGCATGGTGAGCGTCGCGGCGACCGAGCCGAGGTTGCCCAACAGCTGGGCCAGCGGGGGGAACACGATCGACAGGCCCAGCAGGGCACCGCCGAGGGGCCCGGAGGCCATCTCGACCGCGGCCTCCCGCCCCTGGTTGACCGAGACCGCCCGGGGCAGCTGCGTGGTCGGCACGATCTGCTTCAGCATGGCGTTGGAGGCGCTGCCCAGCAGCGTCTCGCGGAACCTGTCCGCGAACGCGAGCGCCGCGAGCACCACGGCGCCGGCCGCCCCCGTCAGCAGCACGAGAACCAGCACCGCCTGGACGATCGCACCGATCACCCCGGCCAGCAGTCGCAATCGTCGCCGCTCGACGCGATCGGCGAGCAGCCCGCCCGGGATCAGGCCGACCAGCGCGCCGGCGCCCTGGACCAGCGCCACCAGCCCGGTGATGCCCAGCGAATCGGTGACCATGAAGGTCACCAGCGGGAAGGCGAAGGCCCCGATGCCCGTTCCGATGTCGAGGAGGAGGTCCCCGATCAACCACCGGAGGTACTCAGGATTGCGCCGCAGCGGCGAAGGCGGGGCGGGGACGGTCATCCGCGTCGGCCCTCGGACCCCGATGTGCGGTTCGCCCCGACGGGCGGGACGGACGTGACCCGGCCTCGCTCGGCTCCGTAGACTCCAGGCATGACCACGACGACCCCTGATTCCTCCCCCACCCAGGCCTGGGGCATCGCGCTCACCACCCTTGGTGCCGACGGCTCGGTCCTGGACGCATGGTATCCCTCGCCGCAGCTCGGCGAGGCTCCTTCTGCGCCCCAGAATCATCCGCTGCACGCGCAGCTGACCGCCGCGGCCCGAGCCGACGAGGTGCGTGGCACCACGCAGGAGGTGATGGTGCGCGAGATCGAGCTGGGGGCCGCCCCGGCCGATGCCGCCGACGCCTACCTGCGTCTGCACCTGCTCTCCCATCGCCTGGTCCAGCCCAACGCCCAGAACCTCGAGGGCCTGTTCGGGAAGCTCACCAACGTGGTGTGGACCTCCGAGGGCCCCTGCGCCGTCCCCGGCTTCGAGGAGACCCGGCTGCGCCTGATCGCGGCGGGTCGTCGGCCCACCGTGCTGAGCGTCGACAAGTTCCCGCGGATGGTGGACTACGTGCTGCCCGTCGGCGTGCGCATCGGCGACGCCGACCGCGTGCGCCTGGGTGCGCATCTGGCCGAGGGCAGCACCGTCATGCACGAGGGCTTCGTGAACTTCAACGCCGGCACCCTCGGCTCCTCGATGATCGAGGGCCGCATCTCCCAGGGCGTCGTCGTGGGCGACGGCTCCGACGTCGGCGGCGGCGCCTCCACCATGGGAACCCTCTCCGGCGGCGGCACCGAGCGCGTCAGCATCGGACGTCGCTCCCTGGTCGGAGCCGAGGCCGGGGTCGGCATCGCCCTCGGCGACGACTGCGTGGTCGAGGCCGGGCTCTATGTCACGGCCGGCACGAAGGTGGAGCTCGTGGGCGAGGCCGGCGCGGAGGCGCACGTGGTCAAGGCGCGGGACCTCTCCGGCGTGGCCAACCTGCTGTTCCGTCGCAACTCGCTCAGCGGTGCGGTGCAGGCGGTGGCCCGCGAAGGCCAGACCGTCGCCCTCAACGCCGCGCTGCACGCGAACTGATCGAGAGGACGGACACCAGGTGGCGCGCGGCCGGGGTCGGCAGGGTTCGGCCGCTCGTCACCTCGTGGTCCCCCTGGTCATGGTGCTGATCTTCGCCGGGATAGCAGGTGGGTCCTACCTCGCCCTGCAGCGGTACGGGTCGCCCGCCCATGCGGGCACCTGCACCGCCAGCGGATTGGGCACGAGCCACCGCTACTCCACCGACCGCGCCGCGAACGCCGCGCTGATCAGCGCGATCGCCGTGGACCGCGGCCTGCCGCCGCGGGCGGCCTCGATCGCGCTGGCCACCGCGTACCAGGAATCACAGCTGCGCAACATCGATCACGGCGACCGCGACTCGCTCGGCCTGTTCCAGCAGCGTCCCTCCCAGGGCTGGGGCAGTGCGGCGCAGATCATGGACCCGATCTACTCCACCAACGCCTTCTACGACGAGCTCGAGACGATCGACGGGTACCCCGGCGCGGACATCAACGATGTCGCCCAGCGGGTCCAGCGCAGCGGCCACCCGGAGGCCTACCGGGATCACGAGACCGAGGGGCGGCTGTACGCCTCGGCGCTGACCGGGCAGAGCGGGGCGAACCTCGTGTGCACGCTGGGCCCTGTCGGCGCGACCGTCTCCCCCGGGCAGCTCCGCTCCGAGCTGGCCCGCCAGTTCCCGCGGCTGACGGACGCGGGCCGGGTCAGCTCCTCGCTGGCCGCCGCATCGGGGGCGGCTCCGCAGCTGCCGGTCGACGCGGGCGCGACGGCGCTGGTCATAGACACCCAGGGCGATACGGGCCTCGGCTGGGCCCTCGCGAACTGGGCGGTCGCGCGAGCGGCCGACGACGGCGTGGTCCAGGTGTCCTACCAGGGCCGGGTCTGGGACCGCTCGCTGCGCGGCAAGGACGCCGCCGCCTGGTCCTCCCTCGACGGCGGCGACCCCGAGCGCGTGGTCGTGCTGGTCAGCGGTCAGTGACCCGCCGCAGCGACGGAGACGACGGTCCTGACGCAGTGGTGCCGGCTCAGCGGTCCTGACTCAGCGGACCTGGCTCGCGGTCCTGACTCAGCGATCCAGGCTCGATGATCCGCGCTCAGTGGTCCAGGCGGTGCTCCTTGGCGAGCTGCTCCTGGTGCGCACGACGCTCCTCGTCCAGCTCGGTCGCGAGCTGCTCGAGGCGCAGCTCGGTGGTGCCGGTACGGGTCTCCATCGGCACGTACTCGCGCTCGGCGTGCCCGGTGTAGATCTGCCGCGGGCGGCCGATCTTGGTCTCCGGGTCGTGGACCATCTCCTGCCACTGGGCGATCCAGCCGGGCAGGCGGCCGATGGCGAACAGCACGGTGAACATGTGCGTGGGGAAGCCGATGGCCTTGTAGATCAGCCCGGTGTAGAAGTCGACGTTCGGGTAGAGCTTGCGCTCGACGAAGTAGTCGTCCTGCAGCGCGATCTCCTCGAGCTTCATGGCCAGCTCGAGCTGCTCGTCGTGCACCCCGAGACGCTCCAGGACGTCGTCGGCGATCTTCTTGACGAACTTCGCGCGGGGGTCGTAGTTCTTGTAGACCCGGTGCCCGAAGCCCATCAGGCGGATCCCGTCCTCCTTGTTCTTCACCTTCTCCATGAAGGCCTTCGGGTCGAGATCCCGGGTCCTGATCTCGTCGAGCATCTCCATCACGGCCGCGTTGGCGCCGCCGTGAGCGGGGCCCGACAGGGCGCCGATGCCGGCGGAGATCGAGGTGAACAGGTTCGCCTGGGCGGAGCCGACCAGGCGCACCGCAGACGTGGAGCAGTTCTGCTCGTGGTCGGCGTGGAGGATCAGCAGCTGCTCCATGGCGCGGACCACGACCGGGTCGGCCACGTACTCCTCGACGGGGAAGCCGAAGGTCAGCCGCAGGAAGTTCTCGATCAGGGAGAGCCGGTTGTCCGGGTACAGCAGGGCGTGGCCCTGGGCGATGCGGTGGGCGTAGGCGGCCATCGTCGGCACCTTCGCCAGCAGGCGCACGGTCGACAGCCGGGTCTGCTCCATGTCGAAGGGGTCCAGGGAGTCCTGGTAGAAGGTCGACAGGCCCGAGACCCCGGCCTGCAGCACCGCCATCGGGTGGGCGTCGCGCGGGTAGCCGTCGAACATCCGCTTGAAGCGCTCGTCGAGCAGGGTGCGCCGCTCGACCTGCGCCTCGAAGTTCTCCAGCTGGCCCTTGGTGGGCAGCTCGCCGTTGATCAGCAGGTAGCTGACCTCGAGGAAGGAGGACTTCTCGGCCAGCTGCTCGATGGGGTACCCGCGGTAGCGCAGGATACCCGCCTCGCCGTCGATGTAGGTGATCGCGGACTTGGCGTTCGCGGTGTTCATGAAACCGGGGTCGTAGGTGACGTCCCCGGTCTCCTTGCGCAGCGGTCCGATCGTGATGCCGGAGTTGCCCTCGACGGCGGGGATGATCGGGAGGTCGAGGGACTTCTCCCGGACCGTGAGCTGTGCAGTCGACGTCGCGTCGTGATCCATGGGCTCTCCGTTGTGCAGTGTCGGATCGGTGGGTGCGCCGGTGGCGCGGGTCTCAGGGGCGGGCGAGGCGCCGGGCGGCGGCGGTGATCCGCTCGTCGGTCGCGGTGAGGGCGACGCGGACGACGTCCCCGCCCCCTTCACCATAGAACATCCCCGGGGCGACCAGGATCCCGAGGTCGGCGAGGCGATCGACCGTGGTCATCGCCTCCTCGCCGAAGCCGGTCCAGAGGTACAGGCCGGCCTGGGAGCCGTGGATCGTGCCCCCGGCTGCGCGCAGCGCGGGCTCGAGGACCTCGCGACGACAGCGGTAGACCTCGCGCTGGGCGGCGACCGCGGCGTCGTCCCCGAGGGCGACGGTCATCGCCTCCTGGATCGGGGCGGGGAGCATCATCCCCGCCTGCTTGCGCACGGCGAGCAGCTCTCCCACCAGCGCGGGGTCCCCGGCGACGAAAGCCGCCCGATAGCCGGCGAGGTTGGACTGCTTCGACAGCGAGTACACGCACAGCACGTCGGCCAGCGAACCGGCGTTGACCCGGGGGTCCAGCACCGAGGGGACCTCGTCGACGGTCCACGGCAGCAGGGCGTAGCACTCGTCGGAGGCGACGATGATCCCCCGGGCGCGGGCCCAGGCGACGATCGCGGCCATCTGCTCGGCTGCGAGCACCTCGCCGGTGGGATTCGACGGGGAGTTCAGCCACAGCAGGCGGATCCGGCTCGCGGCCGACGGATCGGGCAGCGCGTCGTCGCCCCGGGAGGCGAGGTCGGCCAGGTCCAGGGGGAGCGCGTCGGCACCGACGAAGCGGGCGCCCATGTCGTAGGTCGGGTAGGCGATCGCGGGGAAGGCGACGATCTCCCCGGGGCCGATGCCGAGCTGGAAGGGCAGGTGGGCGACCAGCTCCTTGGAGCCGACCGTCGGCAGCACGCCGTCGACGTCGAGCTCGGCGGGGGCGCCGCGGTGGCGGCGGACGAAGTCGACCAGGGCCTCGCGCAGTGCGGGGGTGCCGATCGTGGTCGGGTACCCGGGACGGTCTGCGGCCTCGGCCAGCGCGGCCTGCACGGAGGCGGGCGTGGGGTCGACGGGGGTGCCGACGGAGAGGTCGACGATCCCGTCCGCATGCGCGGCGGCCCGCTGCTTCGCGGCGGTCAGGGCATCCCAGGGGAAGGCGGGCAGGCGTGCGGCGAGGCCGCGGCGGGCAGCGGCGGGTGGGGCCGGAGTGGTGGCTGCCACGACTCAGGCCAGGGGGTTGGGCTGGATCGGAAGGGCTTCGATGATCGGGTGGTCGGAGTCGATCACGCCCATCTTGGCGGCGCCGCCGGGCGCTCCCAGGTCATCGAAGAACTCGACGTTGGCCTTGTAGTACTCGGCCCACTGGTCCGGGGTGTCGTCCTCGTAGAAGATGGCCTCGACGGGGCAGACGGGCTCGCAGGCACCGCAGTCCACGCACTCGTCCGGTTGGATGTACAGCATCCGGTTGCCCTCGTAGATGCAGTCCACGGGGCACTCGTCGACGCAGGCACGGTCCTTCACGTCGACGCAGGGCAGGGCGATGACGTACGTCATGGGGCAGCATCCTTCCGTCCGGGAGACACCCCCATCCTCTCATCCTCCTGCCGCAGGGGCCTGCCCTGCCCCGGCCCGCCCGGCGGACGTGATGCGAGGAACATCGGGCGCGGGCACCGGCAGCTGCCCGATAGCCTCGAGGAATGACGATCCGCGATGAGCACCGCCGGCGTGCCGGCTGGGCGCCCTTCCTCCGCGCCGGGACCCGGGTGGTGCTGCGCTATGCGATCGATCGCGAGGCCTCCCCGCACGGGGAGTCGATGACCGATGCGCTGGGCACGATCCAGACGGCCGATGAGACCGAGGTGCGGGTGATGACCCGTCGGGGTCAGGTGCGCGTGCCGCGGAGGCTGGTCATCGCGGCGAAGGAGGTCCCGCCCCCGCCGACGCGCCCTGCGGCGCGCGAGACGCCCTGAGGATGTAGTCCGCGCCCGAGAGCACGTGCAGGCCCACCGCGATCCACACCAGCACCCGCCCGGCGTCGAGCAGTCCCGGCGCCCAGGCCGCCGCGGCCACCAGCAGGAAGATCGAGGTCATCAGGACCGCGGTGCGGATCTTGCCGAGGACCGAGACCTCGATGCGACCGCGAAGGGCGGCACGGGAGGCCAGCACCGTGGTGGCGAGATCGACGATGATGATGATCGCCAGCGCCGCCCAGGGCAGCAGGTCGACCAGCGCGAGGGTCGCCGCGATCGCCGCCAGCCCCAGCCGGTCCGCGATCGGGTCCATGATCTCCCCGGTGCGGCTGCGCTGGTCCAGGGCGCGGGCGAGCAGCCCGTCGACCCAGTCCGTGCACGCCCACGCCAGCAGCAGCACGACGGCGAGGGTGCCGGCGCCGTCCCACAGCAGCACGCAGACCGGGGCGAGCAGGGCGAAGCGGGCGAGGGTGATCAGGTTCGGGATCGTCGCCCAGTCGCGGCGCCGGGTGGGGCTCATCGCCGCCGCTGTCGCCAGGCCCGGCCCACGGTGATGAGCAGGGCGGCCAGGAAGGGGATCCCGATCCCGAGCCCCTGGACGATCCAGCCGGCGAGCTGGAGCCGGCCGGCGATCTCGGCGGGCATCAGGACGCCGCCGCCGGCCCCGTGGCCGAGGAACGGCAGGGCCGCCAGCCCCCACAGGGCGCCGACCACGATCAGCGGCAGCCGGGACCCGGTGGCCGCGTACAGGAACACGCAGGTGACGATCTGGAACGCGCCGCCGAAGATCAGGCCCACGGGCAGGTCCACCCCGCCGAGGGCCAGCCGCATCCGATGCGTGGTGAGCATCAGCAGCACCGAGAGCACCGTGAGGACGACTCCCAGCACGCCCTGGGTGATCCGGGCGCTCGGGGAGGTCGTCTCGACCACGGTCCCGCGGTGGCGCGCGTCCGTCACCGCATCACTTCCCGGACTTGGCCTTCGAGCGCGCGCGGTGACGCTCGGTGGCATCGAGGATGACCTTGCGGATGCGCACGACCGCCGGGGTGACCTCGACGCACTCGTCCTCGGCCGTGAACTCGAGGGACTCCTCGAGGGTCAGCCGTCGCGGCGGGACGAGGTTCTCGAACGACTCCGAGGAGGCTGCGCGCATGTTCGTCAGCTTCTTCTCCTTGGTGATGTTCACGTCCATGTCCTCGTTGCGCGAGTTCTCGCCGACGATCTGGCCGGTGTAGACCTCGGAGGTGGGCTCGACGAAGAACGAGCCGCGCTCCTGGAGGTTGATCATCGCGAACGGCGTGACGTTGCCGGCGCGGTCGGCGACCAGCGAGCCGGTGGAGCGGAACTCGATGGTCCCCATCCAGGGCTCGAAGCCGTCGGCGTACGAGGCGGCGATGCCGTTGCCGCGGGTCTCGGTCATGAATCGCGTGCGGAAGCCGATCAGGCCGCGTGCGGGCACCGTGAACTCCATGCGCACCCAGCCGGAGCCGTGGTTGCTCATGGTCTCCATGCGGCCCTTGCGCGAGGCCATCAGCTGGGTGACCGTGCCGAGGTACTCCTCGGGGACGTCGATCGTCATCCGCTCGACGGGCTCGTGGATGGTGCCGTCGATCTCGCGGGTGAGCACCTTGGGCTTGCCGACGGTCAGCTCGAAGCCCTCGCGGCGCATCTGCTCGACCAGGATGGACAGCGCCAGCTCGCCGCGGCCCTGGACCTCCCAGGCGTCGGGCCGCTCGGTGGGCAGCACCTTCAGCGAGACGTTGCCGACCAGCTCGGAGTCCAGCCGGTCCTTGACCTGGCGGGCGGTGAGCTTGTGCCCCTTGGCGTTCTTGCCGGCCAGCGGGGAGGTGTTGATGCCGATGGTCATCGAGATCGCGGGATCGTCGATGGTGATCAGCGGCAGGGGGCGCGGGTCCGCGAGGTCGGCGAGGGTCTCGCCGATCATGATCTCGGGGATCCCGGCGACGGCGACGATGTCGCCCGGCCGGGCGGCGTCGGTCATCGGCTCGCGGGCCAGGCCCTTGGTCTCCAGCAGCTCGGTGATCTTGACCTGCTTGGTCCCGCCGTCGCGGGTGCACCAGGCGACCTGCTGGCCCTTGCGCAGCTCTCCGTTCTTGATGCGCAGCAGCGCCAGGCGGCCCAGGAACGGGGAGGCGTCGAGGTTGGTGACGTGGGCCTGCAGCGGCACCTCGTCGTCGTAGCTCGGCGCCGGGATCGACTCGAGGATGGTCTTGAACAGCGGCTCGACGTTCTCCTCCGCCGGCAGCTCGCCGTCGGCCGGCTGCGTGGTCGAGGCGCGTCCGGCCTTGCCGGAGGCGTAGACGACGGGGACGTCCAGCACGGCGTCGAGGTCGACGTCGTCGGTCTCCTCGGCCAGGTCCGAGGCCAGTCCCAGCAGCAGGTCGGTGGACTCGCTGACGACGTCCTCGATCCGGGCGTCGGGGCGGTCGACCTTGTTGACCACGAGGATCACGGGCAGCTTCGCGGCCAGCGCCTTGCGCAGCACGAAGCGGGTCTGCGGCAGCGGTCCCTCCGAGGAGTCCACCAGCAGCACGACGCCGTCGACCATGGACAGACCGCGCTCGACCTCGCCGCCGAAGTCGGCGTGGCCGGGGGTGTCGATGACGTTGATGGTGATGCCGTCGGGCTCCCCCGCCTCGGCGGCCGACGGTCCGGTGTACCGGATCGCCGTGTTCTTCGCGAGGATCGTGATGCCCTTCTCGCGCTCCAGCTCGCCGGAGTCCATGGCCCGCTCGTCGTGCGTGTCGTGGTCGCCGAAGGCGCCGCTCTGGGTGAGCATGGCGTCGACGAGGGTGGTCTTCCCGTGGTCGACGTGGGCGACGATGGCGACGTTTCGCAGGTCGGTGCGGAGGCGGGGAGTCATACGCAGGTGCTCGTTTCAGGTTGCGCGGCGGGTCGGGGACCGTGCAGCGCCCGGCCGCACCGGGGTGCGGCCCGCTCCAAGGCCCCCGTGAGTCTATCCGCCTGCGCCGCATCGGTCAGCGGGCAGCCGGTGAGACCTTCGACGCCCTGGCGGTCAGCCCCCGGCACCCAGGGTGATGCCGCGGCCCGGGATCGCCTCCAGCAGTCGCCGGGTGTACTCCTGCTGGGGGTCGGTGAAGACCTGCTCCGTGCGGGCGTGCTCGACGACCTTCCCGTGCTCCATCACCATCACGTCGTCGGCGATCTGGCGCACGACGGCGAGATCGTGGGTGATGAAGATGTAGGACAGATCGAGCTCGTCCTGCAGATCGCCCAGCAGCTTGAGCACCTGGTCCTGCACCAGGACGTCGAGCGCCGAGACGGCCTCGTCGAGCACCAGCACGTCGGGGCGCAGGGCGAGCGCACGGGCGACGGCGACGCGCTGCCGCTGCCCTCCGGAGAGCTCGTTGGGGTAGCGCTGCATGGTCGCCGCCGGCAGCGAGACCTGGTCCAGCAGCTGGCGGACCCGGGCCTCCCGCTCGGAATGCTTGGTCACGCCGTGCAGCCGCAGGGGCTCCTCGATCGTGCGGAAGATCGAGTAGGTGGGGTCGATCGAGCCGTAGGGGTTCTGGAACACCGGCTGCAGGCGGCGTCGCAGCTGCTTCAGCTCGGCGCCCTGGTAGGTCGTGATGTCCTTGCCCTCGAAGAGCACCCGCCCGGAGGTGGGCTCCAGGAGCTTGAGGACCATCTGGGCGACGGTGGACTTGCCCGAACCGGACTCCCCCACGATCGCCGTGGTGGTCCCCCGCTCCAGGTCGAAGGAGACCGAGTCGACCGCGGTGAACGGCGTGCTCTTCCAGGGAACGGATCCACGGATGTCGAACACCTTGGAGAGGTCCTGGACCTGGATCATCAGGTCGGGATCGACGTCGCCGTACCCGAACTCCGGTGCCTCGTGCTCTGGTGCTCCCTGCTCGCGTGCTCCGTGCTCACCGGGGGCGGCCTGCTCGGCGGGGGCGCCGCCGTCCTCCCGCCGCGGAGTCCGCTCGCGCACCTCGGCGCGGTCGGAGCCGGAGATCAGTCGCTGGGAGGCCAGCGACGGTGCCGCGCTGATCAGGCGCCTGGTGTACGGATGCTGGGGGTTCTGGAGGATCTCCAGCGCCGGGCCGGATTCCACCACGCGCCCGCGGTACATGACCACGACGTGCTGGGCCCGCTCGGCGGCCAGGCCCAGGTCGTGGGTGATCAGCAGGACGGCGACGCCGAGCTGACCGGTCAGCGTATCGAGGTGGTCCAGGATCTGACGCTGGACGGTCACGTCGAGGGCGCTGGTGGGCTCGTCGGCGATCAGCAGGGACGGACGCGCCGCGAGACCCATGGCGATCAGGGCGCGCTGGCGCATGCCGCCGGAGAATTCGTGCGGGTACTGCTTCGCACGCCGCTCCGCGTCCGGCAGTCCGGCCTCCTCGAGCAGCTCGACGACGCGGCGGTCGGCCTCCTTGCCCTTGGCGACCTTGTTGGCGGTCAGCGCCTCCTTGATCTGGAAGCCGATCTTCCACAGCGGGTTCAGATTCGACATCGGATCCTGCGGGACCATGCCGATCTCATCGCCCCGCAGCTGGCGGATCCGCTTGCCGGAGGCCTTCGAGACATCCTCGTCCTGGAAGGAGATGCTCCCCGAGCTGACGCGGCCGTTGGAGGCCAACAGGCCCGCGACGGCCATCGCGGTGGTGGTCTTGCCGGAGCCGGACTCCCCGACGATCGCCACGGTCTGACCGGCATACACGGTCAGGTTCGCACCGCGAACCGCCGGCACGTCGCCGCCGGAGGTCGTGAAGGTGATGTCGAGGTCGCTGATCTCGAGCAAGGGACGGTCCTGGGCCCACTCGTGGACCGCGCCGGCGGCGCCGCCCTCGGCGGGGTGGATCGTGTCGAGGTCCACCTCCGCGGCCGCCTCGTCGTCCGCTGTCTGCGGCTCGACCGGCGAGGTGCGGTGCTCGTCGACGGGCTCGCCGTCGGTGTGCGGGAAGTTCGGATCGTAGCTCATCGCTTCTTCGTCTTCGGGTCGAGGGCGTCACGCACGGCATCTCCCAGCATGATGAAGCTGAGGATCGTGATGGCGAGGGCTCCGGAGGGGTAGAACAGCAGTTCGGGGCGGACTCTCAGCGCGCCCTGCGCGGTCGAGATGTCCGTGCCCCACGAGATGGTGGAGGCCGGGAGTCCGACGCCCAGGAAGGACAGGGTCGCCTCGAGGACGATGTAGACGCCCAGGTTCACCATCGCGGTGACGATCACCGGCGCGATCGCGTTGGGCACGACGTGGCGGAACAGATTCTGCATGGACGTGGCCCCCAACGCCTTGGAGGCGGCGATGAATTCGGAGTTCATCACGCTCATGACGCTGCCGCGGGCGATGCGGGCGATCGCGGTCCAGCCGAACGCGACCAGGATCAGCGCCAGCGTGATGGCGTTGAGCTCGAAGAGCTGGCCGACGACGATCGCGGCCAGGATCAGCGGGATCGCGAAGAAGATGTCCGTCAGGCGGGAGAGGATCGCGTCGATCCACCCGCCGAACCAGCCGGCCACGGATCCGATCAGCCCGCCCAGGACGAACACGCCGATCGTGGTGACCACGCCGACGATGACCGAGGGGCGCGCACCGAAGATGACGCGGGAGTACACGTCGCAGCCCTGCCGGTCGAACCCGAAGGGATGCCCGGGCTCCGGATCGCCGTAGTTGTCGGCCAGGTTGCAGGCGCCCTGGGAGTACGGATCCAAGTCGGTGAACAGGCGGGGGAAGACGGCGACGGTCACCACCATGGCGATGAGGATCGCCGAGACGATGAACAGCGGATTGCGCCGCAGATCGCGCCAGGCCTGCGACCAGAGGGAGCGCGGCTTGACGTCGGTGTTGAGAGTGTCGACCGCGAGGAGCGGGGTCTCGTCGACCGGAGCGACGAAGTGCTCCTGGCCGCGGCGCACCGTGGCGCCGCTGGTGTCACGTGCGTGCGTCATAGCGGATCCTCGGGTCGAGAAGTGCATACAGCAGATCGATGATCAGGTTCGAGACGATGAAGATGATGACCAGCAGCGTCACCATCGAGACCATCTTCGTGCTCTCCCCGCGCTGGATCGCGTCGAAGAGGTGGAAGCCGAGTCCGGGAATGTTGAAGATCCCCTCCGTCACGATCGCGCCGCCCATCAGCTGCCCCAGGTCGACGCCGAGGAAGGTGATGACGGGGATCAGCGAGTTGCGCAGGATGTGGACGTTGATCACGCGGGGGCGGGAGAGGCCCTTGGCCGTGGCCGTGCGGACGTGGTCGGCGGTCATCGTCTCGGTGATCTGGGTGCGCGTCAGGCGCAGCACGTAGGCGAAGCTGACCGCGCCCAGCACCATGCCGGGCAGCAGCAGCGTCCCCCAGGTGACATCCGCGCCGACGTTGATCGTCACCCATCCCAGCTTCACCCCGAAGACGAACTGGGCGACGAAGCCGATCACGAAGGTCGGGACGGCGATCACCAGGATGGAGGTGACCAGCAGCGTCGTATCGATCCAGGTGCCCTTGCGCAGTCCGGATACGACGCCGCCGAGGATGCCGAGCACCGCTTCGAAGATGATCGCGATGACCGCGAGCCGCGCGGTCACCGGGAAGGCGCTGCGGATGTCGTCGATGACGGGTCGACCGGCGAAGGTCGTGCCGAAGTCGCCCTGGACCAGTCCCTGCAGGTAGAGGAAGTACTGGGTGAGCAGTGGTTCGTCGAGGTTGTACTCCGCGCGGAGACGATCCTGCACCGCGGGCGAGAGCGGCTTGTTGCCGCCGAGCGCCGCGATGGGGTCTCCGGGCATCGAGAACACCAGGAAGTACACCAGGAACGTCGCGCCGAAGAAGACGGGGATCATCTGCAGCACGCGCCGGATGACATACCAGGCCATGCGTTGCACCTTTGCGTGGTTCGGGCGCGCCGGGACGGAGTGTGCCGTGCGGCGCGCGGGGGGTATTCCGGGTCACCCTAGTGCGGAGGAGCGCGAACGACGCTCTCAGACTCCGGGGCGTCCCGGGCGGTCCCGGCACGGAGCGGGGGCGCGGTGTCGTACCGCACCCCCGCTCCGGCGAGGTATGACGTCCTGGTCAGGCCGTCTTGGTGATCTCGTGGTACTGCGGCTGGCTGTCCCAGCCGAACGTGACGTTCTCGACGGTCTCCGCGGAGCCGCCGGTGACGTTGTCGTTCCACAGCGGGATCGCCGGGAGGTCGCGGAACAGCAGCTCCTCTGCCGCCTGTGCCTTCGCGAACGCGGCCTCCTCGTCGGTGGCCGCGAGACCCTCGGCCAGCAGCTGGTCGAACTCGTCGTTCATGTAGTCGCCGTCGTTGGAGCCGCGCCCCTCCGCCGCGGCCGAGCCGTACAGCGGGCCGAGGAAGTTGAACACGGAGGGGTAGTCCGCCTGCCAGCCGGAGCGGAAGGCACCGGTGATCGTGCGGTTCAGGACCTCGTCGCGCAGGGCCGAGAAGGTCGGGTACGACTTGCCGGTGGCCTCGATGCCGAGATTGTTCAGCAGCTGGTTGGTCACGGCGTCGACCCAGGCGGCATGGTCGCCGTCGGCGTTGTAGGCGAGGGTGAACGGGCCCTCGAAGGGCTGCATGCCCTCGGCCTCGTCCCAGAGCTGCTTGGCCTTCTTCGCGTCGAACTGCAGGACCTCGCTGCCCGGGATCGAATCCGAGTAGCCGTTGACAACCGGGGAGGAGAAGTCCGTGGCCGGGGAGGAGGTGCCCTGGAAGATGGCGTCGCAGATCGTCTGACGATCGATCGCCATCGACAGCGCCTGGCGGCGCAGATTGCCGGCCTCACCGGTGAAGTTGGGGTCCTCCATGTGGATGGTGAAGGACTGGAAGACGGCGGCCGGCTGGTTGATGGCGCGCTCGCCGAGCTCGTCCTCGAAGGTGGTCAGCGCGCTGGCCGGGATGTTGTCGATGACGTCGACGCCCGCCGACAGCAGGTCGTTGTACGCGGTCTCGAAGTCCTGGTAGAAGGTGAAGCGCACGCCGCCGTTGGCGGGCTTGCGGTTGCCGGCGTAGTCCGGGTTCACCGCGAGCTCGGCGGAGACCTCGTGCTCCCAGGAGGTCAGCGTGTACGGACCGTTGCCGATCGGCATCTCCCCGAAGGCCTCCGGGTCGTCGAAGAAGACCTTCGGCAGGGGCGAGAAGGCCGTGTAGCCCAGGCGGATGGGGAAGTCGGCCTGCGGCGAGACCAGCTTGACGGTGAGCGTGAGATCGTCGTCGGCGGTCAGACCGGTGAGCGTGGCGTCGGCGGCGACGTCCTCGCCCTGCAGGTCCTCATAGCCCTCGATCGGCTCGAAGAAGTATCCGGACAGCTGGGCGTTGGAGGCGTTGGCGCCGTAGTTCCACGCGTCGACGAAGCTCTGGGCGGTCACGTCGCTGCCGTCGGTGAAGGTCCATCCCTCGTTGAGGGTGATCGTGTAGGTCTGGCTGTCCTCGGTGTCGATGGACGCCGCGACCTCGTTGTGCTGGGTGCCCTCGGCGTCGTAGGAGACCAGGCCGGCGAAGATGTTCTGGACGATGCGCCCGCCGCCGACCTCGTTGGTGTTGGTCGGGACCAGGGGGTTCTGCGGTTCGGTGCCGTTGGCCAGGATCGGGTTGCCACCGCCACCACCGCCGCCGTCGCTGCCGCCGTCACCGCCGCCGTCGCCGCCGTTGCCGCACGCCGCCAGTGCCAGTGCGGAGACGCCGCCCGCCGCGGAGCCGAGCATCATTGATCGTCGCGAAATCGCCATTGGGGTTCTCCTGTGGGTGCAATAAAGGGCACCCGGGTTGCGGGTGCGCCATGATCGTAGGGCCAGTCTGCACCGTCGCGCCGCTCAGAACGCGCAACAGCGGGTCACGTTTCGATCACCAGGTGCCGGCGGACCGAGTGGCCGCCGTGCACCCGGAGGGCCACAATGGCCGTATGACTGCTCCGAACTCCTCCACCGCTCCCGTCGACCCGACGACCACCGACGCCTGGTCCGCGCTCGAGGCGCATCACCTCGAGCAGAGCACCTCGTTGCGCGAATGGTTCGCCGCGGATCCGCAGCGCGCCGAGCGCTTCAGCCACCGAGCGGCCGACCTCCACGTCGACCTCTCCAAGAACCTCGTGACCGCGGAGACCATGGAGCTGCTCCAGCAGCTCGCCCGCGAGGTCGGGGTCCTCGAGCGCCGCGATGCGATGCTCGCCGGCGCCCACATCAACACCACCGAGGACCGCGCGGTCCTGCACACCGCCCTGCGCCGCCCCGCCGGCGCCTCCCCCGCCCTCGAGGTGGACGGCCAGCAGATCGACGCCGACGTCCAGGAGACCCTCCGACGCGTGTACGCCTTCGCCGACCAGGTCCGCTCCGGCCAGTGGACCGGCATGACCGGCCGACGGATCGAGACGGTCGTGAACATCGGCATCGGCGGCTCCGACCTCGGTCCCGTGATGGTCTACGAGGCGCTGAAGCCGTGGGCCCAGGACGGCCTGTCCGCCCGCTTCGTCTCGAACATCGACCCGACCGACGCCTACGAGTCCACCAAGGACCTCGACCCCGAGACCACGCTGGTCATCGTCGCCTCGAAGACCTTCACCACGCTGGAGACCCTCACCAACGCGCGTCTGGTGCGCGAATGGCTGCTGCAAGGGCTGCGGGAGAACGCGGCGCTGACGCCGGAGCAGGAGAAGGAGGCCATCGCCAAGCACTTCGTGGCCGTCTCCACCGCGCTGGACAAGGTCGCGGACTTCGGCATCGACCCCGACAACGCCTTCGGCTTCTGGGACTGGGTGGGCGGCCGCTACTCGGTCGACTCCGCGATCGGCACGGTGCTGGCCACCGTGCTGGGACCGGACGCCTTCGAGGAGCTGCTGGCCGGCTTCCACGGGATGGACGAGCACTTCGCGACGGCTCCGGCCGAGCAGAACGTGCCGCTGCTGATGGGGCTGCTGAACGTGTGGAACGTGAATTTCCTGGAGGCGGAGACCCATGCGGTGCTCCCCTACTCCCAGTACCTCCACCGCTTCCCGGCCTACCTCCAGCAGCTGACCATGGAGTCCAACGGCAAGTCCGTGCGCTGGGACGGGACGCTGGCTACCACCGAGACCGGCGAGGTGTTCTGGGGCGAACCCGGCACCAACGGCCAGCACGCCTTCTACCAGCTGATCCACCAGGGCACCCGGATCATCCCGGCGGACTTCATCGCCTTCGCCACCCCGAACCATGCCCTCGCCGACGGCGAGCAGGACGTCCACGAGCTGTTCCTGGCGAACTTCTTCGCCCAGACCAAGGCGCTGGCCTTCGGCAAGACCGCCGAGGAGGTGCGTGCCGAGGGCACCGAGGGCGCTCTGGTCGCGGCCCGCGAGTTCTCCGGTGACCGTCCCACCACCTCGATCATGGCCCCGAAGCTCACCCCCTCGGTGCTGGGCCAGCTGATCGCGCTGTACGAGCACATCACCTTCGTCCAGGGGGTCGTCTGGGGCATCAACTCCTTCGACCAGTGGGGCGTGGAGCTGGGCAAGCAGCTCGCGAAGGATCTCGCCGGCGCGGTCGCGGGCGACGAGTCCGCGATCGCCGGGGAGGACGCCTCCACGGCAGCGCTGATCCGCTACTACCGCGAGAACAGGAAGCGCTGAGTTCGACCGCTGAGACAGGAGAAGGGCGGCACCCGATCGGGTGCCGCCCTTCGTCGTCTCCGCTCCTGCGACTCAGGCCAGGTAGTCGACCTCGCGCGTCTCCGTGCCGACCAGCAGTGCCACCAGAGTGATCGCGGCGGCGAGCGCGAGATAGGCGCCGACCAGCCACAGCGACCCGCCGAGGGCCTGCCACAGCGCGATGAGCGCGTACGGGGCGGGGGCCGCCCCGATCACGGACGCCAGGTTGTAGCTGACGGCGCTGCCGGTGTAGCGCACGTCGGCCCGGAACATCTCCGGCAGGAACGCGGCCATCGGGCCGAAGGTGAGGCCCATCAGCGTGAACCCGACGATCAGCGCGGCCATGACGCCGACGGTGCCCGAGCTCATCAGCGGCTCGATCAGCATGCCGAACACCGCGATCGCGACGGTGACGACCAGCAGCAGCGGCCGCCGTCCGACGCGATCGGCGAGCGGGCCGGAGACCACGGTGAAGATCCCGAAGAACACCACGCCGATGATCAGCATGGTCAGGAAATGCGGGCGGTCGTAGCCGAGTCCCGGCACGAAGGTGCTGGGGTCGAAGGAGTTGCCGGCGGCCTCGGCTGCCGCACGGGCGGAGGCCTCGTCGGCCGGGCGGGTGCCGACCACCATGAGGAAGGCCGTCATCAGGTAGAAGAGCACATAGGTCGCGACCATCGCGAGAGTGGCGAGGATCAGCGGCCGCCAGGCGGTGCGGACGATGCGGGCGATCGGGACCGCGGCGACCCGCTCCTCGTCGATCACCTTCTGGAAGGCCGGGGACTCCATGAGCTTCAGGCGCACCCACAGTCCGACGGCGACCAGGATCGAGGAGAGCAGGAAGGGCACGCGCCAGCCCCAGGAGGCGAACTGCTCCGGGGTCAGCTGGAGGCTGAGCACCACGAAGATCAGGTTGGACAGGATGAACCCGATGGGAGCGCCCAGCTGCGGGAAGGTGCCGTACAGGGCGCGCTTGCCGGGCGGGGCGTTCTCGGTGGCGAGCAGGGCGGCCCCGGACCATTCGCCGCCCAGCCCGACGCCCTGGCAGAAGCGCAGCAGCACCAGGATCGTGGGGGCGAGGACGGAGAAGCCCGGGGTCGCGGCGCCGGGCAGCACGCCGATCAGGACGGTGGCGATGCCCATCACCAGCAGGCTCGCCACCAGAGTGGTCTTGCGACCGACGCGGTCGCCGAAGTGCCCGAAGATCAGCGAGCCCAGCGGACGGGCCACGAAGGCCACGCCGAAGACCGCGAAGGAGCTCAGCAGCTGGTTCGCCGGGGTCTGGGTGGGGAAGAACAGGGCCGGGAAGACCAGCGAGGCCGCGGTCGCGTAGGCGTAGAAGTCGAAGAACTCGATCGTCGTGCCGACCATCGAGGCGGTGATGACGCGCCCGCGGGTGTTGGCGGGCGCGGCGGGGGCGGCGGAGGTCGTATCTGGTGCGGTGCTCACGGCGGACGACCTTAGACCCGCGATCCCATCATGCGGACGTGAGGGACACATCGTGAGACGTCGTCGCGCACCGCGGCGTCGGAAGCACAGCGGACCGACGAACGCGACCGGGCCGAATACCGCCGTCGGCCGCTCCGCTGGGCCGGCGCGCAGGCAGCAGGTCGGCGACGGCGTGCTCGAGATGGGGGCCTGAGGTGGAAGCCCGCCTCCTCCAGGACGCGCGGGGCGGCGTGGCGCTCAGCGACCCAGCGGGGGCCGGGACGCGCCGACCTCGCCGAGCAGCGCCGTGGCATAGGAGGCATGCACGGACTCCTCGTCGGACGGGTGGTACATCCCGGCGCGCACGTCCCGGGAGAGCCGCTCCAGCTCGCTGCGTCGGGAGTACTGGGAGCCGCCGCTGGCCCGCAGCACCTGGTCGACGGCGCTGATCGCGGCCTCGGTGGCCCGGGACTTCACGCCGGAGAAGTGCAGGAACCACCGCGCACCGTGATCGACGGTTCCGGCGCCTCCCTCTCCGGTGCCGAGGGCATCGAGATCGGCCATCACCTTCTCGATCTGCAGCATTGTGCCGTCCAGGCCGATCGCGGCATCGGCCAGCCGCCAGCGGATGTCGGGGTCGTCCGCGTGGACGATGTCCTTGGTGATGCTGCGTCGGGTCGCGGCGATGTCCGCGCCGACGGCCACGGCACGCTCGGCGACGCCGGTGTAGACGGAGGCGATCAGCAGCTCGAAGGCACCGAAGATCCCCATCACGAACGGGTCGGGGTTCGGGCCGACGGGGGTGCGCGTCAGCACCCGGTCGCCGGGGATCCGAGCCCCGTGCAGGCGGGTGGTGCAGGACTGGGAGGGGCGCATGCCGTGGGTGTCCCAGTCGTCGAGGGTCTCGACCTCGTCGGTGCGCTCGAGCACCCCGAAGGCGAGCCGCGGATCGGCCTCGGTCGCCTCGGCGACGCGGCCGTGCACCACCAGGCGGTCCCAGACGGGGGCGAGAGAGGTGAAGATCTTGGTGCCGGTGACGCGGTAGCCGCCGTCCTCCTGCTCCTCGGCCCGGGTGGAGGAGTCGAAGAGCATCGCGTCGTTGCCCGGCTCCGAGATCCCGAAGGCGAACAGCTGTCCTGCGGCGGCGTCCTCGAGGATCGTGCGCACCTCGCCGACGCCGAGGCGGTGGGCGTGCAGTGCGGCCCCGGTCACCACCAGGTGCATGTTCATCGACAGCGCCGTGGCGGGGGCGGCCTGGGCGAGGCGGCGCTGGATCCGGCTCGCCTCCAGCAGGGTCGCGCCGAGCCCGCCGAGCTCGGTGGGCACCAGCAGGCGCAGATAGCCCCGGTCCCGGAGGTCGGCGAGGTCGTCCGTGGGGAAGGTGTTCTCGCGGTCGTGGACCACGGCGCGCTCTCGGAAGGTGCTCAGCAGCGAATCGGGCAGCAGGTCCTGGGCGATGGTGCTCATGCGTCCACGCTAGTCCAGCGAGGAGGCGGACGCGGCGCGGGGCCTCAGCGACCGACGCGCAGGGTGGCCACCACGGGCCGATGATCCGAGCTGCCGCACGGGCCCACCTCGAGCGAGGACACGGCGATCCCGCCCCGCACCCACAGCGCGTCGATCCGTCGCAGCGGGAAGCGTGCGGGATGGGTGGCGCCCCCGGTGGAGCCGCGCCGCAGGCCGGTGACGTCCAGGAGCGCCCGCACCGCGCGGCCCGCTGCCGACCGGAGGAGCTCCGCCCGGAGCGTACCCTCGAGCTGCCCGGCGGCTCGGGACGGCGGTGCCGCGACGTGCTGCGCCGCATCGCGCCACCCCGTGGCGGGGAGCGCGGCGAGCTCGCGCGAGAAGGGTTCGGCGTTCATGTCGCCCATCAGCACCGCCGGCCCCACGACGTCCTCGGCGAGGCGGACGATGCCCTGCACCTGCGAGGTGCGGTGGGCGCGGCTCGCGTTGTCCAGGTGCGTGACCAGGACCTCGAGCTGCGCGCCGTCGCGGCGCCGCAGACGCGCATGGAGCACGCCGCGGGGCTCCGTCGGCGGGGCGCAGCCGGGATGAGCCGGAAGCAGGCGCATCTCCTGCGCGAGGATCTCGTGGCGGGTCAGCAGCGCGATCCCGTAGCGACGCCGCGGGTCTCCCTCCCGGGCCGGTGGCAGGTCGAGGGCGGCGCCGAAACCGACCCGCATCCCCAGCAGAGCGCCGAGCTCTGCGGCCTGGTCCCCATGGTCGGAGCGGGGACCGAAGGCGACGTCGACCTCCTGCAGGCCGACGACGTCGGCCCCCAGCGCCCGGACCTCCTCGGCGGTGCGTGCCAGATCGACCCGGCCGTCGGGGCCGAGTCCGTGGCGGATGTTGCAGGTCGCCACCCGCCACGACGTCATCGGGTCACTGCAGGCAGCTGGGGCCCAGCAGCGTCTTCAGCGAGGCGTACAGCGCGGCCGACGGGGCGACCGACAGCCGCTTGTCCAGCTGCATCAGCGTGGACCGGCCCGGCTCCTGCAGGCGCAGCCGCACCTCGCTGGGGCCGGGGTTGTCCTCCAGCACGCCGCGCAGCTGCTGGGCGACCTTGGTGGTGGCGCGCATCGCGGGCAGGGCGATGGTGACCGGGCCGTCGGGCCCTCCCCCGGTCTCCGGGATGGTCATGTCCATCACCTTCAGCTCCGGCATGCCCTTTGAGGTGTCCACGCGGCCCTTCATCGAGACGATGAGGTCCTCGGCGAGCTCGGTGGCGACGGTCTGGTAGGTGGAGGGGAACAGGAGGCAGTCGATCGAGCCCTCGAGGTCCTCGACCGTGGCGATCGCCCACATGTCGCCCTTCTTGGTGGTCTTGCGCTGCAGGGACGTGATCAGACCCGCGATGGTGACCATGGCGCCGTCCTCGACGGCGCCGTCGTCGGCGAGCGCGCTGATCGCCGTCGAGGAGTTCTGGGCGATGACGTGCTCGAGGCCGTACAGTGGATGGTCCGAGACGTACAGGCCCAGCATGTTCCGCTCGAAGGCGAGCTTCTCCTTGCGGTCCCATTCCGGCAGGTCGGGGATCACGATGGTGGCCGCGGAGCCGGTCGCCACCTCCTCGCCGCCTCCGCCGCCGAAGACGTCGCCGAACAGGTCGTACTGGCCCTGGGCCTCCTTGCGCTTGACGTCGACCACGGAATCGACGGCGTCCTCGTGGATGAGCGCCAGGGAGCGACGGTTCGCGCCGAGGGAGTCGAAGGCCCCGCCCTTGATGAGGGACTCGATCGTGCGCTTGTTGCACACGGTCAGCGGCACCTTGTCCAGGAAGTCGGTGAAGGAGGTGAAGGCGCCCTTCTCCTCCCGGGTGGAGATGATCTCCTTCACCACGTGGGCGCCGACGTTGCGGATCGCCGAGAGGCCGAAGCGGATGTCGTCGCCGACGGCGGAGAAGTACAGGTCGGACTCGTTGACGTCGGGCGGCAGCACGGTGATGCCGCGGTGGCGGCAGTCGCCGAGGTACAGGCCCAGACGGTCGCGGTTCTCCTGGGTGGAGGTCAGCAGCGCGGCCATGTACTCGGTGGGGTGGTTCGCCTTGAGATAGCCGGTCCAGTAGGAGACCACGCCGTAGGCGGCCGAGTGCGACTTGTTGAAGGCGTAGTCGGCGAAGGGCAGCAGCGTCTCCCACAGCGCCTGCACGGCGGCGTCGGAGTACCCGTTGTTCTTCATGCCGGCCTCGAAGGAGACGTACTGCTTGTCCAGCTCGGCCTTCTTCTTCTTGCCCATGGCGCGGCGCAGGATGTCGGCCTCGCCGAGGCTGTACCCGGCGACCGTCTGCGCCGTCTGCATGACCTGCTCCTGGTAGACCAGCACGCCGTAGGTCTCATCCAGGATGTGGGCCAGGGGCTCCTCGAGCTCCGGGTGGATCGGGGTGATCTCCTGCAGCCCGTTCTTGCGCAGCGCGTAGTTGGTGTGCGATCCCATGCCCATCGGCCCGGGGCGGTACAGCGCGGAGACCGCGGTGATGTCCGCGAAGTGGTCGGGCTTCATCTGCCGCAGCAGGGTGCGCATGCCGGAGCCGTCCAGCTGGAACACGCCCAGGGTGTCCCCTCGCTGGAGGAGCTCGTAGGTCTTCTCGTCGTCGAAGGGCAGCGTCTCCAGGTCCGGCGGCGTCTTGCCGTTGCGTGCCATGTTGTCCACGGCGTCGGAGAGCACGGTGAGGTTGCGCAGCCCCAGGAAGTCCATCTTCAGCAGGCCGAGCGCCTCCAGGGTGGGGTACTCGAACTGGGTGATGATCTGGCCGTCCGAGGGGCGGCGCATCATCGGGACGATGTCGATCAGCGGGTGGCTGGACATGATCACGGCGCAGGCGTGCACGCCCCAGCCGCGGGTCAGTCCCTCGACGCCCTGCGCGATCTCGACGACCTTCTGGACATCGGGGTCCTCGTCATGGAGCCTGCGGAACTCCCCGGCCTCGGCGTACCGCTTGTCCTCGGGGTCGAAGATGCCCTTGACGGAGATGTCCTTGCCCATCACCGTCGGCGGCAGCGCCTTGGAGAGCTTGTCCCCCATCGCGTAGGGGTAGTCCAGCACGCGGGCGGCGTCCTTGAGGGAGTTCTTCGTCTTCATGACGCCGTAGGTGATGACCTGGGCGATGCGATCGTCGCCGTACTTGCGCTCGACGTACTCGATGACCTCGCCGCGGCGGCGATCATCGAAGTCGACGTCGAAGTCGGGCATGGAGACGCGATCGGGGTTCAGGAACCGCTCGAACAGCAGCCCGTGCTCGAGGGGGTCGAGATCGGTGATGCGCATGGCGTAGGCGACCATCGAGCCGGCCCCGGAGCCACGGCCCGGCCCGACGCGGATCCCCTGCTCCTTGGCCCACTTGATGTAGTCGGAGACCACCAGGAAGTAGCCGGGGAAGCCCATCTGCAAGATGATGCCGACCTCGTAGTCGGCGCGCTGCTTGACGGCGTCGGGGATGCCGGCGGGGTAGCGGTACTCCAGGCCGCGCTGGATCTCCTTGATGAACCAGGACTCCTCGTCCTCCCCCGCCGGGGTGGGGAAGTTGGGCATGTAGTTCGCGCCGTCCTCGGTGGTGCGGAACTCGACCTCGCACATCTCGGCGATGCGCAGCGTGTTGTCGCAGGCCTCGGGGAACTCGCGGAACAGCTCGCGCATCTGCTTCGCGGACTTCAGGAAGTAGCCGGAGCCGCCGAACTTGAAGCGGTCGGGGTCGTTCAGGCGGGAGCCGGAGTTGATGCACAGCAGGACGTCCTGGATCTGGGCGTCCTGCTCGGTGACGTAGTGGAGGTCGTTGGTGGCCACCAGCGGCGCGCCGACGGCCTTGGCGACCTCGAGCAGGTCCTTGGTCACGCGCTTCTCGATGTCGAGCCCGTGATCCATCAGCTCGATGAAGTAGTTCTCTCGTCCGAACATGTCCTGGTACTCGCCGGCGGCCTTGACCGCCTCGTCGAACTGTCCCAGGCGCAGACGGGTCTGCACCTCGCCGGAGGGGCAGCCGGACGTGGCGATCAGCCCGTCGGAATACGTCGAGAGGATCTCGCGGTCCATGCGGGGCCACTTGCCCATCTGTCCCTCGAGCGAGGCGTAGGAGCCCAGGCGGAACAGGTTGTGCATGCCGGCCGTGCTGCGCGAGAGGAGCGTGAGGTGGGTGTAGGCGCCGCGGGCGGAGACGTCATCGCCGGCGAGCTGCTGCTCCCGCGTGCCCCACTGCTGGCGGGTGCGGTCGTGGCGGCTGGTCCCCGGGGTCACATAGGCCTCGATGCCGACGATCGGCTTGATGCCGGCGGAGGTGGCGGCCTTGTAGAACTCGTAGGCGCCGAACAGGTAGCCGTGGTCCGTGATGGCCACGGCCTTCTGGCCCTGTCGCACGGTCTCGTCGACCAGTTTGTCGATCTTCGAGGCCCCGTCCAGGAGCGAGTAATCGGTGTGGACGTGGAGGTGGACGAAGTCATCGGAGTCCGCGGGAGCCATGCTCTCCAGCCTAGCCAGTCGGCGGGGTCGACGCGCCGCCGCAGAGGGGTCGGTGAGGTCACCTCGGCGCGCCCGGCGTGTCGGATCTGCGGGCTGACGGCGCCTGCGGCGCGCACCCCGCACCTCTCCCTCGCGCCGCGTCCGAAAAGGTTCCATCTCCCTGGAACCTCCTACGACATGTCGCGCCGGTTACGAGATGGCACGCCGGATACGACATGGCGCTGGAACCTCCACTCGGCGCGAGGCCCGGGCGGCGGCCCGGGCCCTCCCTCCTACTCCTCCGCCTCCTGCTCGCGGCGCATGTCGGCCAGGAGGGTGTTCATGTAGTCGTGGACGTCCTCGTAGCTCAGCGAGCGCTCGTCGCGGCGCGGCGGGATGCCGCCGACGAAGGCGCCGCCGTGCCAGGACATCGAATCGTCCGGCAGGGACGGGTCGACATCGCGCCACAGGTCGATCGGGATCGCGTGGGCCGCGAGGTCGCGGGCGATCTCGGCGGCCTGGGCGGGGTCCCCGGAGCGCTGCAGCACGGAGACCAGCAGCGACTGCGCGGCCCAGGCGACGGCGTCGTCCCGGCTCTCCGCGCCCGGGTCCACGGACTCCTGGACCAGGGCGATGTAGCTGGCGGCGAGCTCGTCGGCCCCGTCCTCGTAGTGGTCCTTCGCCACCCGCAGCGCGACCTGCGGCACCAGGTCGCGGGCCTCCCACAGCACGGCCGCACCGACCAGGGCCATGCCGACGCCGGTCGGGAAGTCGGGGTCCAGCCCCATCGCGGTCTCCGGTGCACGACCGGCGCGGCGGGCGTCGTCGGCCTCCAGGAACTCGCCCACGGTGCGGGCGATCGCCGCCCGCGCCCGGTCGTCGTCGCGCAGCGCCACCTCGGCCTCGGCGGGATCGATGCCGAGTCGGCGTGCGACGCGCGTGAAGGGGAAGTCGGGGCGGGCCAGGGCCGCGTTCCGGGTGGGGCTCAGCGCGGTGGAGGTCTGCTCGTCGCTCATGTCTCGACGCTACCGCCTGCGGCGCCGGGCCCGGGTCAGTCCCGCAGCGCCTCGAGAGCGTCGGAGAGGTCGTGGGGGTACTGCGAGGTGAAGGTCACTGCGCGCCCGGTGGCGGGGTGGTCGAAGGTCAGCTCCATCGCGTGCAGCCATTGCCGGATCAGGCCGATGCGCTCGGCGAGGGTGGGGTCCGCGCCGTAGAGCGGGTCGCCGACCAGCGGGTGGTGCAGAGCGGCCAGGTGCACGCGGATCTGGTGGGTGCGGCCGGTCTCCAGGCGCACCTTCAGCAGGGTCGCGCCGTGCAGGGCCTCGAGGGTCTCGTAGTGGGTCACCGAATGCTTGCCGTCCCGCCGCACCGCGAACTTGTAGTCGTGGTTCGGGGAGCGGCCGATCGCCGCTTCGATGGTCCCCTCGGACCGGTCCGGGGTGCCCTGGCAGACGGCGTGGTAGACCTTGCCGACCTCGCGGGCGCGGAAGGCGTCCTTCAGCGTGGTGTAGGCGCGCTCGGTGCGGGCGACGACCATCAGTCCGCTGGTGCCGACGTCCAAGCGGCTGACGATGCCCTGGCGGTCCGGGTCGCCGCTGGTGCGGATGCTCACGCCGGCCGCGGCGAGGTGGCCGAGCACGGTGGGGCCGGACCAGCCGGGGCTGGGGTGGGCGGCGACGCCGACGGGCTTGTCGATCACCACGATGTCCTCGTCCTGGTGGACCAGGCTCATGCCGGCGGCGATCTGGGGACGCACCTCGGCGGCGGGCCGCTCGTCGGGCAGCTCCACATCCACGGTCGCGCCGGGCTCGAGCCGGGTGGAGCGGGCCGGCATCTGACCGTCCACCTGGACGTTCCCGGCCATGACGAGGTCTGCGGCGCGGGTCCGGGACAGGCCCAGCATCCGGGAGATGCCGACGTCCACGCGCTCCCCGGCGAGTCCGTCGGGGACCAGGAGGGTGCGCGAGGTGCTCATCCGGCCTCCCCGTCCTGCGCCTGCTCCTCCGCCTCGGCCTCCGCGGCTCGCTCGGCCGCGTCCGCGACGGGATCGGGCGCGTGGCCGATGATCCCCAGCAGCACGACGAGGATCGCGCCGCCGACGACGGCCATGTCGGCGACGTTGAACACGGGCCAGTTCGGCAGTTCGAGGAAGTCGACGACCTCGCCGTGGAACGGGCCGGGCGGGCGCAGCAGGCGGTCGTGGATGTTGCCCAGCGCCCCGCCCAGGATCAGGCCCAGGGCGAGGGTGTACCACAGCGAGCGCACGGCGCGCAGGGCGAAGACGATCACGCCGAGCACGATCAGGATCTGCACTGCGGTGACCACCGGGGTGATCTCCGCGCCCAGACCCCAGGCGGCCCCGGAGTTGTACAGCAGCGTCAGCTGCAGGAACTCGCCGAGGAAGGGCTGGGGGTCCAGCAGCGGCAGGGTCGCCTCGGCCCAGTTCTTGGTCAGCTGGTCGGCGACGGCGATCACGGCGCCGACGATCACCATGCCGCCGAGGACGGCTGCTCGGCCCGGACGGCGACGAGCGCCGGACCCCGTGGGCCCGGCGCTCGTCGAGGAGGGATCAGCGGGGTTCACAGACCGAAGTTCGCCTGCTTGTCCTGCGTCTCGCTGGTGTCGAGATCACGCAGCTGGTTCTCCAGGTAGTTGCGCAGCCGGTTGCGGTAGTCGCGCTCGAAGTTGCGCAGACCCTCGATCGTCTTGTCGAGCTCGGCCTTCTTGGTCTCGAGGTCGGCCAGCGTGGTGCGGGACGTCTCCTCGGCCTCGCCGATGATGCGCTTGTGCTCATCATTGGCCTCGGTGATCAGTCGGTCGCGCTCGTCCTCGCCGTTCTTGACGTGCTCGTCGTGCAGACGGTTCGCCAGGGCGATGATGCCGGCCGCGGACTGGTCCGGCGTCTCGGCGGCGGGCGCCGGGGCAGCGGCGGGCTCCTCCTCGACCGGGGCGTCCTCGACCACGGCCTGCTGGGCCGTGGCGCCTTCGTCCTGCGCGGACGTCGACGAGACCGGGGTCTCGTCGATGACCTCGTCCGAGTCGGTCTCCTCCGCCTCGGCAGGCATGTCCGCGGCGGCGGGGGCGTCCGGGGCGGCAGCGGCGTCCGCGGAGGCGGGGGCCGACTCGGCCTCGGCGAGACGGTTGTGCGCCTCCTCGAGCTCCTTGGTCAGTCGGCTGTTCTCGTCGATCAGCTCTTGGAGGCGCGGCAGGATGTCGTTGTCGAGGTAGTTGTCCACCTCGTCCATGTCATAGCCCTCGGAGAACCGAACCGGGGTGAACCGCTTGGACAGCAGGTCATCGGGCATCAGAGCCATGGGTCACCTTCTCGTCAGTCTGGGATCGAAATGCGCGGTGAAGCGCGGTGCCGACAGCCTAGCGGATGTCGGGGGCGCCCCACGACGCACCTGGGGCCACGGTCACCCTCAGAAGGTGAAGGCGGAGAGCACGGACAGCAGGATCCAGCCCACGACGAGCAGGATCATGAGGCTCAGGTCGAGGGCCACGGCACCCAGGCGCAGCGGCGGGATGATCCGCCGCAGACCCTTCACGGGCGGGTCGGTCAGCGTGTAGACGACCTCGAACAGCACCAGCACGAGCCCGCTGGGTCGGTACTCCCGGGCGAAGGACTGGATCCACTCCAGGACCAGGCGCGCGATGAGCACGATCAGATACAGCAGGACTGCGAGGTACAGCACCCCGGCGACGATCTGCACGAAGGCGCTCAGCTCTGGTTGTAGAAGCTGCCCTCGTCGGCAGAGGTGTCTCCGTCGACCTGGACGAACTCCGGGGAGAGCAGGAACACCTTGGAGGTGACGCGCTCGATGCTGCCGCGCAGACCGAAGACCAGACCGGCGCAGAAGTCGACCATGCGCTTGGCATCGCCGTCCTGCATGTCCGAGAGGTTCACGATGACGGGGACCCCGTCACGGAAGGACTCGCCGATCGCCTTGGCGTCGTTGTAGGAACGCGGATGGATGGTGGTGATGCGGTGCATCGACTCCTCCACTGCCGGGGCCATGGACACGACGTTCGACCGCTGCCGGATCGGGGTCACCTGGGCCTCCCGTTCGGGAGCGGGCTCGGGGCCGCGCTCGGTGCGGCGAGCAGGAGCGGCCGCCTCGTCCTGGCGGAGCCGCTCGTCCTCGTAGTACTCGTCGTCGACCTCGTTGGCGAGGCCGAGTGCGACCATGGCGTTGCGCCAGTTGCCCATCGCAGTTCTCCCAGCTTGTTGTTCGCGCTGACCTGGGCTCCGGGGAAGCACGGGGAGTGCGCGGGAGCCCTTGCACGTTGAAAGTACCCCAGGGTTTTCCACGACCTCGGGAGGCGCTCGGCGTGTCGTGCCCGTGTCGCGTCGCTCAGTTCCGCCGGATCACCCCGGCCAGCCGTCCGGTGCCGGCCTGTCGGCGGTACGAGAACAGGCTCTCGTCCTCCAGGGTGCACGGATGATCGGCCTCGATCGCGGCCGACGGGATCCCGGCGGCACGCAGCACGCTGATCGCGCCGGCGCGCAGGTCGAGGGCGGGGGTGCCCCAGCGGGTGCGGGCGCGGGCGGCGGGCAGGCGGGAGGCGGCCTGCTCCTGCATCTGTGCGGGCACCTCGTAGCAGCTGCCGCAGATGGAGGGGCCGATGTCGGCGGTGATGTCGCCCGGGCGGGCATCGAGCTCGACCATCTCGGCGATCGTGGCCTCCAGCACCCCGTCCAGCAGCCCGGCGCGGCCCGCGTGGGCGGCGCCGATCACGCCGGCGACCGGGTCTGCGAGGAGCACGGGCAGGCAGTCCGCGACCATGATCGCCAGCGCCACGTCCGTGCGCCGAGTGACCAGCGCGTCGGCCGTGACGACAGGGATCTCTGCGGCTCCGCGGCTCGGCGAGGAGTCGGCCACCACATGCACCTCGGCGGAGTGGACCTGGTCGACGAACACCAGCGGGGCCCCGATCTCCGCGGCCACCAGCTCCCGGTTGCGCTCGACGGCAGCGGGGTCGTCGCCGACATGCCGGGCGAGGTTCAGCGCAGCGTGGACCCCGGTGCTCACTCCCCCGGCGCGCCCCGTGAACAGGGCACGGGCCCCGCGAACTCGCGAGGCCCGTGCCGGGAGAGTGCTCGTCACTTGAGGAAGGACGGCAGGTCGAGGTCGTCGTCGTCCGACGGCGGCTCCTCGATCTGCGGGGGCCGGGCCGGCTGCTGCTCGGGGGCACGCGGGGCCGGCTGCGGCGGGAACTGCGCCTGCTGGGGCGCACCCTGACCCGACTGCTCCTGATCGGCCTCGGTGGGCTCCATCACCTCGGTCTCCGGCTCGGCGGAGGCCTGGCCCTGGCGGGAGGGCGAGAAGGTCTGCTGCGGCAGACCCCAGGCGCCCGGGGCGCCGGCCGCACCGGTGCCGGCTCCGGCGGGGCGCTGCTCCGCCGGGGCGGGGGCCGGGCGCGGTGCCGGGGTGGGCTCGGGGCGCGGGGCCGGACGCTGCTGCGGGGTGACGTCCTGGCGCGGGGCCGGGCCGCCTCCCTCGAAGCCGGCGGCGATGACCGTCACCCGCACCTCGTCGCCGAGGGCGTCGTCGATCACGGAGCCGAAGATGATGTTCGCGTCCGGGTGGGCCGCCTCCTGGACCAGACGGGCCGCCTCGGAGACCTCGTACAGACCCAGGTCGCTGCCGCCCTGGATGGACAGCAGCACGCCGTAGGCACCGTCGATCGAGGCCTCCAGCAGCGGACTGGATACCGCGAGCTCGGCGGCCTGGAGGGCGCGGTCGTCGCCCCGCGCGGAGCCGATGCCCATCAGGGCGCTGCCGGCTCCCTGCATCACGGACTTCACGTCGGCGAAGTCGAGGTTGATCAGCCCGGGTGTGGTGATCAGGTCCGTGATGCCTTGGACGCCGGAGAGCAGCACCTGGTCGGCGCTCTTGAAAGCGTCGAGCATGGAGACCTGCTTGTCCGCGATGGACAGCAGACGATCGTTCGGGATGACGATGAGCGTGTCGACCTCGGCCTGGAGGCCGGCGATGCCCGACTCCGCCTGCGTGGAGCGACGACGCCCCTCGAAGGTGAACGGGCGGGTGACCACGCCGATGGTCAGCGCACCGAGGCTGCGAGCGATCTTGGCGACCACGGGGGCGCCGCCGGTGCCGGTGCCGCCGCCCTCGCCCGCGGTGACGAAGACCATGTCCGCGCCCTGGATCACCTCTTCGATCTCTTCGGCGTGGTCCTCGGCGGCCCGCTTGCCGACCTCGGGGTCGGCGCCGGCGCCGAGTCCGCGGGTGATGTCCTTGCCGACGTCGAGCTTGACGTCGGCGTCGGACATCAGCAGCGCCTGGGCGTCAGTGTTGATCGCGATGAATTCGACGCCCTTCATACCGGACTCGATCATGCGGTTGACAGCATTGACACCTCCGCCGCCGACGCCGACGACCTTGATGACTGCGAGGGAGATCTGGGTTCCGGCCACGTTTGGGGTCCTTGCTCTTGTCGTTCGATGGGGAAAAGGGGCCTGCGTCGTGCCTGGTCATCGACTGCCGAAACCCTCAACCTCGAGTTGAGGTTTGGACTTCGGGGCGCCTCTTCTTTCCTTTGACGCTAGGGACGGGAGCACGCCCACGCAAATACAAAGGGCGCGTGTCGGCCCCGCAGGGTCGGCAGCGTCACGGCCGGGCGGAGAACGGGGCGCGAAAAGCCCGTCAGCGGGTCACCGGGGCCACCGGGGAGGAGACGTCGATCTCCGTGCCGGGCTCGGCGAGCAGGGCCTGGACCACCTCGGCCTTGAGCTCGGAGTCGGCGGCGTCGCCCCACACGACCGTGCGGGTGCCGCCGTCCTCGAGAGCGAGGGAGAAGCGGACGTCGCTCGCGCTCGAGGCGGTCACCGACCGCACCGAGCCGCGCAGGTCCTCGGGCATGCTCGCCAGCACCTCGCTCATGGCGACCGCCGCCCCCTCGGGGTCGGCGGCACCGGCGTCGACCGTCATCGGGACCAGCTCCGCTCCCTCGGCCGCAGCCTCGGGCAGCTGCTGCCCCTGCGCGTCGACCACGGCGGTGGAGCCATCGGTCCGGGTCAGCATCCCGACGGGGGTGGCCTCGGTGACGCTCACGCGGACGCCGTCGGGCCAGGACCGCTCGACCTCGGCCTCGCGGACCCCGGGCACCGCGGCGACGTCCGCCGCGATGTCGGAGGTCGGCAGCAGCAGCACGCTGTCGCCGCGGTGGGGTTCGACCGCCGCGAGCACCTCGTCCTCCTCGACGTAGCCGAGGCCGGAGACGCCGACCTGCTGGACCTGGAGGGCCGGGAGGAAGATCGCCGCGGCGACGGCGGCGAGGAGGACGAGCACCGTGGCGGCGGCGGTGGTGAGGATCGCGCGACGACGGCGGCGCCAGGGACGACCGGCGACCAGCTCGCGGAAGCGGCCGGCGGCCTGGACCACGCGACCGCCGCCCTCCTGCGGCGCGGAGTCGGCCGGGGACGGGGCCTCGGCAGGCGCCGGAGCGGGGCGGGAGCGGCCCACGGAGGCGCTCCGACGGGCCGCGGGGCGGGTCCGCGGTGCGTCCGGTCCCGCCGGAGGCGCGGCCGGGCTCGCGGACGACGGGGCCGCGCTGTCAGGAGGAGGTGCCGAGGCCCGGGTCGGGGCGGCCGGCGCCCCCGCCGGGGCCGACGGGGCGGGCCGGGCCGGCGGTGCGGGGCGCTGCGCTCCGGGAGCCGCGGGGCGGCGGGCGCCCGCTCGCGGACGCGGGGCGGTGGGGCGACGGGCCATCAGCCCTGCTCCCGCGGAGCGTCCAGGGCGGCCATCACCGCGGGCGTGATCTCGACGACGTCCCCGGCGCCGAGCATGAGCAACAGGTCGCCGGGTCGGGCGGCCTCGCGCACCGCGGCGGGGATCTGGTCGCGGTCGGTCAGGGGCCGGACCTTCTCGCCGGTGAGGTGATCGGTGATGGTGCGGGCGTCGATGCTCGGATCGGGGTCCTCGCGGGCGGCGTAGACGGGCATCACCCAGGCGCGGTCCGCCGTCGCCAGGGCGGCGGCGAAGTCCGCCGCGAAGTCGCGGGTGCGGGAGAAGAGGTGGGGCTGGAAGACCGCCAGCACCCGTCCTCCGCGCTGCTGCGCCTCGACGATGCCCCGGGCGGCGGCGAGGGTGGCGGAGACCTCCCGGGGGTGGTGGGCGTAGTCGTCGACGACGGTGACGTCCCCGGCCACCCCGGCCACGTCGAAGCGGCGGGCGGCCCCGGTGAAGGCCGACAGGCCTGCGGCCAGGGCTCCGAGGTCCCCCGGCGGCACGACGGCGCTGGTCGCGGCCAGCGCCCCGAGGGCGTTGAGGACGTTGTGGTGACCGGCGACGGACAGCTCGAGGCGCAGGCGACCGTGCGGGGTCCCCAGCTCCACCTCGGCACCCCCGGCACCGCCGCGCTCGTCCAGGATCCGCCAGTCGGATCCCGGGTCGGCGCCGTACGTGGCCACGGCGATCCCGTCGGCCGCGGCCCGCTCCCCCAGGCTGCGGGCGCCGGCGTCGTCCGCGCACACCACCAGGGTGCCGCCGGGCCGGAGCCGGCCGACCGCGGCGTCGAAGGCGGCGGTGAGGGTGGCGGCGTCGCCATGGAAGTCGAGGTGGTCGGGCTCGAGATTGGTGACCACGAGGGAGGCCGGGGTGAAGGCGAGGAAGGAGCCGTCGGACTCGTCGGCCTCGATCACCGCGGTCCCCGCGGCGGCAGCGGGCCGGCCGAGCTCCGCCGAAGCGGAGAAGCCGGCGTTGCGCCCCAGATCCGGGACCGCGGCGCCGAGCGCCCATGCGGGGTCCTCGCCGGCGCCGCGCAGCGCCATCACGGCCATGCCGGTGGTGGAGGTCTTGCCGTGCGTGCCGGCGACGGCGACCAGGTCGCGTCCGTCGAGCAGCCCGGCCAGCGCCGCGGCGCGGTGGACGACGGGGATCCCGCGCTCGCGGGCGGCGATCACCTCGGGGTTGTCCGCGCGCACCGCGGTGGAGACCACCACGACGTCCACGTCCGGCCCCACAGCGGCGGCGTCGAAGCCGATCGTGATGCGGGCGCCGGCTGCCCGCAGCGGGGCGATGAACTGGCCGTCCTGGGAGTCGGAGCCGCTGACGGCGAGCCCGGCCTCGAGGGCGAGACGGCCGACGGCGGACATCCCGGCACCGCCGATGCGGATGACGTGGACGGAGCGGACCTCGCCCGCGGCGGGCCAGTCGGCCTGGGAGATGACGGCCCCGGGGCGCAGGATCGTGCGGGGCGCGGGGGCCCCGGAAGGGCCGGTCGGGGGTGCGTCGGAGGTCATGGGATCACCGTAGTCCGCCGGGTTCGGCATCCGGATCAGGCTCGGCGTGCGACGCCGGTCACGACGTCGGCCATCACCTCGGCGGCGTCGGTGATGCCGAAGGCGCGGGCGGACTCGGCCATCGCGAGACGGCGCGGTTCGTCCTGCAGCAGCGGGAGCACCTGCTCGCGCAGATGGGCGGCGTCGAGCTCCGCGTCGGGCACCATGAGAGCACCGCCGGCGGCCACGACCTCCTGGCCGTTCAGCGCCTGTTCGCCGTTGCCGATCGGCAGCGGGACCAGCACCGCGGGCAGCCCGACGGCGGTCAGCTCGCTGACGGTGCCGGCGCCGGAGCGGGTCAGGGCGAGGTCGGCGGCGGCGTAGGCGTCCTCCATCGCGCTGACGTACTCCACCACGCGGTAGCCGGGGTGCTCGCGGATCTCTTCGGCCTTGCCGCGGCCGGTGACGTGGAGGATCTGGGCTCCGGCGTCGGTGAAGGCCCCGGCGGCCGCGGCCACGGCGGCGTTCAGCCGCAGGGCGCCGAGGGAGCCGCCGGTGGCCAGCAGCACGGGCCGGGCGGGGTCGAGGCCGAAGCTCGCCACGGCCTCCTCGCGGCGGGCCGCGCGATCGAGGTGGGCGATGCCCTCGCGCATCGGCATGCCGATGCGGCGCGCCCGGGGCAGCGGGGTGCCCTCGAAGGCGGTCAGGACGGCGGCGGCCCGACGGGCGCCGAGCCGGTTGGCCAGGCCGGGACGGCGGTTGGCCTCGTGGACCACGACGGGCAGCCGCGCCGTGGCGGCGGCGAGGTAGGCGGGCGGGCACACGTAGCCGCCGAAACCGGCCACCACGCCGATGCCGCGCTCGCGCAGCAGGGTGCGGACCTGGCGCAGGGTGCCGCCGAAGCGACCGGGGAAGCGCAGTGCGGCGCCGTCGGGACGGCGCGGGAAGGGGACCTTCTCGATCGTCGCGAGCTCGTAGCCGGCGGCCGGGACGAGGTCCGTCTCCAGGCCGTCCGGGGTGCCCAGGACGAGCACCTCGGCCTCCGGGCTGCGGCGGGTGATCTGGGCAGCGGTGGCGAGCAGCGGGGAGACGTGTCCGGCGCTGCCGCCCCCGGCGAGCAGGATGCGGGGCGGGTGCTGGGTGGTCATCGGGTCCTCCGGGACGAGGCGGACGGGGAGGTGCGGCCCGCCCGACGGTTCGCACGCTTCGGGCGACGCGAGCGCTTCGGGCCGCGTGCTCGTGTCGCGCTGCCGGAGCGCGGGGCCGGCTTCGCGCGCTTCGGACGGCTCGAGCGCTGGGCGCGGGACGGTGCGGCGTCGCGCGGGGCGGGCAGCACGCTGATGGAGCGGCGCACCGACCCCAGACGGGCGCTGATCGCCTCGGGCGCACCGGGCTCGCGGCGGGCGAAGGAGATCAGCACTCCCAGCGCCGTCATCGAGGCGAGCAGGGCGGAGCCGCCGGAGGAGATGAACGGCAGCGGCACGCCGATCACCGGCAGCAGCCCGGTGACCACCATCATGTTCACGAAGGCCTGGCCCAGCAGCCAGGCGCTGATGCCGGCGATGGTGATCTGCAGGAAGTGGTCGTCGATGCGGGTGATCATGCGGAACATGAGCAGGGCCAGCACCGTGAACAGGGCGAGCACCCCGAGGGTGCCGATCAGTCCGAGCTCCTCGCCGATGATCGCGAAGATGTAGTCGTCCTCGGCGGCGGGCAGGCGCCCCCACTTCTGGCGGGACTCGCCGAGGCCGACGCCCCACCAGCCGCCCTCCGCCAGGCCCATCAGGCCCTGGTCGGATTGGAGGCAGCTGTCCCCGGGGCAGGTGCCGTGGAGCCAGTTGGTGATGCGGGCCATGCGGTTGGAGCTGGTGATGGTCAGCGCGGTCACGGCCAGGACTCCGGCGACACCGGCGGCCATGAACCAGCGACGCGGCACCCCGGCCACCCACACCGCGGCGGCCACCAGCATGGCCATCACCAAGGTGGTGCCCAGGTCATGGCCGAGGATCACCAGGCCGAGGGCGAGCACCACCCCGGGGAACAGCGGCACGAACAGGTGGAAGGGCTTGTGCAGCAGCGGGCGCTTGGTGGCCAGCAGCGCCCCCAGCCATACGGCGAGGGCGAGCTTGAGGAACTCCGAGGGCTGCAGGGTCTGCCCGCCGATGCTGATCCAGTTGCGGTTGCCGTCCACGGCCACGCCGAGCGGGGTGTGCACGAGCGACTGGAGCGCGATGCCGACGCCGAACAGCGGCCAGGCCGCCTTGCGGTAGAAGCCCGGGGGCAGGCACGCGGCGACGACCAGCAGCACGAGCCCCATGGCGGCGAAGGTGCCCTGGCGCAGCAGGCCCGCGTAGCCGGAGTTGCCGCGGGCGATGTTCAGCACGGCGGTCGAGGACAGCACCATCACGAGCCCCACGCTGATCAGCAGGGCTCCGACGACGATCAGTCCGTAGAAGTCCAGGGCCGGGGACTTCAGCCAGGATCCGACGCCCTCGCGCATGCGGGAGCTGATGTTCCCCAGGGGCTGGTCCTCATCGGGGCGGACGACGCCGGTGGACCGTCGGCCGTCCCGCCGGGTCTCCTCGATCGTCATGTGCTCGCTCCTGGCCCTCGGGTGACGGCCGCCGCGAACAGATCCCCCCGCTCCGCATAGTCACGGAACTGGTCGATGGAGGCTGCGGCCGGTGCCAGCAGCACCACGTCCCCGGCCGAGGCGAGGGATCGTGCGGCCCGCACCGCGTCCTCCATGAGTCGGGAGCGCCCGGCGACGTCGCCAGTGTCACCCGGATCGATCCGACGGACGGGGACCTCGGGGGCGTGTCGCGCCAGGGCGGCGGTGAACGGCCGGTCGTCGGCCCCCAGCAGGACCACGCCGACCAGCCGGTCGCGGACCTGGCCGATGAGCTCGTCGAGATCCGCGCCCTTGGTGTCGCCGCCCGCGATCCACACGATCCGCTCGGCCGCGCGCAGCGAGGCGGAGGCGGCCGCAGGGTTGGTGGCCTTGGTGTCGTCGACGTAGCTGATGCCCTCGTGCGTGGCCAGCAGCTGGGCGCGGTGACTGCCCATCCGGTAGGCCCGCAGGCCGTCGCGGATCGCGACCGCCTGGATGCCGTGGGCGCGGGCCAGGGCCGCGGCGGCGAGGGCGTCGAGCACGACGTGGGGGCCGGCTCCGTGCGGGCCCAGGTGCGCGAGGTCCTCGAGGGTTCCCAGCTCTGCGGCGGAGGTCCGCCGCGCGGTGAGGAAGGCCCGATCCACCAGCATGCCGTCGACGACGCCGAGCTCGGAGAGGCCCGGGGGGCCCAGGGTGAGGCCGACGGCGCGGGCGCCCTCGCGGACGTCGGCCTCCTCGACCAGCTCCCGGGTGGTCGCGTCGTCCGTGTTGTAGACGCAGGCGGTGGCCACGCCTTCGAAGATCCGGCCCTTGGCGCGCGCGTACTCCGCGGCGCCCCCGTGCCAGTCCAGATGATCGGGGCTGACGTTCAGCACCGCCGCGGCCTCGCAGTCCAGGTGCTCGGTCCAGTGCAGCTGGAAGCTGGACAGCTCGATCGCGAGCGCGTCGAAGCCCTCGGGGTCCAGGGCCGCCTCGATCACGGGCAGGCCGACGTTGCCGCAGGCGACGGCGCGCAGGCCCGCGTGCTGGAGGATCGATTCGAGCATGGTGACCGTGGTGGTCTTGCCGTTGGTGCCGGTGACGGCCAGCCAGGCGGGGCCGTCGGCGGCCTGCATGCGTCGGGCCAGCTCGACCTCGCTCCAGATCGGGATCCCGGCGGCGGCCGCGGCGGCCAGCAGGGGCTGGTCGGGGCGCCATCCGGGCGAGGTGACCACGAGGTCGATCTCGCGGTCCTCCGGCAGCGCGCGGGTGTGCTCGGCCCCCAGGCGGACCTCGACCCCGAGGACCTCGAGGACGTCGGCGCGTTCGCGGATCTCGGAGGTCTCGGCGCCGTCGACGACGAGCACGTCGGCGCCGCGCTGCATGGTCTGGTCGGCCACCGCATAGCCGGAGACGCCGAAGCCGGCGACCAGGATCCGCACCCCCGAGACGTCGAGGCCGGGCCAGGGACGGTCCGCGACGGGCCCGCTCATGAGGTGAGCCTCGGCAGGGCGTCGAGGTAGAAGATGCCCAGGCCGACGCCGGCGAGGATGCCGGCGACGATCCAGAAGCGCACCACGATGGTGACCTCGTTCCAGCCCTTGAGCTCGAAGTGGTGCTGCAGCGGCGCCATCCGGAACACGCGCTTGCCGGTCATCTTGAAGCTGCCGACCTGGATGATCACCGACAGCGAGATGAGGACGAACAGGCCGCCGATGATGGCGCCGAGGACCTCGGTGCGCGAGACGATGGTCAGCCCGGCGATCGCGCCGCCGAGGGCGAGGGAGCCGGTGTCACCCATGAAGATCTTCGCCGGTGAGGTGTTCCACCACAGGAAGCCGACGCAGGCGCCGATGATCGCGGCGCACAGCACGGCGACGTCCAGCGGGTCGCGTGAGGCGTAGCAGTGCACCACTCCCCCGGCGTCGAGGTCGACATTGCACACCTGACGCCACTGCCAGAAGGAGATGATGAGGTAGGCGGCGGTGAAGATGATGGTCGCGCCGCTGGCCAGGCCGTCGAGCCCGTCGGTGAGGTTCACACCGTTGGACCACGCCGCGACCAGGAAATTCGCCCAGATCGCGAAGAGGATGAAGCCGACCACGGTGCCGGCGAAGGCGAGATCGAGCCACTCGATGTCGCGGACGAAGGAGATCTGCGTGGAGGCCGGGGTGTTGCCGGTGCCGTCCGGGAACAGCAGGGCGAGCACGGCGAAGGCCGTGGCGACCAGGAACTGGCCGAGCAGCTTCGCGCGAGGGCGCAGGCCCAGGCTGCGCTGCTGGGCGATCTTGAGGTAGTCGTCGAGGAAGCCGACCACGCCGAGGCCGACCATGAGGAACAGCACCAGCAGCACCGAGACGCTCGGCCAGGTCTGGGTGAGCACGTGCGAGAGGCCGTAGGCGAGCAGGGTGGCCAGGATGATCGCGACGCCGCCCATGGTCGGCGTGCCGCGCTTGGTGGCGTGGGAGGTGGGGCCGTCGTCGCGGACGAACTGGCCGTAGCTCTTCTTGACCAGCAGCCGGATGTACAGCGGGGTGCCGAGGATGGACAGGGCGAGAGAGGCGGCTCCCGCGATGATGATCGCGATCATGCGTCGTCCCCTCCGTCCGCCCGTTCCTCGGGCGCCTCATATCGTCCCAGATGTTCGATCAGGGGGCGTGCGATCTGCCTCAGTCCGGCATCCCGGGAGGACTTCAGGAGCACCACGTCTCCGGGGGCCAGGGTCTGTTCCAGCACGGTGATCGCCTCGTCCACGGTGTCGAGGTACTCGGACTCCCCACCGAAGCTGCCCTCGAGGCTGGCCCCGTGGTGGATGGGGGCCGCGCCGTCGCCGATCACGTACAGCTGCGAGATGTTCAGCCGCACCACGAGGCGGCCGATCCCGTCGTGCAGGGCGACGGAGTCCGGTCCCATCTCCAGCATCTCGCCGAGCACGGCGACGGTGCGGCGGCCGCGCCCGAGGTGGGCGAGGGTCTTCAGCGCCTGGCGCATCGAATCGGGGTTGGCGTTGTAGGCATCGTTGATCACCAGCACGCCCCCGGCGCGCAGGGCCTCCATCCGCTGGCCGGAGGCGAGCTTCGCGCCCTCGAGCGCGGCGGCGGCGGCCGCGGGGTCCACTCCGGCGCTCAGCGCGGCGGCCAGCGCGGCCAGGACATTGGCGGCCTGGTGCTCCCCCATCAGATCGGGCCGGACGGCGAAGCGGCCGGCCGTGATCGGGGTCCCGCCCAGGGTCCGCAGACCCTCGGGGACGACGAGGGTGAAGGCGACGCGGGCGTCGTCGTCGAGCGTGAGCTCCTGGCCGCGCACGTCGCCGGCGGTGAAGCCCCAGGTCAGCACCGGGGCGCTGCTGCGCTCGGCCATCGCGGAGACCAGACGGTCCTCGGCGTTCAGGACGGCACGGCCCGCGGGCGTCAGCGCCTCGACCAGCTCCCCCTTGGCGCGGGCGATCGCCTCGATGCTGCCGAACTCGCCGAGGTGGGCGCTGCCGACGTTGAGGACGAGGGAGATGTCAGGGCGGGCGATGGAGGTCAGCTGGGCGATGTGGCCGATGCCGCGCGCGCCCATCTCCAGGACCAGGAAGCGGGTGCCGGTGGTGAGCCGCAGCACCGTCAGCGGCAGACCGAGCTCGTTGTTGAAGCTGCCGGCGGGCGCGATCGTCTCGCCCGTGGTGCGCAGGATCGTGCCGAGCAGGTCCTTGGCACCGGTCTTGCCGGCGCTGCCGGTGATCGCGAGGACCACCAGCTCGGGGTTCTCTCCCCGGGCGCGCTCGAGCTGGGCCCGGGCGAGGTCCCACAGGGCGGTGCGGACGTCGCCGACCAGCACCGCCGGGACGGTCGTCTCCCGCGAGACGAGGGACAGCGCGGCTCCGGCCTGCTGGGCGGCGGCGACGTACTCGTGGCCGTCGACGTGCTCGCCGGCGAAGGCCGCGAAGAGGTCCCCGGCGGCGACGTCCCGGGAGTCGATCCGGGCCGTCCCGGTGACGAGCTCGTCACCGGTGGCACCGGCCACCAGGTGCCCGCCCGTGATGTCGGCGATCTCCCGTGCCGTGATCTGCAGCATGGTCAGCGTTCTCCGTCCGTGTCGTCGTCGCCCGCGCCGCCGGGGCCGGCCAGCGCGGTGCGCAGGCGGAGACGGTCGTCGAACGGATGGACGATACCGCCGATCTGCTGCCCCGTCTCGGCGCCCTTGCCGGCGACCAGGATGGTGTCGGACACGTCGGCCAGATCGGCGGCCAGATCGATCGCCGCCCCGCGCCCGTCGACCTCGTGGACCTGCGCGTTCGTGTCCGCCGGGATGCCCGAGCGGACGGCCCCTCGGATCGCCGCGGGGTCCTCGGTGCGGGGATTGTCGTCCGTGACGATGACCACGTCGGCCAGGCGGGCGGCGACCTCTCCCATGGCGGGGCGCTTGCCGCGATCACGGTCGCCGCCGGCCCCCATGACGACGAGCAGCCGACGGGTGCCGGGCACGTCGCGCAGGGTGGTCAGGGCCTGGTCGAGGGCATCGGCGGTATGGGAGTAGTCGACGACGCCGCGGATGGGAGTGCGGGCGACCAGCTCCATGCGGCCGGGGACGGTCCCGGCCTCGCCGAGGGCGCGGGTGACCTCGGGACCGTGCCGGCCGATACCGGCCAGCAGCAGCTCGGCGGCCAGGGTGTTGGCGACGTAGTGGCGTCCGGGCAGCGCGGCATGCAGCGTCCGCGTCCCCTCCGGGCCGTCGACGGTGAAGGTGCTTCCGTAGCCTTCGGGGACGATCTCGCGGACCCTGTGGTCGGCCTCGGCGTCGGGGGCGGTGGTGTAGGTGGTCACGGGAACGCTCGCCTCGCGGGCCAGGCGACGACCCCACTCGTCGTCGACGCAGACGATGCCACGCGCGGAGTGCTCCGGGGTGAACAGAGCTCGCTTGGCCTCGTAGTACGCCTCCATGGTGCCGTGGAAGTCGAGGTGGTCCTGGGTGAGGTTGGTGAAGCAGGCGACGTCGAAGACGACCTCGTCGGCCCGGTGCAGGACCAGGGCGTGGCTGGAGACCTCCATCGAGGCCACCTGGACCCGGTCCTCGAGCATGCGGGCGAGGATGCCGTGCAGCTCGGGGGACTCCGGAGTGGTGCGGACGGTGCCGATCGCGTGCTCGTCGCCGTGGGCGTCCCGGTAGCTGGTGCCGCTGGTGCCGATCATGCCGGCGGCGACGCCGAGGGCGTCCAGGGTGCGGGTGACGACGGTGGTCACCGAGGTCTTGCCGTTGGTGCCGGTCACTCCGATGGTGGCCAGGCGCTCGGCGGGTCGGCCCTGGACCAGCGCTGCGGCCCGGGCGGTGGCCTCGCGCGGGTCGGCGACGACGAGGGCCGGCAGTCCGGCGTCCCGGCAGCGCTCAGCCCCCGTGGGGTCGGTGAGGGCCAGCACGGCTCCGCGGGCGCTCGCCTGGGCGGCGAAGTCGGCGCCGTGGGCGTTGGCCCCGGGCAGGGCGCACCAGAGGTCCCCGGGGGCGACGCTGCGGGAGTCCAGGGTGACCCCGGTGACGGTCAGGTCCCTCGAGGGGGCCTCGGCCCCGAGGGCGATGGCGAGGGCTGCCCCGGCCGCGCCGAGGGGGCGGCGCGGCCGGGGCGGCTCGGCGGCGGGATCGCGCTGCGTGCTCATGAGGCGCTCACCACTCGTTCTCGAGCTCACGGCCGGGGACTCCGGTCGGCGGGATGCCCTGGTTCTGCAGGGTGAACGTCATCAGCTCGGAGAACGCCGGGGAGGCGGCACGGCTGCCGGAGATGAAGGAGTCCAGACCGAAGACGAACACGCCGATCACGATGTCCGGGTCGTCCGCCGGGGCGTAGCCGATGAAGGAGGCGGTGTAGGTGCCGTCGGCGACCTGCGCGGTGCCTGTCTTGCCGGCGGTGGCGTAGCCGCTCACCGCGGCGCGGTCCTTCTCCTCGTCGACGTCGTTGTCCATCAGGGACCGCATGGTCGCGGCGGTGTCGGAGGAGATCACCCGGGTGCTCTCGGGCTGGCCCGCGGGCCGTACGGTGCCGTCGTCCTGCCGGACCCCGGAGACGAGGGAGGGCTGGACGCGCACGCCGTCGTTGGCGAAGGTGCCGACGGCGGAGACCATCTGCAGAGCGTTGACGTTGTAGCCCTGGCCGAAGGCGGTGGTGTAGCGGGTGCGGCCGTTCCAGTCCTCGGGCGGGTGCACGGTGCCGGCGGACTCTCCGGGCAGCTGCACGCCGGTCGGCTCCCCGAGTCCGAAGGCCCGCAGGTAGTCGTACCGGACCTGCGGGGTCATCTCCTCGGCGATCTGCACGGAGCCGACGTTCGAGCTGTGCTTCAGCACGCCCGCGAGGGTGAGCTGCTGGTCCGGGTGGTGGTGGGAGTCCTTGACGCGCTCCCCCTCGAAGTACTGCTCGTAGGGGATCTCGTACTCGGAGTCCATGGTCGCCGTGCCCTCCTCGAGGGCGGCGGCGAAGGTGAACAGCTTGCCGGTGGAGCCGGGCTCGAAGACGTTCGAGATCGACCGGTTTCCGAGGTACTCGTCCTCCTTGGGGGCGTTGGGGTCGTAGGAGGGGTAGTCGGCCAGGGCCAGGACCTCACCGCTGTGCGAGTTCAGCACGACGGCGCTGCCGCCCTCGGCGCCCCACTTGTCCACGGCCCCGGCGACGATCTGCTGCGCCTTCCACTGCAGGTCGCGATCGATGGTCAGCATCAGGTCGCTCCCGTCGACCGCGGGGGTGGTGTGCTGCGTGCCGGTGGGGATGATCTGACCGCCGGCGCCGCGCTCGTAGGTCCGCTCGCCGTCGGTGCCGCTCAGCGCGTCGTCGTAGGAGTACTCGATGCCGGCCAGGGGGGCGCCGTCGGCACCGACGAAGCCGAGGACGTTGCCGCCCACCGATCCGGACGGGTAGATGCGGTCGGCGACCCGGTCGGCGCCGATGCCCGGGATCTTCAGCGCCAGGGCCGCGTCGCGCACCTTGGGCTCGACGTTCTTGGAGAGATAGAGGAAGCCGCGATCGCCGGTCAGCGCCTTCTCGGTGTCGGAGACGGACCAGCCCAGTACGGGGGCGAGCTCCTGGGCGGCGGCCTCGATGCCCGTGGGGCCCTCGTCCTCGCCCTGGCGGTACTGGTCGACCTGCTTCTGGTTGACCCACAGGTCGTATCGCTCGACGGAGCTGGCCATCGTGGTGCCGTCGCGGTCCAGGATGTCGCCGCGCAGAGCGGGGATCGAGCGGGTGACGGTGCGCTGCTCGATGGCCTCCTGGGCGCGAGCGCTGGCGTCCAGGCCCTGGACCCAGACCAGTCGCCCGGAGATCATCAGCACGGCCACCAGGATCATGCAGATCAGCAGACGGTGGCGGACGTGCGGCACCCCGACCCGGGACGCCGCCGACCGGGTGCCTCTGCCCGGGCGGGTGCTGCCGCCGCCGCCGCGGGGGCGACGCGTGCCCCCGGTGGACCGGGTGGTGCGGGACCGCGCCATGGTCAGGCTCCCTCGTTGCCCATGCCGTGGTAGGTGGTGGGCTCGTCGTAGATCTCAGCCGGCGGGACGGCCTTCTCGGCCGGAACGTCCGCGAGCTCCGGATTGACCTCAGTCTGCTGTGCCGGGGACGTCTCGCCGAGGATCTTGCCCGTGTCGAGGTCGATATAGGCCGGATCGGTGACCGGGACCATGCCGATCTCGCGCGCCTGGCGCTCGAGCGACTGCGGGGTGCCCAGACGCTCGTTGGTCTCCGAGAGCGCCTGCTTCTCCTCGGTCAACCGCTGGGACTGGCTCTGGAGACGGGTGATCTCGTAGCTGGTGTCGGACATCTGGATGTTCAGGTACAGCAGCGCGGCCAGGGCCGAGACCACGATCAGGGTGCACAGGAGGGTGAACGGCATCGACCCGCCGGCGGTCCGCGGCGACGAGACGACGGTCAGGCGCGGCCGAGGGACGGCGGAGGATCGCGGTCCGCGGACGGGGCGGACCGCGGGGGCGTGAACGGCTGACGTGCTGGCCATATCAGTGACCTCTCCGGGCGGGACGGGTACGGGTGAGAGCGCGCAGGCGCACGGAGGCGGCGCGGGAGTTGGTGTCTCGTTCGGCGTCGGCGGCCTTCAGGGCACCGCGCACGAGCGGGGTGAACGTCGGCAGGTGCTCGTCGAGCTCGACCGGGAGTCCGGGCGGGGCCGAGGAGTGGGTCCTGCGTGCGAAGGCAGTCTTGACCAGGCGGTCCTCGCCCGAGTGGTAGGACTCCACGACGATGCGTCCGTCGACGTGCAGGCAGTCGAGAGCGGATTCGAGTGCGGAGGCGAGAATCTCGAGCTCCTCGTTCACGGCGATCCGCAGCGCCTGGAAGGTGCGCTTTGCGGGGTGCCCGCCGGAGGCCTTGGAGGCGCCCGGGATCGCCCGGTCCAGCAGGGCGACCAGCTCGCCGCTGCGCTCCAGCGGCGCGGTCTCGCGCTGCTCGACGATGCGGCGAGCGATGCGGCGGGCGAAGCGCTCGTCGCCGAGGTCGTGGAGGATCCGGGAGATCTCCGCCTCGGGCAGCTCGCGCAGGAGGTCCGCGGCCGTGGGGCCGTCGGAGTCGGTGTCCATGCGCATGTCCAGCGGCGCGTCCGCCGCGTAGGAGAAGCCGCGATCGGTGGTGTCGATCTGGAAGCTGGACAGCCCCAGATCCATCATCACGGCGTGGGCGCCGGGCAGGTCGAGGGCCGCCAGCACGTCGCGGATCTCGTCGTAGGTGGCGTGGACGAGGGTGGCGCGGTCGCCGACGCCCTCGCGGTCCAGCCGCTGCCGGGCCAGCTCGAGCGCCTGGGGGTCCCGGTCGATCCCCACCAGCTGCGCCTGGGGAGCGGCGCGGAGCACGGCGGCGGCATGCCCGCCCATGCCCAGGGTGGCGTCGACGTAGATCGCGCCCGCCTCCTGGAGCGCGGGCACGAGCAGCTCGACCGAGGTGGCGAGCAGGACCGGGACGTGCCGGTCGTGGGCCGGCGGGCCGTCCGTCGTCTCGTCCATGTCCCCCCTGTCCTGGGTCGTTCCTGTGCTGCTGGCGGGAACAGATCTCTCCGCTCCCCTCGGCTCCGCTGTCCGGCTGCGGCGCCGCCCTGTCAGATTCCCCGTCGTTCCCGACCCGCCACCGGGGAAGTTGCATCGGGGCGGGAACGACGAGAGGTCTCACAGGACGGATGTCCCTCGAGCCGAGCTCAGAACAAGCCGGGGACCACCTCCTCGGAGGTCTCGGCGAAGCCTTCTTCCTTCTGTTCGAGATAGGTCTCCCAGGCCGGGAGCGACCAGATCTCGAGTCGATCGAGAGCGCCGATGACGGCGCACTCCCGGTCCAGATCCGCGTATCCGCGAAGGTGGCCCGGGATGGTGATGCGGCCCTGCTTGTCCGGGATGACGTCCTCCGCTCCGGACAGCAGCACACGCAGGTAGTCGCGGGTGCGCCGGTCGGTGGTGGGCGCCCGACGGGCCTCCTCGAGCTTCTGGCGGAACTCGGCGAGCGGGTACACGGCGATGCAGTGCTCCTGCCCACGAGTCATGACCAGTCCCGAGGCGAGCTCGTCGCGGAACTTGGCCGGGAAGATCAGGCGCCCCTTGTCGTCGAGCTTGGGCGTGAAGGTGCCGAGAAACATCCAGGCCCTCCTTCACTCGCCGAGACTCGCGATCCGAAACCCATCTCCTCCCAACGCGCTCCACTTTACCCCACTAACCCCCACACAGGGCTACCGAATCGGCGAAATCGCCGCAGATGGCATGCGTCACCGCAGGTCAACACGGTGGTGGACAGTGGGGGGATTTCCACGCGCGGCGCGTCGGCAGCAGGCCTCAGACGGAGTCACCGGTCGGTCTGCGAGCCCTCTCCCCGCGACAGCCCGGAGAACTTCGCAGGTCACAGCGTTTCAGGGGGCCGCGGAGGTCTGGCGGGGATGGAGGTGGAGGGTCAGGGAGGGATGGGGTGGAGGGAAGTGGGGATTCTCGGGGAAGTGGTCGGCACGACGGCTCGCGCAGCGCGTCGGACGGGCCGGATCGCCGCACGAACCGTGCGGTCGGCCAGGGCTCCAGCCGTCCGGGTCGACGCGGATCCCGGGGAGGACGGATCACCGGCGCCTGGCCACCGATCGCGGGCGGACGGCGGGGATCACTCGGGTCCGGCGACCGATCGCGGGTGGCCGGCGGGCGCGAAACCCGGGCCCGGGCACGACGAAGCCCCGGCTCGCGGGAGCCGGGGCTTCAGGGTCGTGGTGGTGACGGGCGCGTGATGCCGCGTCGGCGAGACCGCCTCAGAGGCGCGGGTCGTCTCCGGAGCGCTTCTCCCAGCGCGCCTCGAGCTTGCTCATGAAGGTTCCCCCGTCGTCGCCCCGCGGGGTGCTGGGGCCGCTGCCCCCACCGCCGCCGCCCCCGGAATCGGAGGGGCCCTCCTGCGAGGAGGAGCTCGGGGTGGTCACCGCGTAGACGGCACCGGCGAGCATCCCGATGAAGGCGATGACGCCGAGCCAGATGGCGGGCAGCGAGACGGCCAGGATCAGCACTCCGAGGCCGACGACGACGCCCCCGAGGCCGATCGCGATCCGTCGCCCGCTGCGCCGACGATTCTTGGTCGGCGCGAACGCGCGCGCGAGCCGTGGATCGTCAGCGAAGAGCTGACGCTCCATCTCGTCGAGCATCTTCTGCTCATGGTCAGACAGCGGCATGATTCCCGCTCCTTGTCCCCGGTCCTCTCGCGCTGGTGGGCGCACCGACCGCCGATCGTGGTCCGGAGCCCCCATCGGCGTTTCCCCCAGTTTAGAGCCACTTCCTGAGTAATGGGAACTCCGACCGCGAAGCATCACACGAGCGGGCGGCGCCTCAGGGCCGATCCTGGTCGGGAGAGGGCGGGGAATCCCCGCGCGGTGCCGCTTCCGGGGCCCCCGAAAGGGTGGACCCGCGGCTGAGGCTCGTGGTCCCGAAACGGTCCACGGCGCGGTCCATCGCCGCTTCGAGATCTCGCCATTGCCCCGACCGGACGGTCAGCTCGTGCTGGTACGGGGTCGAGGCCTCGGGCTCGAGGTGGGTGGCGCGCACGCCGGCCAGTCGGATGCGGTGCAGGCCGTGGCTCTCCCGTTCCCACAGAGCCACCACGTGCTCGCGCAATCGCTCGCCGCTCGCCGTCGGCTGGTCCAGGGTCGAGGAGCGGGTGATGGTGGTCCCGTCCGGGCTGCGCAGCTTGAGCACGACCGTGCGGGCGACGAGCTCGCCGCGGCGCAGCTGCCGGGCGACGTCATCGGCCATCACGGTGATGTTTCGGCGCACCTGCGCGGCGTCGGTGAGGTCCTCGTCCCAGGTGCGTTCGGTGCCCAGGGACTTGTCGCGCACGCGGTGTCCCAGACCTGTGCGGTCGTTGCCCGCGGCGAGCTGGGCGATCTCCGACGCACGCGGACCGAGCGCGCGGGCCAGGGCGGATGCGGGGATCTCGCGGATCTGGCCGATGGTGTGGACCCCGATCCGTTCGAGGGCGGCGACGGCCTTGGGTCCGATCCCGGAGACCGCAGAGACCGGCAGCGGGGCCAGGAAGTCGGCCGTCTCCGCCGCCGCGACGATCAGCTGACCGTCGGGCTTCGCCCGCGCCGAGGCGATCTTGGCGACCGCGCGGGAGACCGAGCCGCCCACGGAGCTGGGCAGATCCAGCTCCTCGCGGATCGTCCGTCGCAGCAGGGCGGCGATCTGTTCGGGCTCCCCGAACAGTCGCCGCGCGCCGCGCACGTCGAGGAAGGCCTCGTCGATGCTGATCTGCTCCACCTCGGCGACCACCGATCCGAGGATCTCCATCACCCGGGCGGAGGCCTCGCGGTAGTGGGCGATCCGGGGCGGGACGATGACCAGGTCCGGGGCCAGACGCCGCGCCGAGGCCATCGGCATCGCCGAGCGGATCCCGCGGGTGCGGGCGGGATAGCTGGCGGCGGCGACCACGCCGCGGGCCCCGGCCCCTCCCACCACGACCGGCAGGCCCTGCAGGCCCGGGTCGTCGCGCACCTCGACGGAGGCGAAGAAGGCATCCATATCCAGGTGGAGGATCCCGGGGATCTCCGGGGAGGACTCCGCGCCCATCCGTGCGTGCATCGGCACCTCCTTCGTGCTGGCACTGTACTCGGCGCGGCACGGCGCGAGGCCCGCCCGGGATGCGTCATCCGGCCAGGGAGATGACGTGATCCGGGAGATCGGCGAGCAGACGCCGGGAGACCTCGTCGAGGTGCTCCGCCGTCTCCCGCAGATGCTCGCTGAGCAGCTGCGGGTCGGGGTGCGCCGAAGGGTCGCGGTCCAGTCGCGCCCGCTCCGCCACCAGCGGGGGCAGGGCGCTCGCCCGCTCGGCCTCCGCGCCGCCGAGCTTCTCCAGCGCCGTCCAGACGTTCAGCGGGAGCCGGCGCCGCCGATCACGGTTGGCTCGGGCGACCAGGATCCCCGCACCCCGCAGCGCCGACCGGTGCACGAGCTCGAAGGCCTCCCGCGGATCGTCGGCGGCGGCCTCACGTCCCCGGCGCAGCAGGTCGCGGGCCCGGTCCAGATCCGCCTGGTCCTGGTCCAGATGCGCGAGTCGCAGCCGGAGGCTGCGCCCGTCGGACGGGAGCTGACCGGCCCGCCCTCGCCGGCGGGACGTGGTGGTGGTCATCGCTGGTCCTCCTTCCCCGGGCCCCGCCGCCCGCACGAGCTCGGGACCGCCTCGACTGCTGATGTCCCTCACGCTAGGTGCGGGGTCCGACAGACGAACGGGGCAGGCCGTCGGTGGGGACGGTCAGGGGGTGGGGAGGATGGGCATGGCGCCGTCTGCGCCGTCGCGACGTCCGTCGGCATCACGTCTCCTGCCGGCACTCACGTCTCCTGCCGGCACCGCACGTCTCCTGCCGGCACCGCGCCTTTCCCCGGCGTCGCGTCTTCTAGAGTGGAACGATGCCCCGACGCGCGCGTGTCCGCCACGCCCCCTTCGAGCACCTCGGTCCGCTCGATACCGCCCTGCCGATCTCGACGGGGACGGCCCGCCTCACGCTCGAGAACGACGGCTCCGTCCTGCTCGAGGTCAACGGTGTGCCCTCCTCGCACCTGCACCCGGATCCCGAGCATCTGGTCTTCGAGTACATGCGGTGGATGCTGATCGCCATCGACCAGCACCTCGGCCCCGTCGTGACCGGCCCGTCGACGAGCGGGCGCTCCGGGCCCCAGCTCGCCCATCTCGGCGGGGGCGGCTGCTCGCTGCCCCGGGCGATCGCGGCGAGTCGTCTCGGCTCCCGACAGATCGTGGTCGAGCTCGACGAGCTGCTGGCCGATCAGGTCCGCGTCTGGTTCGACCTGCCGCGCTCACCGCAGCTGCGCCTGCGGATCGAGGACGCCCTCAGCGCCCTGGCCTCCTGGCGGGAGGACCGCTTCGATGTCCTGGTGCGCGACGTGTTCTCCGGGGCGACGACGCCCGCCCCGCTGATCTCCCGCGAGGCTGCCGAGCACGCCGCTCGGGTGCTGAGGCCCGGTGGGCTCTACCTCGCCAACTGCGCCGCTCCCCCGGGAACGGGGCTGATGGCCGATGAGGTCGCCACCCTCAGCTCCGTCTTCGTCCACGTCGGCGTGATCGCCGAGCCGGCGCATCTGTCCGGCAAGCGGCGGGGCAACTGCGTGCTCCTGGCCTCCGACCGGCCTCTGCCCGAGGGGATCGACCGCGACCTGAGGTCCGACGCGGTCTCGGTGCGGCTCGCGCAGCCCGCTCAGGTCCAGGCGCTGGCGCGTGCGGGCAAGGTGCTCACCGAGCGCTGAACCCGCCGGCTCGGCCGCCGTCGGCGGCGGGCCACCCCTGGACGACGACGGACCGGGCAGGAGCATCTGCTCCTGCCCGGTCCGTGATATCTCGGAGAACCCGGGATCAGAGGGGGCGGACCTGCTCGGCCTGCGGGCCCTTGTCTCCCTGGCTGACCTCGAACTCCACGCGCTGGCCCTCATCGAGGGCGCGGTAACCGTCCATGTCGATCTTGCTGTGATGCACGAAGACGTCAGCGCCGCCTCCGTCGATCTCGATGAATCCGTAGCCCTTTTCGGCGTTGAACCACTTGACCGAGCCCTGTGCCATACCTGTCACCTTCTGTGTCGTCCATCAACGATCGCGGTACGCGATCGCGGCGCCGCGTGAAGCCGTCCCCCGCCGAGGCGGGTGGCGTCAGGTGCAAGCCGTACTGCTGTGCCGAGGCACCTTCGACGGACTGTCCTGCTGGACCTGCATCACCGCAACGCCGCCATTCTGTCACGGCAGTGTCCTCGTTCACACGCCGATCGGCGATCAGCGGTCACGAAGCAGTAACAACTCGTCGCAGGACGCACCGCCCACGGGATTCCCGGGGCCTACCAGGAGCGCGGATCGTCCGGACCGTCACCGTCGTGATCGGCCAGGAAACGTTCGAAGTGCTCGCCGATCTCGTCGGCCGTCGGCAGATCCATCGTGGTCGCGAGCGACGAGGCGTCCTCGCCCTCGCTCAGGGAGTCGTACTGCTCCTCGAGGGCGGTGACGATCTGGCGCACCTCGTCGTTCTGCGCGAGCGTGCCCTGCAGGGCGACGGTCGCCGCATCGGTGAGGTCGCCGAGGTGGACCAGCGGCAGGTCGAGGCCGGCGGCGTCGCTGACCCGGCGCAGCAGGGCGAGCGCGCCGGCCGGGAAGTCGGTCCGCGTGAGGTAGTGCGGGATCTGCGCGGCGTAGCCCATCGCCGGATGGTCGGCGCGGCCGAGCTCGTGCTCCAGCAGCGCGCCGAAGGCGGCCGGCACCACGATCTCGGCGGCCTCCTCGCTGTCCGCCGCCGGGGCGGTCCCCGGCGCCGGCGTCGGCCGGGACCCCGGCCGCCCCAGCAGGGACGGGTCGTTGGCGTGGGCGATCAAGCCGATCGGGCGGGTGTGCGGGACCGCCATGGGCACCGCCTGCATGCCCACCACGCGCTCGACGTCGAAGAACTCGACCAGATCGATGAGCGCCTCGGACAGGCGCCGCCACTGCAGGTCCGGCTCCGGTCCGTCGAGGAACAGGAACGGGCGATCGGCCTCGTCGTACATGAGGGACAGGGTCAGCTCCGGAATGTCGACGCTCGCGTAGGAGGTGCCGTCGAACACAGCCTGCGGGCGGGACCCGCGGTAGTCCAGCAGCTCGTCCATGTCGAAGGTGACCAGCCGCAGGTGGCGCAGTTCGTCCCGCAGGTAGGTGGAGGCGATCCGGCAGGCGCTGCCGGCGTCGACCAGGCCCGGCAGGGCATGGACCAGGGTCAGTCCCGTGCGAGGGACCGCGGCCAGCACCTCGGCGTCCTCGAACCGGTACAGGTCACGTGGGTCACGCATCGGCGTCTCCTCCCTCGTGGCCGGCCAGATGTCGGGGTCCGGATGGCACGCGCACCCAGGCCCGTCCACCATAATGGACCACCGTGCTTCGCCGACCCCGGGTGTTTCCTGGGCGGCGGCAGGATCAACCGTCGAAGGGGGCAGGTCCGTGGACGAGGCGGAAGAGCAGATCGCCCGGGAGATCGCGCGCGAGCAGGCCTACGCCGACCGGCTCTACGCTCGGCTCGACGAGCTCATCACGCAGGTCGAGGGGAACCTGGAGCAGATCCAGGCCTCCCAGCATGCCTCGACCCACCAGAACCGGTCCGAGCGGGATTCGTTCATGGCGATGTACGAGGACCGCCTGGCCCTCCTGCGCTCCGTGGCCCGCAGCGTCGTCTTCGGCCGGCTCGACACCGACGAGGCGGCCCGGCACTACATCGGCCGCATCGGACTGTTCACCGCCGATCGCGAGCAGCTCCTGGTGGACTGGCGCGCCCCCGCCGCTGCCGCCTTCTACCAGGCCACCAGCACCGACCGCCAGAACGTGCGCCTGCGCCGCCACCTGATCAGCCGCGGTCGCAGCGTGATCGGGCTCGAGGACGACGTCCTGGACCAGGCGGTGTTCGAGGGCGACCACCACGACGTGGTGCTGCAGGGCGAGGGAGCCCTGCTCGCGGCCGTCTCCGGGCAGCGCACCGGGCGCATGGGCGACATCGTCGCGACCATCCAGTCCGAGCAGGACCGCATCATCCGCTCGACGAACCGCGGCGTGCTCGTGGTCCAGGGCGGCCCCGGCACCGGCAAGACGGCCGTCGCCCTGCATCGGGCGGCCTACCTGCTCTACACCCATCGCCGCCGGCTCGAGCACACGGGCGTGCTGATCATGGCCCCCACCTCGGGGTTCCTGCGGTACATCGAACGGGTCCTGCCGAGCCTCGGCGAGTCCGGAGTGGTCATGCTGACCCCGGGCGAGCTCTTCCCCGGCATCGAGACCTTCGTCCACGACCGCGACGAGGTCGCCCGGGTCAAGGGCGATACCGCGATGGCCGAGCTCCTCGCCCGTGCGGTCAAGCAGCGCCAGGTCATCCCGTCGGACGACCTCGAGCTGAGGATCGACGGCACCCCGATCACGCTCACCCGTGACGCGCTCCGCGCGGCGCGGCGGGAGGCCCGCTCCACGCACAAGCCGCACAACGCCGCCCGTTCCGTGTTCGTCCGGGCGGCGATGGACCGCCTGGTCGAGGCCTACGAGAAGGCGCTGATCGCGCGCGGCAGGACCGTGGTGCCGGAGGACCGTCCCGACCTGCTGTCCGACCTCCGCCACGACCATGAGATCAAGCGTCGGCTGAACCTGGCCTGGCTCCCCTACACGCCGCAGGGCTTCCTGCGCATCCTGCTGTCCCGACCGGACCGGCTGCGCGCCGCGGCGCCACCGGCTCTCGTCGGGCAGCTCCAGCTGCTGGTCCGCCCGAAGGACTCGGCCTGGACGGTCGAGGACGTCCCGCTGCTGGACGAGGTCGCCGAGCTGCTGGGCGAGGATGCCGCTCCGGCCGAGGCCCGGGCCCGGGAGGCGGCCGACCGGCGGGAGGCCGACGTCGACTACGCCCGCCGGGTGATCGAGAACGTCGACACCTCGGGCATCGTGCGCGCCGAGGACCTCGCCGACCAGGTCAGCCAGATCCGCGACGGCCGCACCCTCGCCGAGCGCGCCTCCGCCGAGCGCAGCTGGACCTACGGGCACGTCGTGGTCGACGAGGCCCAGGAGCACTCCCCCATGAGCTGGCGGGCCCTGATGCGGCGCGCTCCCACGAAGTCCTTCACCGTGGTCGGGGACGTCGCCCAGACCTCCTCGGCCGGAGGGACCTCGTCCTGGACGGATGCGCTGGGCCCGTACATCCAAGATCGCCTGCAGGTCGAGCATCTCACCGTCAACTACCGCACCCCGAGCCGGATCATGGACCGGGCCGTCGCGATGGCGAAGGCCCATCAGCTGCCGGTCACCGAAGTCAGCTCGGTCCGGGAAGGCGATCATGATCCGCTGATCGAGCGGAGCGAGGAGACCGAGCTCGCCGACCGCACGGCCGAGGCGGTGAGCGCCGCGTACGACACCGGCACCGGACGCCTGGCCGTGATCACGGTGGCCGAGCGCATCGATGCCGTGCTCGCACGGCTGCACGATCACCCTCAGCTGCCCCGGGCAGGCGCGGGCTCCGCCGGCGTGGACGACGAGATCGCCGTGATGACCGCGCAGGATGCGAAGGGGCTGGAGTTCGACGGGGTGATCATCCTGGAACCGGCCGAGCTGATCGACGCTCACGGCGCCGGCGACCTCTACGTCGCGATGAGCCGGCCGACCCGGCACCTCGGCGTGGTCCACGCCCGGGATCTGCCGGCGGGGATCGGCCCGTCCTGAGACCGGGATCGGCGGCCGCGGCTTCCCCTCCGCGACCGCCGATCGGTCGTGCACTGCGAGAGTGCACGGGGGACATCTTATGCACAGCCGACGGCTGCTTCGAACCGATCGGCGCAGAAATCTGGAAACCCCCACGCTCCGTCGGGATCGACCCGTCTCTCAGACCGACGCGGAGGCCGCCTCGGCGCGCAGCCGGGCGATCTCGCTCTCGAAGTCCTCGAGCGTGTCGAAGTCCTGGTACACGCTCGCGAACCGGAGGTAGGCGACCAGGTCGAGCTCCTGCAGCGGCTGCAGGATCGACAGGCCGACCTGGTGCGCGTCGATCTCCGCCTGGCCGCTGGAGCGGATCGTCTCCTCGACCCGCTGGGCGAGCATCGCCAGCTGGTCGTCGCTGACCGGGCGACCCTGGCAGGCCTTGCGCACGCCGGAGATCACCTTCGCCCGGCTGAACGGTTCACTGACGCCGGAGCGCTTGAGCACGGACAGGGAGGCCGTCTCGGAAGTCGAGAAGCGCCGCGAACAGTTCGGGCACTGACGACGGCGCCGGATGGTCGCGCCGTCGTCGGACGTGCGCGAATCCACGACCCGGGAGTCAGGATGGCGGCAGAACGGGCAGTGCATCCGGTCAGGATACCGGCACGTCGCCCGCTCAGCGCTCGAGGGATCCCGGCGACGGCAGCTCGATCTGCTGACCGGCGGTGACGCGCCCGGTGGCCAACTGGTTGAGCGTGCGCACCTCGGCGATGTACTCCCGCTCGCTCATCGGTGCCGGAGCGTACTGCTCGGCGTAGCCCCACAGGGTGTCCCCGGCCTCGACCGTGATGGTCGTCGGAGGCTCCGGCTCAGGGCCCGCCACGGCGGAGGGCACGTCGAACACCAGCAGCAGGGCGCCGGCGACGAGGAGCCCGAGCACGAAGGCTGCCAGCGTCAGCAGCGCGCGACCGCGCCGGGTGGGCTCGAGTCGAACATCCGCTCGAGAGGCCTGCGCGTCGTGCTGGTCGCGATGCTGCCGGAAGGGAAGGACCGTCGCGGTCTGCGTCGTCATATCCGAACTCCTGTTCGATCGAATCTTTGTGCGACTGTAGCCGGGGAGCGGCGCGACACGCAAGAGGAATCTCGAACACCTGTTTGGCATCCGGTGCGCGCCGCCCTAGGCTGGGTGACAGGACAACGGAACCGCGAGGGTCCGACAGACGAAGCCAGGAGGCCGCACGATGACGCCGAGCACCCCCCCGCCGATCCGGTCCCGCGGCGACGCCCCGGCGGATCCCGCGACGGCCGGCCTCACCCGTCGCCAGCGCCTCGTCCTGGAGACCATCAACGACGCGGTCTCCGCCCACGGGTACCCGCCCACGATGCGGGAGATCGGCGACGCCGTCGGCCTGACGTCCTCCTCGTCGGTGTCCCATCAGCTCCAGGCGCTCGAGCGCAAGGGCTTCCTGCGACGGGATCCGAAGCGCCCGCGGGCGATGGAGGTCGTGATGCCCGAGGAGGACGGTGCCCCGGCCCCCGTGCCGATCCCGGACATATCCCCCGAGTCGGTCACGGTGCCGCTGGTCGGCCGGATCGCAGCCGGGGTGCCGATCACGGCCGAGGAGCAGGTCGAGGACGTCTTCACCCTCCCCTCGCGCCTGGTCGGCGACGGGAACCTCTTCCTGCTGCAGGTCGTCGGCGATTCCATGATCGACGCCGCCATCTGCGACGGCGACTGGGTGGTGGTGCGCTCTCAGCGCTCGGCCGAGAAGGGTGAGATCGTCGCCGCCATGATCGACGGAGAGGCCACCGTGAAGACGTTCGTGCAGCGCGACGACCACGTCTGGCTCATGCCGCACAACCCAGCCTTCGCCCCGATCCTGGGCGACCACGCCGAGATCCTCGGCAAGGTCGTCGCGGTGCTGCGCGCGGTCTGAGCGCCCCGGCCGCTGCGACCGGCCCTCGGGCCCGCCGCCGCGGCGGTCTCAGGAATCGGCGAGACGGCGCAGAGCGCCGAGCGCGACCTCGGGATCGGCCGTCGGCCACAACGGCGGCACCGCCTCGCGCAGGAAGCCTCCGTAGCGCGCGGTGGCCAGGCGCGGATCCAGCACGGCCACCATGCCCCGGTCCTCCTGCGAGCGGATCAGGCGCCCCGCGCCCTGGGCCAGCAGCAGCGCGGCGTGCTGGGCGGAGACGGACATGAACCCGTTGCCGCCGTGCCGGGCGATCCGCTCCTGGCGGGCGGAGGTCAGCGGGTCGTCGGGTCGCGGGAACGGGATCCGGTCGATGGTGACCAGACGCAGCGACCGGCCCGAGACGTCCACCCCCTGCCACAGAGTGAGGGTGCCGAACAGGGAGGCGTCCTCGTCCTCGCGGAAGTTCCGCACCAGGTTCGCCATCGAGTCCTCCCCCTGCACCTCGATCGTGAGGTCGAGTCGGGCGCGCACGTGCTCGGCCGCCAGTTCCGCGCCGCGGCGCGAGGAGAACAGGCACAGCGCGCCCCCGCGGGATGCCTCCACCAGATCGGTCAGGTGGTCGAGCATCGCCGGCGATGGTCCCTCCCGTCCGGGCTGCGGCAGGTGGCGGGCGGTGTAGAGGATCCCCTGGCTCCGATAGGCGAAGGGGCTGCCCACGTCGAGGCCGGCCCAGGCTCCGCTGTCCTCCCCCGGCGGCAGCTCGTCCACCTCGGTGCGACCGGCCCGGCCCAGGCCCACCTCGCCGGCAGCGGGTTCGAAACGGCCGGCGAGGGCGAGCGTCGCCGAGGTGAGCACGGCGGTGCGGTCCTCGAGGATCGCGCCGCGCATGGCGGCGGCGACGCTGAGGGGCGCCACCTGGATGCTGGAGCGACCGGTGGCCTGGGAGCGGGAGACGGAGACCACGTCGTCCTCCCCCGGCGCGCCGAGCCGCTCGCAGACGTCGATGATCTCCTGCAGGTTCGCCCGGACCGTCTTGCGGGTCCCGGCCGTGGACGCGGAGCCGTCCTCGCCGGCGTCCTTCGCATCGGAGTGGGCGGTCCGCGCCTCGACGCGCAGCTGCTGGACGGCATCGGCCAGACGGTCGGGCAGGTCACCGAGCACCCGGCCGTCCGGCGCCAGCTCGAGGGCCTCCCGCAGCTCCTCGGCGGCGTCGTCGAGAGCCGTCGCCGCGACCCCCAGGCCGCGCAGCTCCCGCACGGTGCCCCGCAGCATGCCGGGGCTGAGGACCTCGGTGACGGCGCCGGTGACCCGGCCGGTGAGGTCATGCGCCTCGTCGAAGACGACGACGTCGTGGTCGGGGATGATGCCGTGGTTGTCGAAGGAGTCGATCGCCAGCAGAGCGTGATTGGTCACCACGATGTCGACCTCGCGAGCGAGCTCCCGGCTGTGCTCGGCGAAGCAGGACTCGACCATCGGGCAGGTGCCGCCCAAGCACTGGGAGCCGGTGACGGAGACCTGCCGCCAGGCGCGATCGGAGACGGGGTCGTCCAGCGCGTCGCGGTCGCCGCTGTCGGTCTCCTCGGACCACTCGCGCAGGCGACGCACCTGGTCGCCCAGGCGTTCGCCGCCGCCCCGGGCGGGGTCCGCGGACGCCTCGGCGAACAGCGCGCCGGGGTCGATGTCGACGGGGTAGCCGCCGTCGATCTTGTGGCGGCACAGGTAGTTCGCCCGCCCCTTGAGCAGGGCGAAGGTCGGGGTGCGCGGCAGGTGCGGGGAGAGCGCCTCGACCAGGTACGGCAGGTCCTTGCGCACGATCTGCGTCTGCAGCGCGATGGTGGCGGTGGAGATCACCACCGGCCGACGGCTGACCAGGGCGTGGCGCAGCGCCGGCACCAGATAGGCGAGCGATTTTCCGGTTCCGGTGCCGGCCTGGACCAGCAGGTGGCGCCCTCCGGTCATGGCCGTCTCCACCGCCTGTGCCATGGCCTGCTGGCCCGGACGCTGGGTGCCGCCGATCGCCGTGACCGCCGCGTCCATGAGGGTCGACAGCTGGATGTCGGCGGCCTCCGGGGCGGCCTGGTGAGCGGTGGCGGTGGTCATCGGATCAGGGTATCCGCGCCGTCGTCCCCGCCCCGTCAGGCCGCGCCGTGCAGCTCTGCGGCGAGCGCCTCATCCACGCGGGCGTGGAGGTGGGTGCCCTCCATGATGTGCTCCTCGGCCAGGACCTCACCGCTGCTGTGCACCCGCGAGACGAGGTCGCCGCGGGAATAGGGCACGACCACGTCGACCTCGACCGCCGGGCGGGGCAGTCGCTCTGCGATCAGGTCACGCAGCTCCGCCACGCCCATCCCCGTGCGGGCGGAGACGACGAGCGGGTCGCCGACCTGGCTGCGCAGTCGAGCGATCGTCTCCGGCTCGGCGATGTCCGCCTTGTTGAGCACGACGATCTCGGGCACGTCGAAGCCCTCGAGCTCGCCGAGCACGGTGCGCACGGCGCGGATCTGCCCTTCGGGGTCGGGGTGGGAGGCATCGACCACGTGCAGCAGCAGGTCGGCGTCCCCGACCTCCTCGAGGGTGGAGCGGAACGCCTCCACCAGCTGGGTGGGCAGGTGCCGCACGAAGCCGACGGTGTCGGCGTAGGTGAACTCGCGGCCGTCGGGCGTCCGTGAGCGCCGCACGGTCGGGTCGAGGGTCGCGAACAGGGCGTTCTCGACCAGGACTCCGGCGCCGGTGAGCCGGTTCAGCAGCGAGGACTTGCCGGCGTTGGTGTATCCGGCGATCGCGACCGCGGGCACCTGGTTGCGCTTGCGGTCCGCGCGCTGGGTGTCCCGGCCCGGGGTCATCGCCGTGATCTGGCGGCGCAGCTTGGCCATGCGGTCGCGGATGCGGCGTCGGTCCAGCTCGATCTTCGTCTCGCCGGGGCCGCGCGAGCCCATACCGGCACCGGCGCCGCCCACCTGGCCACCGGCCTGCCGGGACATCGACTCGCCCCAGCCGCGCAGTCGCGGCATCAGGTACTCGAGCTGGGCGAGCTCCACCTGCGCCTTGCCCTCGCGGGATTTGGCGTGCTGGGCGAAGATGTCCAGGATCAGCGCGGTGCGGTCGATGACCTTGACCTTGACGATGTCCTCGAGCGCACGGCGCTGGCCGGGTCCGAGCTCGCCGTCGGCGATCACGGTGTCGGCGCCGTGCTCGGCGACGACCTCCGCGAGCTCCGCGGCCTTGCCCTTGCCCAGGAAGGTGGCCGGGTCGGGGTGGGCGCGGCGCTGGAGCACGCCGTCGAGCACGGTGGAGCCGGCGGTCTCGGCGAGCGCCGCGAGCTCGTGCAGGCTGGTCTCCGCCTCGGCGGAGTCGCCGGAGGTGTACAGACCGGCCAGGACGACGCGCTCCAGGCGGAGTCGGCGGTACTCGACCTCGGTGACGTCCTCGAGCTCGGTGGAGAGCCCCGCCACGCGGCGCAGGGCCTGGCGGTCGGCGAGGTCGTACTGCGCGCCGTCGGCCTCGGAGTCGTAGGTCACGGCGGAGACGGAGGCGTCGCCGCGGGAGAGGATCCGCTCGGTCAACGGGTCCCGACGGGACGGGGTGGTCGCGGCGTCCGTGGTCTCGGTGCGCGCCGTGGCCCCGGTCCCTCCCGTGGTGGTCCCGTCGACGTCCGTGTCGGAATCGGGTTCGGGATGGAAAGCAATGGGCACGATCGGGGCGCTCCTTGGGGTCGGGGACGAGCTGTCATCCCAGAATCCCACGCCGCGTCGCCGCGGTCGAGCGATTTTGCCCTGGGCGGATCGGGCGGCGATCCGCTGCGGGGGCGCGACGGGGCCCGTGCGCCGACGCCCGGCCGCGAGGTCCGTATCCTGCTGGGGTGGACGAGCACTACTTCACCCCTTCCCCCGCGACCGACGACCAGCGCGTCCCCCTGCCCGTGCGGCTGGCCGGCAGAGACCTCGACCTGGTCTCCAGCGCCTCGGTGTTCAGCGGGCGCGGACTGGACAAAGCCACCGCGGTGCTGCTGGGACGTCTCGACACGCTCACCGTGCCGCGCCCCGGGGCCCGGATCCTGGATCTGGGCTGCGGCTGGGGGCCGATCGCTCTGACCGCTGCGCTGGAGCACCCCGGGGCGGAGGTGTGGGCGGTGGACGTCAGCGAACGCGCTCGGACGCTGACCGCCGAGAACGCCGTGCGGGCCGGGGTCACGAACCTGCGCGTGGCCGCCCCGGAGGACGTTCCCGAGGATCTGATGTTCGAGGCGATCTGGTCGAATCCGCCGATCCGGATCGGGAAGCAGGCCCTGCACGCGCTGCTGCTGCGGTGGATGGCACGGCTGTCGCCGCAGGGCACCGCCGCCCTGGTGGTCGGAAAGAACCTGGGGGCGGATCCGCTGGCCCGCTGGCTCGCCGAACAGCTGGGAGACCGTGAGGTCACCAAGGTGGCCAGCGCCAAGGGCTTCCGGGTCCTGGAGGTCGGGCCGCGGCGCTGAGCCCCGGTCAGGCGAGCAGGGTCACGTCGGCCACGAGCACGGCCGGACCGGTGAGGGTGACCTCGCCCTCGGCGTTCCAGCCGACCTGGAGACGACCACCGGGCACATCGACCGTCCAGGGCTCCCAGGTCCCGTCGCCGGCGCGGTGAGCGGCAGCGACCGCGACAGCGGCCACGCCCGTCCCGCAGGAGCGGGTCTCCCCCACCCCGCGTTCGAGCACCCGCATCGCCACGTGACGGTCACCGCGACGGGCGACCAGCTCGATGTTGGCGCCATCGGGGGGTGCCGGGTCGAGGACCGGGGGCCGGCGCATCAGGTCGAGATCCGCCAGGTCGAGATCCGCCGGCAGGAACGCGACGGCGTGGGGATTGCCCATGTCGACGTCGGTCGCCTCGAGCCGGTGCCCGTCGACCTCGACGGCGCGGGCCGCGGGGACGAGAGCGCTCACGCCCATCCCCACCCTCACCGACCAGGGAGCGCCTTCGTCGGCGGGGCGCTCGAGGATCTCGACGGTGCGCGCCCCGGCGCGGGTCCAGAGGGCGAAGCGGTCCTCGCGGACATGGCCGGTGCGGCGGAGGTGGGCGGCGAGCACCCGCACCCCGTTGCCGCACATCTCGGCGAGCGAGCCGTCGGCGTTGCGATAGTCCATGAACCACTCGGGGGCGTCCGCCGGGGCGTCGATCCCGGCCCGCCGGGTGCGCACGGCGCGGATCACGCCGTCGCCGCCGATGCCGGCACGACGGTCGGTGAGGGCGACGACCTGCTGAGGATCCAGCTCCACCCGGCCCTCGGGGTCGTCGAGCAGCACGAAGTCGTTCTCGGTGCCGTGGCCCTTGGTGAATCGCACGTTCTCGGTCATGGCTCGAGCCTACGGCCTGCGTCGGAATCGGACCGGGCAGCCGTGATGCCCGCCTCGATCTGGGCCAGGGCGCTGTCGATCGTTCGGCGCGGGGCGGTCGCCGGGGCCCCCGGAGCGCCCGGGGCGCCGTCGGCGTCGCCGTCGGCGTCGGCGTCGATCCAGCGCACGCGGTGGTCGCGGCGGAACCAGGTGTCCTGCTTGCGCACCAGGCGGCGGGTGCCGACGATGGTGGATTCGATCGCGTCGGCACAGCTCATGGTGCCCTCGAGCACGGCCAGGCCCTGCTCGTAGCCGATCGCCCGACGCGCGGTCGCACCCCGGTCCAGCCCGCGCACGCGCAGATCGCGAATCTCCTGCAGCAGGCCGAGGTCAACCATCCGGTCCACGCGGCGGGCGATGCGGGAGTGCAGGTCGGCGCGCTCGAGGCGGAGTCCGATCTGGACGGTTCCCTGCTGGACGTACTGCGGACGGGGCAGGAAGGCCGTGAAGGAGCGTCCGGTCAGCTCTCCCACCTCGAGGGCACGCACGATGCGACGGGTGTCCCCGGGCCCGATCGCGGCGGCGGCCTCGGGATCGCTGCCCGCCAGCTGGGCGTGCAGCGCTCGGGGTCCCTCGTGCGCGGCGCGAGCCTCCAGGCGTGCGCGGGTGGCGGCGTCGGTGGGAGGGAACTCGATGTCGTCGAGCACGGCGCGCACGTACAAGCCGGAACCGCCGACCAGGATCGGGGTGCGGCCCCGGGCGCGGATCGCCGCGATCGCCTCCCGGGCGGCGCGCTGGTACGCGGAGACGCTGGCCTCCTCGGTCACCTCGAGCACGTCGATGAGGTGATGCGGGATGCCATCCCGCTCGGTCGGCGGCACCTTGGCGGTGCCGATGTCCATGCCGCGATAGAGCTGGAGGGCGTCGGCGCCCACCACCTCGCCGTCCAGCTGCCGGGCCAGGGCGATGGCGAGGTCGGACTTGCCGGTGGCGGTGGCGCCGACGATCGCGATCAGCGGGGCGGCGCCCGGGAGTGGCCCGCCACGGGAATCCGAGGGGTCGTCCATACCTGCACCCTACCTGCGCGCTCACCGATCGTCAGGCGGATCACTCCTGGTGAGGGGCCGAATACCAGGGGGAGGGAGTAGGGTGAGCCGCGGTCCGGGTCCCCGGGCCGTCCTCATCTTCTAGTGCGATACCTGAGGTTGGAAGTGACTGCACCGAACGAGTCCTCCGCGCTGCCGGACTCGGCCGCGGCTCTGGCCCCGATGTCCCTGACGCGGGTCGAGGAGAGTCTCGCCCGTCGTGGGTACGCCTTCGTCGAGGACGAGGAGCACCCGGAGATCCTCCGCGCCCGGTTCGACGACTACCGATTCCAGTTCATGCTCTCCGGCGAGGACCAGGCCGTGATGCAGACCCGTGGGCGCTGGAACCACTCCGTGGACATCTCCCGCAAGGTGGAGATGGTCAAGCTGTGCAACGAGTGGAACATGAACCGCGTCTGGCCCAAGGTCTACGTGCGCCGTGAGTCCGAGGGCCTGCTGGGCGTCTACGGCGAGCTCGCCGCCGACTTCCGCGCCGGTGCGCTGGACTCCCAGATCGACAGCGCGATCAAGTGCGGGCTGAGCACCGTGATCGCCTTCTTCCACAGCCTCGAGGAGAGGCTCGGTCCGGAGCTCGACGAGCTCGACGGCTGACCTCGACGGCTTGTTCTGCGAGCCCCTGATCGTCCCGACGAACGGCCGGCGCCCTCCGGGGTGCCGGCCCTTCGTGTCCGGACCGGTCACGCCCGGCGCAGGCTCGGCATCCCGAGGGTGACGGGGCCGCCCGCCGCCGCGCTTCCGTGGCCGGTGCCGCAGGCGGATCCGCCGTCGATCCCCTCCGCGCCGGCCTCCCAGGCATCGCCCGATCGGGTGCGACGCACCGAGAACTGCTCCCTCGTCGCAGACGCGCCGGGAGCGACGTCGAGGGCGCTGTCGGCGATCAGATAGTGCGGGGCGGCGCGGGTGACCGTCGCCGTCACCAGGTCGCCGGGGCGCGGACGCTCGGACTCCGCCAGCTCGGCGGGCAGGGACAGGTGCACCAGGCGATGATCCCGGGCTCGCCCGGAGAGACGATGGGTGATCTCTTCGCGCTCCCCCTCCCCCTCGGCGACCAGGACCTCGACGACGCCGCCCTCGAGCTTCCGATTCTCCTCGTGGGTGATCCGGTCCTGCAGGGCCGTCAGCCGTTCGTAGCGCTCCTGGACGATCTCCTTCGGAATCTGGTCGGCCATGGTCGCCGCCGGGGTGCCCGGGCGGATCGAGTACTGGAACGTGAAGGCGCTGGAGAAGCGGGAGGCCTCGACCACGTCCAGGGTGCGCTGGAAGTCCTCCTCGGTCTCCCCGGGGAACCCGACGATGATGTCCGTGGTGATGGCTGCGGCAGGGATGCGCTCGCGCACTCGCTCGAGGATGCCGAGGAACTTCTTCGAGCGATAGGAGCGCTTCATCCGACGCAGGACGTCGTCGGACCCGGACTGCAGCGGCATGTGCAGCTGCGGCATGACGTTGGGGGTCTCGGCCATCGCGTCGATCACATCGTCGGTGAACATCGCCGGGTGCGGGGAGGTGAAGCGCACCCGCTCCAGCCCGTCGATCTCGCCGCAGGCGCGCAGCAGCTTCGCGAACGCCCCGCGGTCGCCGAACTCGACGCCGTAGGAGTTCACGTTCTGGCCCAGCAGGGTCACCTCGGTGGCACCGGAGTCGACGACGTCGCGCACCTCGGCGAGGACGTCGCCGGGGCGGCGGTCCTTCTCCTTCCCGCGCAGGGAGGGCACGATGCAGAAGGTGCAGGTGTTGTTGCAGCCGACGCTGATGGAGACCCAGGCGGCGTAGACGGACTCGCGGCGGGTGGGCAGCGTGGAGGGGAAGACGTCGAGGGATTCGAGGATCTCCACCTGGGCCTCGGAGTTGTGCCGGGCCCGGTCCAGCAGCACGGGCAAGGAGCCGATGTTGTGGGTGCCGAAGACGACGTCGACCCAGGGGGCGCGCTCGACGATGGCGTCGCGGTCTTTCTGGGCGAGACAGCCCCCGACGGCGATCTGCATGCCGGGGTGGAGATCCTTGCCGGGGCGCAGGCCGCCGAGAGTCCCGTAGAGCTTGTTGTCGGCGTTCTCGCGCACCGCACAGGTGTTGAACACGATGACGTCGACCTCGCCTCGACGCGCCTCCGCCCCGGGCGGGGCGGCGACGTAGCCGGAGTCCTCGAGCAGGCCGGTCAGGCGCTCGGAGTCGTGGACGTTCATCTGACAGCCGAAGGTGCGCACCTGGTACGTGCCGCGGGTCGAGGCCTCGTCCTCGGCAGTCGTCGCAGGGCCGGTGGTGAGGGAGCTGAGGGACATAGTGCCTCCAGAATACGGCTCGGGACGGCCTCAGCGCACCGCGGGATCGGCGGCGTCGCGCAGTTCGGAGGAGATGACGTGGACCGCGAGAGAGCCCGGGTAGCCCTTGCGGGTCAGCAGCGCATCGAGCCGTCGGGAGAGGCGGCGCCGGTGGCTGCCGTCCCGGTCGGTGCGCAGCCGCTGGCGGTCCCGGTGGTCGATCCGCGAGCGGACCAGGTCTCGGCAGCGGGTCTCCTCATCGCTCTGTCCGGTGGACAGGGCGGCGTCGATCACGGCGGGATCCACCGTCCGATCGGCCAGTTCGCGGCGCAGCGCCTCGTCGCCGAGGGACCGCAGTGCGCGACGCTGAGCGACCCAGTCCCGGGCGAAGGCGGCGTCATCGATCAGCCCCGCCCGGTCGATGCGCGCCATCACCTCGTGGGCGATGTCGGCCGGCACCTCGCGTCGGGCGAGCCGGGTGCGCATCTCTCCGTCCGACCGACGCCGCATCGCCAGCAGGCGCATCAGGTACCGGCACTCGTGCACGACGGCCTTCTCGCGATCGCGCGCCTGAGGGTTCTCGGCATCGCGAGGCGCGTCCAGGATCTCCTGAGTGCGCCGCCCGATTTCGGCACGGATCTCGGGCGCGGTCCGGAGGTGACCCGGAGCGCCGGGAGCGGCGGCAGGCGGATGCGCGCCATCGCTCCCGGCGGGTCGGGGATCCACCATGGGTCAGATGGTGGCGGGGACGTCCTCGTCGAGGAACTCGTCCTCGCCGAGCGCGTCCTCCGCGGGCGCGGCCTCCGGGGCCTGCGGGGCCTCCGGCTCGGCGGCGTACTTGCCCACACCGAGGGTGCGCAGGATCTTCTCCTCGATCTCGACGGCGAGGTCGGGATTGTCCTTGAGGAACTGGCGGGCGTTCTCCTTGCCCTGGCCGAGCTGGTCACCCTCATAGGTGAACCAGGCGCCGGACTTGCGGACCACCCCGTGCTCGACGCCGAGGTCGATCAGGCCGCCCTCGCGGGAGATGCCTTCGCCGTACAAGATGTCGAACTCGGCCTGCTTGAAGGGCGGAGCCATCTTGTTCTTGACGACCTTGACGCGAGTGCGGTTGCCCACGGAGTCCGTGCCGGACTTGAGGGTCTCGATGCGGCGGATATCCATGCGCACGGAGGCGTAGAACTTCAGCGCCTTGCCACCGGTGGTGGTCTCGGGGCTGCCGAAGAAGACCCCGATCTTCTCGCGCAGCTGGTTGATGAAGATCGCGGTGGTGCCCGAGGAGGACAGCGCGCCGGTGAGCTTGCGCAGCGCCTGGGACATCAGACGGGCCTGGAGGCCGACGTGGGAATCACCCATCTCGCCCTCGATCTCGGCCTTGGGCACGAGGGCTGCGACGGAGTCGACCACGACGACGTCCAGCGCCCCGGAGCGGATCAGCATGTCCGTGATCTCCAAGGCCTGCTCGCCGGTGTCCGGCTGGGAGACCAGCAGGGCATCGGTGTCCACGCCGAGCTTCTTGGCGTAATCGGGATCCATGGCGTGCTCGGCGTCGATGAAGGCGGCGATGCCGCCGTTGCGCTGGGCATTGGCGACCGCGTGGAGGGCGAGCGTGGTCTTGCCCGAGGACTCGGGACCGTAGATCTCGACGACGCGGCCACGGGGCAGGCCACCGACGCCGAGGGCGGCGTCCAGCGCCACGGAGCCGGTGGGGATGACCTCGATCGGCGGACGCGTGTCATCGCCCAACCGCATGATCGATCCCTTGCCGAACTGGCGGTCGATCTGCGCGAGCGCATTGTCGAGGGAGGATCCGCGATCCTTCGCGGTGGGCTTGGGAGCAGAGGACTTCGGTGCAGGCATGTGCTTCGTTCCTTCCGAGTGGCCGGGCGGGCCGACGTTGTGACCGTGCGGCCACACTAGGCCGGGCCCCCGACATTCGTCGTCGCCCCGTTCCCGGTGTGGATGGCCGGGGTCTGGGGAGGATCGACGAGGTGGTGGAGGTCGTGCCGGGGAGACCGTCGGGGACCACTGTACCGAACAGGCGTTCGAACACGTCGCAGGCGGGGGCGCTCGGCGGCGTGTCGCGTGTCGTGTCCGCGCCATGCGGCGCGGTCGTGCCGGGCGCACGGAGCCGTGGGCGCATCAGCGATCATCGACCCTCCCGGCGGCGTCAGCGACGGCGCTGCGCGAGGGGGATCTCCCAGCGTCGCTGCTCGGGAACATCCATCTCGTCGCACAGGGCGGTCCACACCGCACGCACCGGGACCCCGTGCTCGAGGGCCTGCTCGGCGGTCAGGCCGCCGGCGTCCACGAGGACGAGGTCCCGGACATAGGTGCGAGCCAAGGTCGGGCCGAACACGTGGTCGGCCAGCTCCGTGAATTCGCTGCGCCGCACCTCAGTGGGCGCCGACCAGCGGGCTCGCGTCGTCGGCGAGGCCCTCGGGCACCGTGTCGGGGATGGTGACGCGCTCGGCGAGGGCGATGCGGTCGGACACCTCACGCAGGACGAAGGACAACGGGAGACCGAGAGCCTCGGTCACGGAGACCAGCAGCTCGCTGGAGGCCTCCTTCTGTCCGCGCTCGATCTCGCTGAGGTACCCCAGGGACACGCGGGCGTCGGAGGACACCTGCCGCAGGGTGCGGCCCTGGGAGCGGCGCGCGTCGCGCAGCACGTCTCCGAGCTCCTGACGGAACAGCACCATGGCCTTGCCTCCCTTCCTCGGATGGAACTGGTGGAACACCTCGGGGGTGCGGTGCGTCGAAGTCATCATGACCAGGACAACGCCCCGACCGCCCAGAGTGTTCCCGGAAGTCTACCGGCACGCCACCGAGGGCTGAGCGGGAGGTGTGCATGACGAGACGTCGGCCGGCGGCGCCTTCCGTCCGGCGCTGACCAGCGCACCAGGTCAGCCCTCGAGCGCGGCGGCCAGCTCGTCGATCGCCGCGGTGACGGCCGCAGCCCGGACCCGGGCCCTTCCCCCGGTGAGATGGAGTTCACGCGTGGACGTGGTGCGGCCGGATCGCGCCAGTCCCAGGTGGACCGTTCCGGCGGGGACGCCGCGACCGTCGGGGCCGGGGCCGGCCACGCCCGTGGTCGCGACCGCGAGGTCCGTGTCGTACAGGGCGAGCGCTCCGTCCGCCATCGCGGCGGCGACCTCGGCGGTCACCGCTCCCGATTCCTCCAGGAGCCCGGCGTCCACCCCCAGCACCCGGGTCTTGGCGGAGTACGAGTAGCAGGCCGCTCCCCCCGCGATCACGGCACTCGCCCCGGGGACATCCACCAGGCGGGCCACGACGGCACCGGCGGTCAGGGATTCGGCCGTGGCGAGGGTGAGCCCCTGCTCCGCCGCCCGGGCGATGACCGTCGCGGGGTCCGTGCTCATGAGGTGGGACCGGCGAGGGCCTCACGACGCAGGCGCAGTCCGTCCTTGAGGTTCACCAGGCCCGACCAGACCGTCAGCACCACGGCGAGCAGCACCAGGGCGAGACCGATCCAGCGGGCAGGCTCCCACCACAGCTCGAACGGGATCAGGCAGAAGGCGATCGCGATCGTCTGGACCATCGTCTTGGCCTTGCCGGCCATGTTCGCCGGCAGCGCCCCGTACTTCAGGATCGTGAAGCGCATGACGGTGATCCCGATCTCGCGCAGCAGGATCAGCACGGTCATCCACCACGGCACGTACTCCCACACCGACAGCATGATCAGCGCCGCCCCGGTCATCGCCTTGTCGGCGATGGGGTCGACGATCTTGCCGAAATCGGTGATCAGGTTCCGACTGCGGGCCAGATGGCCGTCGAGGAAGTCGGTGATCATCGCCAGGAGGAAGACCGCGGCGACCACCAGTCGGCCGGGGACGGTGTCCGGGTAGAGGATGGCGAGCACCACGAGCAGCGGGACCATCGCGCACCGCACCATGGTCAGGATGTTCGCGATGTTCCAGAGCGGGACCGGCTCCGTGCGCGGTGTGGTCATCGGTGCTCCTGCAGTCGGTGGTGGAAGGGTGACGCCCGCTCATGGCAGCGGCCGAGATGCTCAGCGGGGCGGGGTGCTCCGAGAGCCGGGGGCGGTCAGCGGCCGGTGAGGCTCCAGGCGTCCTCGCTGTCCTCGTCGTCGTCCGCGTCGTAGTAGTCGGTGGCGGGTTCGGAGCCGTCGTCGGCCAGTGGATCGCTGCCGTAGCGGTCCTCCGCCCCGTCGAGCCCGTCGGCCCCCTCGGGGGCGGGCGTCGCGCCCGGGGCTTCGTCGAGCTCGACGGCCCGGTCCGCACCGTACGCCTGGTCGCCCTCGGAGGCCTCCTCGCCGCGGATGCGGGCGAGGGCGGTGCCGAGCTCATCGGGGTGGATCATCACGTCCCGGGCCTTGGATCCCTCCGAGGGGCCGACGATCTCGCGGGACTCGAGCAGATCCATCAGACGGCCCGCCTTCGCGAAGCCCACGCGCAGCTTGCGCTGGAGCATCGAGGTGGAGCCGAACTGCGTGGTGACCACCAGCTCGGCCGCCTGCAGCAGCACGTCGAGATCGTCGCCGATGTCGTCGTCGATCTGCTTCTTGGCCGCGACGACCTGCACGTCCTCGCGGTAGTTGGGCTTCATCTGGGTCTTGACGTGGTCGACGACCTTGTGGATCTCCGACTCACCCACCCAGGCGCCCTGGACGCGCATGGGCTTGGCCTTGCCCATCGGATGGAACAGGGCGTCGCCCTGGCCGATCAGCTTCTCCGCGCCGACGGCGTCGAGGATGACGCGCGAGTCCTGCAGGGAGGAGGTCGAGAAGGCCAGGCGGCTGGGCACGTTGGCCTTGATGATGCCGGTGACGACGTCGACCGACGGGCGCTGCGTGGCGAGGATCAGGTGGATCCCGGCGGCGCGCGCCAGCTGGGTGATGCGCTGGATGGAGGCCTCGACGTCGCGCGGGGCGACCATCATGAGGTCCGCGAGCTCGTCGACCACGACCAGCAGGTACGGGTACGGGGACAGACGACGTTCGCTGCCCGGGGGCACCTGCACCTCACCCGCGCGCACCGCCTTGTTGAAGTCGTCGATGTGCTTGAAGCCGAAGGTGGCGAGGTCGTCGTAGCGGGCGTCCATCTCCTTGACCACCCACTCCAGGGCTTCGGCGGCCTTCTTCGGATTGGTGATGATCGGGGTGATCAGGTGCGGGATGCCCTCGTAGATGGTGAGCTCGACCCGCTTGGGGTCCACCAGCACCATGCGCACCTCCTCCGGGGTGGCGCGCATCAGGATCGAGGTGATCATCGAGTTCACGAAGCTCGACTTGCCCGCGCCGGTGGCGCCGGCGACCAGCAGGTGCGGCATCTTGGCGAGGTTCGCGACCACGTAGCCGCCCTCGACGTCCTTGCCCACGCCCATGACCAGGGGGTGCTCATTGCGTCGTGCCACCGAGCTGCGCAGCACGTCGCCGAGGACGACGGTCTCACGGTCGGTGTTGGGGATCTCGATGCCGATCGCCTTCTTGCCCGGGATCGGCGAGAGGATGCGCACGTCGGCGCTGGCCACGGCGTAGGAGATGTTCTTGTCCAGGGCCGTGACCTTCTCGACCTTGGTGCCGGGAGCGAGCTCGATCTCGTAGCGGGTCACCGTCGGCCCGCGGGAGAAGCCGGAGACCTCGGCGTGGACGTTGAACTGCTCGAAGACCTCTCCGAGGGCCGCGACCACCTGATCATTGACCTCGGACCGGGTCTTGTGGGGCGGGCCTTCGTTGAGGAACGAGGATTCGGGCAGCGTGTAGACGACGTCGCCGGCCAGCTCGAGCTGCTCCCCCGCTCGCGGCAGGTCGCCCATCGGCGGCGGCACCAGATCGGACTTCTCCTCGGCGGCCGACGAGCTCGGGGCAGCCTGGGTGGACGCCGGCTTGGTCGGCGCCTTCCCGGTCGCGGCCGTGGGCATCGGGGTGGTCGCACCGGTGGCTCCGGCCGCGGCCGCCGTGCCGGCCCCGGCACCGGGGAACGTCTTGGCACGATTGTTCTCGCCCTCGACGGAGTCGACCGCCCGGGCGGAGTCGGCGGGCGCACCGCGCGTCGAGCCCTTCGTGCGTCCCTTCTTCGGCGCGGCGGTGGCGCCCTCCTGCTCGGACACGCCCTGCTCGAAGGCCTCGTCCCCGACATAGCCGAAGCTCTCGTGATCACGCTGGGCCGCGTCCTCGGCCTTCTCCTTGCGGGTGCGGCGGCGCGGGCGACCGGACGGCTGTGCCTCGGTGGCCTGCTCGTGGACGGCGGGATCCGGCCGACGGGAGCGCAGACCGAAAGCGACACGCTCGGCGTCCTCCTCCTCGCTGTTCCCGACCATCACGTCGTAGACGCCGCGCAGGCGCGAGGGGATCGACTCCACCGGGGTCGCGGTGAGCACGAGGATCCCGAAAGCGATCAGCACGGCATGGAGGACCACCACGGCCACCGGGGGCACGAGGGCCTGCAGCGGGGCGGCGGCGAGGAAGCCGAGCACACCACCGCCGCGGGCGAGGGCGTCGATGCCGTCGGCCGGGGCGGGCAGCCGCGCGGCGACGGAGGCGATCGCGGAGATCGCGGTGAGCAGCAGGGCGATGCCGATCGCGATGCGCGTATTGGCCCGGACGTGGTCTGGCCGACGGAACATGCGCATCGCCCAACCGGCGGCGAGCAGCGGGATCACCATGGAGGAGATGCCGAAGGTGCCGGCGACCACAGTGTGCACGGCCCCGAAGACGGGCCCGGCGGACTGCCACCATTCCACGATGGCCACGAGGGCGGCGATCAGCAGGAGGAAGAGCGCGTAGCCGTCACGCCGCTGCTCCGGGCCGACCTCCCAGCGCGCCACGCCGATGGAGCGGACGAATCCGCCGACCATGCGAGCGATCGCGAGATAGCCGGAGCGCACTGCGCGCACCGGCAGAGGGAGCGTCGACGGGTCGTGAGCTGCGGAGCCGGAGGTGCGGGACGTACCGGCAGCCGAGGTCCGCGACGAGCCTTTCGACGCACGTGCGGGGGAAGACGTACGTGTCGCCATGGACCCCAGGGTACCGCTCCCCGCCCCTCAGGCCGAGGAGGCGGCGTGCTGCGGCCCGTCGCAGCGGACGCATCTCACGCCCGAGCCGGTCGTTGTCCCGGCCATCCAGCGTCGCTCAGGCCTCGATGACGATCGGGATGATCATCGGGCGGCGGCGCAGGCGCTGGGACACGTAGCGACCGATCACCCGGCGCATGACCTGCTGCAGCTGGTGGGTGTCGCGGCGGTCGGTCTCATCGGCGACGGCCTGCTCGAGAGCCTTCACGATCTCCGGGCGGATCTTCTCGAACACCACGTCGTCCTCGGCCACACCGCGGGCGTGGATCTCGGGGCCCGCGATCAGCGCGCCGGTCTGGGAGTTGACCACGGCGAACAGGGAGATGAAGCCCTCGTCGCCGAGGATGCGACGGTCCTTCAGATCGGATTCGGAGACCTCGCCGACGCTGGATCCGTCCACGTACACGTACCCGTTGGGCACCTCGCCGACGACCGTCGCCACGCCGTCCCGGAGGTCGACGACGCGGCCGTCCCGGGCGTGGATGATGCGCTCCGGCGGGACGCCGGTGGCTTCGGCGAGGCGTCCGTTGGCGATGAGGTGACGCACCTCGCCGTGGATGGGCATCACGTTCTTCGGGCGCACGATGTTGTAGCAGTACAGCAGCTCGCCGGCGCTCGCATGACCGGAGGTGTGGACCTTCGCGTTGCCCTTGTGGACCACCTCGGCGCCGAGGGCCATCAGCCCGTTGACCACGCGGAACACGGCGTTCTCGTTGCCGGGGATCAGCGAGGAGGCGAGGACGACCAGGTCGCCCGGGCCCACGCTGACGCGGTGATCCCGGTGGGCGATGCGGCTCAGGGCGGCCATCGGCTCGCCCTGGCTGCCGGTGCACATCAGCACCACCTGCTCATCGGGCAGATCGCCGATCTTCTTGACGTCGATGAGCGTGTTCGGGGGCACCTCGAGGTACCCCAGCTCGGCGGCGATGCCCATGTTGCGCACCATGGAGCGGCCGACGAAGGCCACCCGGCGCCCGTGGGCGGCTGCCGCGTCGAGCACCTGCTGGACCCGGTGGACATGGCTCGAGAACGAGGCCACGACGATCTTCTGCCGCGCCGTGGCGAAGATCGAGTCCAGCGTCGGGCCGATCTCCTGCTCCCCGACGGTGAAACCTGGGACCTCGGCGTTGGTGGAATCGGTCATGAACAGGTCCACACCGGCCTCGCCGAGGCGGCCGAAGGCGCGCAGATCGGTGATCCGGCCGTCCAGCGGCAGCTGGTCCATCTTGAAGTCGCCGGTGTGCAGCACCGTGCCCGCCGGGGTCGAGACATGGACCGCCAGGGCGTCGGGGATCGAATGGTTCACGGCGATGAACTCGCAGTCGAAAGGCCCGAAGCTCTCCGTCCACCCCTCCTCGACCACATGGGTGCAGGGCCGGATCCGGTGCTCGCGGAGCTTCGCCTCGATGAACGCGAGCGTGAGCCGGCTGCCCACGAGCGGGATGTCCGGCTTCATGCGCAGCAGGTAGGGCACCGCGCCGATGTGGTCCTCGTGCCCGTGGGTCAGCACGATCGCCGCGATGTCATCGAGGCGGTCCCGGAGGAGGTCGAAGTCCGGGAGGATCAGATCGACGCCGGGCTGGGCGTCCTCGGGGAAGAGCACGCCGCAGTCGATGATCAGCAGGCGACCGTCGACCTCGAACACGGTCATGTTCCGGCCGACGTCGCCGAGGCCGCCCAGCGGCGTGATGCGCAGGGAGCCGCTGCGGAGCGTCGGGGCCGGGTCCAGACGCTGGGAGAAGGCAGTGGTCACAAGGGCCTCCGAGACGGGTCGCAGGAGGGGATGCCGTCCACCGCCTCCAGCGCCGCGGCGAGCGCCCGCAGCTGGTCGGCGTCGGCGGGGACGTGGGGGCCGCGCATCGCGGCGTGGGGCAGCACTCCCTGCAGGGCGAGGGCGGCCTTGGCGGCGACGGCCCCGGGGATGCGGTTCATGATGGCCTCGACGATGGGGACGAGGCGGTGGTGGGCGTCCCGGGCGGCGGCGAGATCGGAGCGGTCCACGGCGTCGACCATCTTCCGCTCCAGATCACCGGCCACCTGGCCGACCACGGACACCATGCCGGACGCACCGATGCTCAGCCACGCCAGGTTCAGGGCGTCCTCGCCGGAGTAGTACGTCAGGTCCGTCTGCTCCATCACCAGCGAGGCCTGCTGGAGGTTCGCCTTGGCGTCCTTGATCGCCAGGACCTTCTCGTGCTCCCCCAGGCGCAGCAGCGTCTCGTACGCGAGCGGAGTGCCGGTGCGGCCGGGGATGTCGTAGAGCATCAGGGGCAGGTCGGTGGAATCGGCGATCGCCGAGACGTGCGCGACGATCCCGGCCTGGGTGGGCTTGGAGTAGTACGGGGTCACGACGAGCAGGCCGTCGAGCCCGAGCTTCGCGTGCTCCCGGGCGAGATCGATCGAGTGCGCGGTGTCGTAGGTGCCCACCCCGGCGATCACCTTGATCTCGGGGCCGACGGCCGCCCGGACCGCCCGGGCGAGCTCCAGCTTCTCGACGTCGGTCAGGGTGGGGGCCTCTCCGGTGGTCCCGGAGACGACGATCATGTCATTGCCGTGCTCGGTGACGTGCACCGCGAGCTTCTGGGCGGCGTCGAGGTCGAGCTCGTGGGCGTCCTCGGTCATCGGCGTGACCATGGCGGTCCCCACCGTGCCGAAGGGCCGGGCGGGTCGCGGGGCGGTGCTGGTCATGGTCTCCTCCCGAAAAGGTCTGTCGCACGGAGCCTAGTCCAGCCCCGTGCGCTCTCAGCGCTGTGACGCGGCGCCGAGATCGACCAGGATCGCCAGCGGGGTGCGCTGGCGGCCCTGGCCGAGGGGGTTGTCGGCGAAGGTCGCCTCGAGCCGCTCGTGCGGGACGGAGACGTCCGAGCCCAGCACGTTGCGGCCGATGTCGTTGGCATCCATGACGACCGTGCCCACGAAGCTGTCGCGCAGCGCGGCCGGGATGTCGGCGCCGCGGATCGCCGCCGAGAGCGAGGCGGACACGGCGTCGGGGTCCTTCGGGGGCAGTTTCGCGGAGACGTTGGAGGGGAAGGCCGAGTACGGCGTCGGCCCGTCGATCGCCCGCACGTTCGCGCCGACGACCTCGTAGAACAGCCCCTTCCTGCCGATGATCTTGCCGGCCGCCCCGGCGGCCGAGGCCGCCACCACCCGCGGCAGGCCCACCTCCTTGATGGCCAGCTCCATCGTGGTCGGGTCGCCCAGGCCGATGCCGGCCGGGGTGCGGGTGACGAAGCGGCTGAGCACCTTCGCGGCGGGTCGGGGCGTGATCTCCCAGGTGAACCAGGAACGGCCCTGCGTGATGGCGATGATCTTCTCGCTGATCACGAAGTACCACGGGGATCCGTCCGGGACGACGTCCGTCGGCAGGGAGGCGGCGAAGCGCTCGATGCGTTCGCGCACCAGCGTCTGGAGATCGTCGCCCCGGGCCACCAGCTCCGTCTGCAGGGGCAGCCGGCGCCAGGTGCGGCGATCGACGTCCGAGACCAGGTCCAGCTGCTTGTCCGGATTGGCGACGTAGTCGCTCTTGGGCTGCTCGGAGTCGGTGGCGGCGCTCGCCGACGCAGGGTCCGCTGTGGCCCCCGTCCCGGCGGCGGCCGTGGTCCCGGGCCCGTCGGTCGCGGCGGCCCCGCTCGCGGCGGCCAGGGCCGCACGCTCATCGGCCGCGGCCTCGTCCCCGAGGGATCGCGAGGAGTTCTCGGGGTCGTCGAAGAAGGTGCGCATCCACAGCTCGACGTTCAGCAGGCGCCAGAACATCATGGTGCCGTGGTTGCCGGGATGGGCGATGTAGTCCTCGAACAGGGCGATGACGCTGGGGGCGTCGAAGTAGGGGCGGCTCGCGAAGGACTCGGAGGCGAAGATCTCCATCAGCTCCGGGGCGATGGTGCGGAACCACTCCCCCTCCGGCGTCGTGAAGCCGATCTTGTTGCGCCGCTTGGAGATCGCATCGGGCAGGATCCCGTCCATCGACTCGCGCAGGATCCGCTTGTTCCAGCCGTCGTGGATGATCGCCGACTCGTCGAGGGAGAACAGGAACTTCAGCAGCTCCTTGTCGACGAACGGCACACGGCCCTCGATGCTGAAGCGCATCGTGTTCTTGTCCTCGTACCGCAGCAGCGAGGGCAGCGAGGAGCGGAAGGTGTCCTCGAGCAGACGCTCCTTGAGATCGTCCTGCACGGAGGTGATCTTCTCGGAGCTGTGCTCGGCGACGAAGCCGGAGTTCAGCAGCGCCTCGATCGGCACCGAGGTGCGTCCGGAGTACTTCGTCCGGGCGAGCTTGCGCAGGATGTCGCGCGAGCCGACGACCTCGCTCGCCAGCTCCTTGAACCGCTTCTGGCGGCGCAGCTGGCGCAGATAGACGTAGAAGTACGGGTTGTAGCCGGCCATCATCTCGTCGGCGCCCTGGCCGTCCAGCAGCACGGTGACGTGCTCGCTCGCCTCGCGCATCACCGCGTACTGGGCGTAGGGCCCGGTGGAGATGATCGGCTCCTCCTGGGTGCGCACGAAATCGCGCACGTCCTCGAGGAAGGTCTCCGGCTGCGGATGGATCTTGTGGGAGGTGATCTGCCCGGTGTTCTCCTCCAGCAGCGCGTCGACGTACCGCTCCTCGTCGTTGGAGGAGTTGGGGAACACCGCGGAGAAGGTGTTCTGTCGTGCGCCCACCGCGCTGAAGCTCTCGTCCTGGGGCTGTTCGCGCAGGTGACGGGCGATGACAGCGGCGACCGCGGAGGAATCCAGGCCGCCGGAGAGCGAGGTGCCCACGGGGACCTCGGACTGCAGACGCAGCCGCACCGCCTCGTGGAAGCGCCCGCGGTACTCGTCGACGACCTCGGCGCTGTACGGGCGGCTGGGACGCGCCGCGATCTCGCGCAGTTCCTCCTGCAGGGAGGTGAACGGCGTGATCGAGGTGCCTGCGGCGCTGATCTCGAGCACCTGTCCCGGCATCAGGCGGCGCACGCCGCGGAAGAAGGTCTGGGCGTCGTCGTCCTGGACGCGGTACTTCAGGTAGCGGTAGACGGCGCGATCGTCGGGCGCGGCCTCGAAGCGCTGCGCGGCCAGCAGGGCGCGGATCTCGGACCCGAACAGCACCTGCGGACCGTCGGCCGCGGTCTCGTCGATCCAGTAGTACAGGGGCTTGATGCCGAAGTGGTCGCGGGCGACGGTGACCGTGCCGGTCTGCGCGTCGTGGATGGCGAAGGCGAACATGCCGTTGAAGCGATCGTAGGCGGCGGTGCCCCACTCGACGTGCGCCTGCAGCAGCACCTCGGTGTCGGAGTCGGTGCGGAAGGTGCGGCCGAGGCCCTCGAGCTCGGCGCGCAGCTCGAGGTAGTTGTAGGTCTCCCCGTTGTACACGATCGTGTAGCGGCCGTCGGCCGTGGTCATCGGCTGGGCGCCGTGCTCGCGGTCGATGATCGCGAGGCGACGGTGCGCCAGGGACGTCTGGCCGTCCGTGAACAGGCCTTCACCGTCCGGGCCGCGGTGGGCGAGGGCGCTGTTCATCCGCCGGGCGATGCCCTCGGCGTCGACGCCGAATCCGTAGCTGCCGGAGATTCCGCACATGGGGCGAGTCCTTTCGAGGGGGCGGCTCCGATCCGCACGGGCATCGCCGCAGATCGACGCGGGACCGGGATCGGCCGCCTGAGCCTATCAACGCCGTCGGCCCCTCGAGCCCAGGCGCGGCGTGAGGTTCAGCTACCGCGACGGGCCAGCACGAGATCCTCGCCGTCGACGCGGACCTCCAGGTCATCGAGCGAGGTGACCAGGGCGTCCGCCAGCGGGGCCAGCTCCGAGGCCGGCGTGGTGCTCGTCACGGCGACGGTGCGGGCCCCCGCCTCGGTGCCCGAGACCAGGCCGCCGACGGAGTCCTCCAGGACGATGGTCGCCTCCGGCGGGACGCCCAGGCGCTCGGCGCCGAGCAGGTACGGCGCCGGATCCGGCTTGCCGCGCTCGACCTGGTCCGCGGTGACCAGCTGTGCGGGGTCCGCCAGTCCCGTCCGGCCCCAGCGGGCGGCGAACAGCGGCGCGGTGCAGGAGGTGACGATCGCCCAGGTGTCGCGTCCCAGCTGCTGGGCGGCCGCGTCGAGCTCACGCAGGATGCGCTCGGTGCCCGGCAGCGTCACGATGGAGTCCACGTCGGCGATCTCGAGCTGCTCGATGCGCGCATGCGCCGCGTCGAGCTGCTCGGCGTCGAGCTCGGGCAGCAGCTCGGCGAGCACCTGGCGGGCCGGTCGGCCGTGCTGGGCGTGCCCGAACTCGAGGTCGGTGCCGTGCTCGCGCAGCAGGGTGTTCCAGGCCCGCTCCACGGCCGGCCCGGAGTCGATCAGGGTGCCGTCCATGTCCAGCAGGAGCGCCCGGGCGCGCAGCGGGAGCGCAGCGGCGGGCCGGGGCGCGTCGGAGGTGTCCTGGGAGGCCGTCATGGATCTACGATCTCACAGGGCACGGCGGACGCCGCGATGGCGTCCGCCCAGGTGACCGTATTGTGAGGGCCATCATGACCACCGCTTCCCAGCCCGTCGGGCCGAGGCCCCGCGAGGGGACGGACCGGTTGCGCGCCGTGCGCCGCACGGGAATCTCCATCGGGCTCGCGACCGGCCTGTACGGCATCTCCTACGGGGCCCTCGCCACCGCGTCGGGGCTCGACGTCTGGCAGGCGATGGTGCTCTCGGCGGTGATGTTCACCGGCGGCAGCCAGTTCGCCTTCGTCGGGGTGCTCGGCGGGGGCGGATCCGCGCTCGGTGCGGCGCTGGCCGCGCTCCTGCTGGGGGTGCGCAACACCCTGTACGGGCTGGTCCTCGCGCCGTCCCTCCCTCGTCGCGGCTGGAAGGCGTGGGCGCGTGCCCAGCTGACGATCGACGAGTCCGCCGCGCTCGCGGCGACCGGCGCGGACGAGGAGTCGCGGCGGGCGGGATTCTGGTCCGCGGGGGTGTGGGTCTACGTCTTCTGGAACCTGTTCTCGCTGCTCGGCGCCCTCATGGGCCGGCACATCGCCGATCCGGCCGCGTGGGGGCTCGACGCCGCCGCGGCCGCGGCCTTCCTCGCCCTGCTGTGGCCGCGCCTGCGGTCCCGGGACGCGGTCGCGATCGCGGTGGCGGCGGCCTTCGTGGCCCTGGTGACCACTCCGGCGCTGCCGGCCGGTCTGCCGGTGCTGGCGGCGGCTCTGGTGGCGGTCGGCGCCGGTCTGCTCCCCGGGCGCCGGGGTGCGGCGGGGGGCGAGGAGGATGCCGAGAGCGCGGACGACCGCCCGCACCGCACCCGGGAGGAGGAGATCTCATGAGCACGCTGTGGGTCGCGGTGATCGCCGCGTCGGTGCTGTCCTTCGCCCAGAAGTGGGTCGGCTACCAGGCGCCGCCCGACGTGCTCGAGCGTCCGCGGATCGCGCGGATCACCACGATGCTGCCGATCGCCCTGCTGGGGGCGCTGGTCGCGACGCAGGCGGCGACCAGCGGGCCCGAGATCGTGCTCGACGCCCGGGTGGCCGCGCTCGGGGTGGCCGCGGTCCTGCTGATGCTGCGCGCCCCGTTCCTGGTGGTCGTGATCGGTGCGGCCGTCGTCGCGGCGGGTCTGCGGGCCCTCGGGTGGGGCTGAGGGCCGGACGGGACCCGACCCGTCCCCGGTCGGGTCCGGTCACCGGGCCGCTCCCCCGCCGCTCTCAGCCGCGGTGGACGTCGATCGCCTGCCGGGTCGCCCTGCGCGCGCCGGCGCGATCGCGCAGCGCGTCGTAGGCCAGCGCGAGACGGAACCAGGCGGCCCAGTCCTGTTCGCCACCGTCCTGGACCGCGGTCCGGGCGGCCTCGAACTCGGCGCGCGGGTCGTCCTCGACGGCGTCAGGGGGCACCTGATACCGGCGGGCGAGGCCCCCGGCGCGCAGGCCGAAGAGCACTTCCCGCCAGATCACCCAGACGCTCAGCGCCAGCAGGATGACGATGCCGAGGGCGAGCCCGTAGCCCAGGGCGCTGTCGACCTGCACGAAGCCCCAGGCGATCCAGCCCAGGCCCCAGCAGTACGCCGCGGTGATCAGCACCAGCGCGGCGACGAAGATCTTCGCTCGCATCTGCCCGGCCGGTCTCAGCCGAGGTCCATGTAGCCGTCCAGGCCCACGGTGAGCCCGGGGTGCGCGGCGACCTCGCGCACGCCCAGCAGCACCCCGGGCATGAAGCTCGCGCGGTCGAAGGAGTCGTGGCGCAGCTGGAACTGCTCCCCGGGGCCCCCGAACTGGACCACCTCGTGGGCGACCAGGCCGCGCTGACGCACCGCGTGGACGTGGATCCCGTCGACGACCGCGCCGCGGGCGCCATCCGGATCCTTCTCGGTGGCGTCCGGGACGGGGCCCAGGCCGGCGGCGGCACGGCCGCGGCCGATGGCGGCCGCCGTATGGCGGGCGGTGCCGGAGGGTGCGTCGAGCTTGTTCGGATGGTGCATCTCGATCACCTCCGCGCTCTCGTAGTACCGGGCGGCGACCTCGGCGAAGCGCATGGCGAGCACGGCGCCGAGGGCGAAGTTCGGGGCGATCAGCACCCCCACCCCGGCGGCCCCCTCGAGCTGGGTGCGCAGCGGCGCGAGGGACTGCTCGGTCCAGCCGGTGGTGCCGACGACGGCGTGGATGCCGCGGTCGACCAGCCAGCTGACGTTCTCGGCCGTGACGGCCGGGACGGTGAGATCGACGGCGACCTGCGCCCCGGCCTCCGCGACCTTCTCGAGGGGGTCCTCGCGGCTGATCCGGGCCACCAGCTCGAGGTCCGCGGCCTCCTCGACGGCGCGGCACGCCTCGGACCCCATGCGGCCTCCGGCGCCGAGGACGGCGACGCGCAGCGGGATGGTGTCGGTGGGGGTCATGATGCTCTCCTGGATGCTCGAGGTGATCGGTGGTCGGTGGCGGCCGGTGCCCTCAGGCGTCGGGGCCGATCTCGACGCGGGTGCTGAAGGACTCTCCGAGGCGGGCGGCCAGATCGCGCACGGCGGCGACGTCGACGCGGGAGATCTTCGCCAGGGTCTCGTCGACGCTGGTGTATCGCCCGTGGACCAGCTCGATCGTGCCCAGGCGGCCCATGCGGCTGCTGGTGTCCTCGAGCCCGAGGGCGAAGGTCCCGGTGATCTGGCCCTTCGCCCGCGTCAGCTCGTCCTCGCCGATGCCGTCCGCGCCCATCTGCGTGAGCTCTGCGGCGAGCAGCTCGACGACCTGCTCGGTGCGGCCGGGCCGGCAGGCGGCGTACAGGCCGAACAGGCCGACGTCGCGGTAGCCGGCCGTGAAGGAGTACACGGAGTAGGCCAGTCCCCGCTGCTCGCGGATGTTCTGGAACAGGCGGGAGGACATGCCGCCGCCGAGGACGGACATGAGCACCGACAGGGTGTGGCGGTCCTCGCTGACGGCGCTGATGCCCGGCCCGCCGAGGAAGATGTGGTTCTGCTCGGTGGGGCGGACCAGCCGGTGCGGGGAGATCGCGGCGACGTCGGTGGTCAGCGCGGGGCCGGACCCGGCGAGATCAGTGAGGTGCGGCCGTCGACGGGGCAGCTCTCCTGCCTCCAGCTCCCAGCCACCTCGGCGCAGCCCGGTGCTCAGCAGCTCGGCGAGCTCGTCGTGGTCGATGTCGCCGACGGCGGTGACCACCAGGTTCTCGGGACGGTAGTGCTCGCGGTAGTGGGCGCGCACGTCCTCGATGTCCAGAGCGGTGACGCTCTCGGCGGTGCCGCCGACGGGCCGCCCGACGGCGGTGTTCGCGCCGAGCACGTCGGCGAGGTAGGTCTCGTAGCCGACGTCGGTGGGGTCGTCCTCGGCCATCGCGAGCTCTTCGAGGATGACCTCGCGCTCGGTCTCAAGAGCCTCCGGGGTGAGGCGGCTCGCGGTGATCATGTCCGTGAGCACGTCGATGGCCCGGGGCACATCGGAGGAGCGGACGCGACCGAAGTAGAGGGTGTGCTCCTTGGCGGTGACGGCGTTGGAGTCCCCGCCGACCTCGTCGAAGGCGGTGGCGATGTCCATCGCGGTGCGACGCTCGGTGCCCTTGAACAGCAGGTGCTCGAGGGCGTGCGTGGATCCGGCGTGCTCCGGGCGCTCGTCCCGCGAGCCCACCGGCAGCCACAGTCCGATGGACGCGCTGCGCACGCTGTGATCGGTCTGGGTCAGCAGCCGGACCCCACCGGGCAGGATGCTGCGCCGCACGCCGGTGGCGGCATCGAGCATCACGTCGGAGGCGGGATCGTCGTAGGCGAGGAGAGAAGGCATCGATCGATTGTTCCACGCCGGGTGCGATGGTGATCGCGGGATTCGTCACCGGCGGACGTCCGGCGGACGAGGAGTCCGGCGGGGAAACCGGCGGGGAGGCCGATGAGCAGCGCGGTGAGGACGTCCGCACAGCAGGACGGGGAGGCACCGTGCGGCGCCTCCCCGTCCTGCTGTCGGCGGCCCTCAGGTCGCCGTGCGGATCACTCCGCCTCGGAGGAGTCCCCCTCGGCGGGCTTCTCGTCGTCCTCGCTCACGGCCAGGGAGATCTTGCCGCGGGCGTCGATCTCGCGGATCTCGACCTCGAGCTTCTGACCGACCTGGGCGACGTCCTCGACGTTCTCGACCCGCTTGCCGCCGTTCAGCTTGCGCAGCTGGGTGACGTGGAGCAGGCCGTCCTTGCCGGGGGTGAGCGACACGAAGGCGCCGAAGTCGACCACGCGCACCACGGTGCCGAGGTAGCGCTCGCCGACCTCGGGGACCATCGGGTTGGCGATGGCGTTGACCGCGGAGCGGGCGGCCTCGGCCGAGGGGCCGTCGGTCGCGCCGATGTAGACGGTGCCGTCGTCCTCGATGGTGATGTCGGCGCCCGTGTCGTCCTGGATCTGGTTGATCATCTGGCCCTTCGGGCCGATGACCGCACCGATCTTGTCGACCGGGACGGTGACCGCGAGCACGCGGGGAGCGTGCGGGCTCATCTCGTCGGGCGCGTCGATCGCCTCGTGCATCACGCCGAGGATCGCCAGACGCGCCTCCTTGGCCTGCGAGAGGGCGCTGCCCAGCACGGAGGCGGGGATGCCGTCGAGCTTGGTGTCCAGCTGGATCGCCGTGATGAACTCGCTGGTTCCGGCCACCTTGAAGTCCATGTCGCCGAAGGCGTCCTCGGCGCCGAGGATGTCGGTCAGCGCCGCGTAACGAACCTCGGACTCCCCCGCAGTGTTCTCGATGGTGTCCGAGATCAGGCCCATGGCGATGCCGGCGACCGGGGCGCGCAGCGGCACACCGGCGTTCATCAGCGCCAGGGTCGAGGCGCACACGGAGCCCATCGAGGTCGAGCCGTTGGACCCGAGGGCCTCGGAGACCTGACGGATCGCGTAGGGGAACTCCTCGCGGCTGGGCAGCACCGGCACCAGGGCGCGCTCGGCGAGCATGCCGTGGCCGATCTCGCGACGCTTCGGGGAGCCGACGCGTCCGGTCTCACCGGTGGAGTAGGGCGGGAAGTTGTAGTGGTGGAGGTAGCGCTTGTGCCGCACCGGCGACAGCGAATCCAGATGCTGTTCCATCTTGAGCATGTTCAGCGTGGTCACACCCATGATCTGGGTCTCACCGCGCTGGAACAGGGCCGAGCCGTGCACCCGCGGGAGCACCTCGACCTCGGCGGAGAGCGCACGGATGTCCCGCAGACCGCGACCGTCGATGCGCACGCCATCGGTGAGCACCCTCTGGCGCACGACCTGCTTGGACAGGGCACGGAACGCCCCGCCGACCTCCTTCTCGCGGCCCTCGAGCTGCCGACCCTCGCCGGCGAGCTCCTCGGTGACCTCGGCCAGCAGCTGGTCGGTGCGCTCCTCGCGCTCGGTCTTGGCGGCGATCGACATGACCTCCGCGAGCCGATCGGTGGCGGCCGCGGCGACGATCTCGTAGGCGTCGTCCTGGTGGTCCAGGAACAGCGGGAACTCACGGACCGGCTTCGCGGCGGTCGCGGCCAGCTCCTGCTGGGCCACGCACAGGCTGCGGACGAAGACCTTCGCGGCCTCGAGGCCCTCGGCGACGATCTCCTCGGTGGGGGCGATCGCGCCCTGCTCCTTGACGAGGTTCCACGAGTTGTCGGTGGCCTCGGCCTCGACCATCATGATCGCGACGTCGGACTGGTCGCCCTCGCCGACGATGCGGCCGGCGACGACCATGGAGAACACGGCGTCCTCGAGCTGCGAGAAGGTCGGGAACGCGACCCACTGGCCGCCCTGGGCGGTCGGCAGCAGCGCGATGCGCACGGCGCCGATCGGGCCCGAGAAGGGCAGGCCGGAGATCTGGGTGGAGGCGGAGGCGCCGTTGATGCCGACGACGTCGTAGGCGTCGTCCGGGCCGTTGGCCATGACCGTCAGCACGACCTGGACCTCGTTGCGCAGGCCCTTGACGAAGGCGGGGCGCAGCGGGCGGTCGGTGAGACGGGCCGCGAGGATCGCGTCGGTGCTGGGGCGGCCCTCGCGACGGAAGAATGCTCCGGGGATGCGCCCGGCGGCGTACATCCGCTCCTCGACGTCGATCGTGAGCGGGAAGAAGTCGAACTGGTCCTTGGGACGGTTCGAGACGGCGGTGGCCGACAGGATCATGGTGTCGTCGTCGAGGTAGACGGCGACGGCGCCGGCGGCCTGCTGGGCGAGGCGCCCTGTCTCGAAGCGGACCTCGCGGCGGCCGAACGAGCCGTTGTCGATGACCGCGGTGGTGGTGGTGACGTCAGGGCCTTCCATGGCCATGGGATATCTCCTTGTTCCGGGGGTGCCCCTGCCGGTGCGGCCTTCGCCAGTCACGTGCGGTGCGGTCGGGATCGTTCGCATACCGGACCGCAGGTCACTGCCGAGGACCGAACCTGGTCGGGGCGGGGTCTGGTCTCCCGCCGGGAGGCGGGCAGACGCAACCGCCGCCCGCCCTGAGGGCGAGCGGCGGCGGGTGTCAGCGGCGGATGCCGAGGCGCTGGATCAGCGCACGGTACCGCGTGATGTCGGAAGCCTGCAGGTACTTCAGCAGGCGCTTGCGCTGACCGACCATGAGCATCAGACCACGACGCGTGTGGTGGTCGTGCTTGTGGGTCTTCAGGTGCTCGGTCAGGTACTTGATGCGGTGGGTCAGGAGCGCGGCCTGGACCTCGGGCGAGCCGGTGTCGCCCTCGGCGGTCGCGTATTCCTTGATGATCTCCTGCTTGGTGGCGGTGTCGAAGGCCATGGCTCTCCTGGGGTCGTTGCGCGGCGCGCCGGGGCCTGCTGCCCCGGGCTCTCTGGACGAGCGTCGCCCCGTCCACGGCTCACTCGCGTCCAGGACGCGAGCAGGAGGAGGGGCGGACGAACTCTCCGCGGCCGATTTTCACGGCCTGCGCAGGATATCAGTCGGTCATGGCCGGGCGGGAGTGCACCGCCTCGAGAGTGCGGCGCGTCACCTCGACATCACGTTGCATCTCCTCGACCAGGGCATCGATCGAGTCGAAGGTGAGGGTGGGGCGCTGGAAGGCCACGAACTCGAGCCGGACCCGGTCCCCGTAGAGGTCGAGGTCGTGATCATCGTGGACGTAGGCCTCGACGGTCCGTCGCGGAGCGCCGCCCGTCTCGAAGGTCGGGTTCGTCCCGATCGAGATGGTCGCGGGCGCCCCGGTCAGAGGCGAGGTGCCGCTGTGCGCTGGGGCCTGGTCGACGACGGTGAGCAGGCCGGCGTAGACGCCATCGGCGGGGATCAGCCCGTCGGGCGTCGGCCCCAGGTTCGCGGTCGGGAAGCCGAGCTCGCGACCTCGCCGATGGCCGTGGTGGACGATGTCGGTGACGGTGTGCGGACGCCCCAGACCTTCCGCCGCGGTCTCGACGTCACCGGCGAGCAGGCTGTCGCGGATCCGCGAGGAGGAGATGCGTCCGGTGCCCTCCCCCTCCGGTCCGAGGTCCGCGACGGTGACGACCTCGAAGCCGTATCGCCGCCCGAGCTCGCGCATGGTGTCGATGTCCCCCGCGTTCCCCCGCCCGAACAGCGCATCCTCCCCGAGGACCACGCACCGGGCGTGCAGGCCCTCGACGAGGAAGGTCCGCACGAAGTCCTCCGGGGAGTGCTGGGCGAACTCGAGGGTGTACTCCAGATCGAGCACTCCCCCGACCCCGGCCAGCAGCAGGAGGCGGTCGCGGTCGGCGTGCCCGGTGATCAGCGGGGGCTCGGCGACGCCGCGCATGACATGACGCGGATGGGGCCAGAAGGTGAGGGCGACCGGGGTGAGCGAGCGCGCCTCGGCATGCCGCAGCAGCTGGTCGAGGACGAAGCGGTGGCCGCGGTGGATCCCGTCGTAGTTGCCGATGGAGACGGCCGTCGCCCCGAAGTCGGCGGGCACGTCCTGCACGGAGTGCCAGATGGGGGTGCGGGTCACGGCGCGGTCATGTCCTTCCAGGCCGGGTGCGCTGGGGCACCCACGGGTGGCGCGGCGGTCGCGCACGCGATGCGGCGGCGAACACCGGGGAACACTGTAACGCCCGCGGGCTCCCGCTCGGGGATCGCGACGTGACCGAGCTGTGACGAAGGTCGGTGCGGAGGTCATGTCGCCCTGCCCGTCCCTCCGTTACCCTGAAGGGCAAGGCGGCGCCGGGGAGGGACCCCTATGCCCTCCCGCGTTTCATGCGGGGGCTGACACGACAGCCGCTGAGATCGGATCGATGTCTCATGACGAACGTGACCGAGCAGGCCGCGACGGGCGGCCCGTCCCGACCCTCCGGCCGCCACGGCCGTCGACGTGCGCTGATCATCTTGGGCGCCGTCATCGCCGTCCTCGCCGTCGTCCTCACGACCGGCGCGCTCGCCTATGCCAAGCAGTACGAGGGCAAAGCTCTGCCCGGCACCACGGTGCTCGGCCAGGACGTCGCCGGCAAGACTCCGGAGCAGATCGCCGCGCTCGTCGCCGAGCAGGGGAAGTCCGTGACCGTCACGGTCACCGCCGGCGACCAGGAGCACGAGGTCTCGCTCGCCGATCTCGGGGTCACCGTGGATGCCGAGGCCACCGCCCAGGCGGCCGTCGACACCGAGGGGTCCTTCTCGGAGATCGTCTCCTCCACCTGGTCCGGCGAGAATTCGGTCGATCCCGTGGTCAGCGTCGATGAGGCCGCGGTCGCGGACTTCGCCTCCGGGCTCATCCCCGAGGACAAGACCGAGCCGGTCGACGCGAAGGTCTCCTTCGACGAGGACGCCCAGAGCTGGAAGGCGGTCCCCGGCACCAACGGTCAGGGCGTGGACCCGCAGGTCCTGGTGGACTCCGTGACGCAGAAGGCGCCCGCACTGGAGGACTTCAGCGTCGAGCAGCCGATCGAGGAGATCGCCCCGGCGATCACTACCGCGGAGGCCGAGAAGACGGTCGGCGCCGTCTCCTCCCTGCTCGAGCAGCCGATGTCGATCGAAGGGGCCGACGGCGCGACCCACGACGTCTCGCCGGAGCGCCGCAGCGGCTGGCTGTCGGTCGCCCCCGACGACTCCGGCAAGGCCCTGACCGTCTCCGTCGACGAGGATGCGGTGCGCGAGTGGGTCGCCGCTCAGGCCGACCAGGACTCCGTCGAGGTCAAGGACGGCATCGAGCAGGTCGATGAGGACGGCGAGGTCGTCAAGGTCGTCGCCGAGAAGCAGGACGGCCTGAAGATCACCAACTCCGATGCGGTCGCCGACGAGCTGATCGCGGCGCTGAACGGCACCACGCCCCTCGAGGCGGCCTTCGAGACCAAGACGGTCGAGGCCGAGGTCGAGGAGGTCGACGCGCCGTCCACGGACGACGAGAAGAAGGACGAGAAGGACTCCGACAAGAAGGACTCCGAGGAGAAGGCCACGGACGAGAAGGGCACCGACGAGGAGGAGTCCGAGGAGGCCGCGGAGCCCACCGGCGAGAAGTGGATCGACGTCGACCTGACCAACAAGACCGTCACCGCCTACGTCGGCGACACCCCGGTGTGGGGACCCCGCTCGATGGTCGACGGCAAGGAGGGCAATGAGACGCCCACCGGCTCCTACGAGATCTACCTGCGCTACGACCAGCAGGACATGACCAACGCCGCCTACTACCCCGAGGGGCATCCGAAGTACTACCTCACCGAGGACGTGCCCTGGGTGCAGTACTTCCACCGCGGCTACGGCTTCCACGGCGCGCCGTGGCGCTCCTCCTTCGGGTACTCGGGCTCGCACGGCTGCATCAACCTGCCGGTCTCCGATGCCAAGTGGCTGTACGACTGGGCGTCGATGGGCACCCGCGTCGAGGTCCACACCTGATCTCTCGCGCCTGATCCCCGCCCGCGACGGCGGCCCCTCCCGAATTCTCGGGAGGGGCCGCCGATCTCGTAGGGCGGCTCCGCGCCGGGCGGATCCTCCGCCGACGGGGCCGCGGGTGGTGGGACCACCGCCGACGGGGCCGCGGGTGGTGGGACCACCGCCGACGGGGCCGCGAGCGGCGGGACCACCGTCGTTGGTTCCGCTGCGGGCGGGTCAGCTGCGGGCGTCGGCCGGGACCACCAGCACGGGCTGCCAGTGCTCGCCCCGGGGGCGGAGCACGGCGCACAGGACCCCGTCGGGGCCGAGGGCGGCGACGAGCTCGCCCTCCTCGCTCCCGGTGCGCGGGCCGGTTCGCAGACCCGCGGGGGCCGGCAAGGGTTCTGCGCCGCGCGAGATGCGCCGGCCGTCGGCGAGATCGCGGGCTCCCTGCTCGTCGACGTCGAGGGTCGCCAGCACGCGGGCGGCGCTGTCCCCCAGTCCGTGCAGCGGCAGCTCGACGTCGTCGCCCTCGCCGCGGGCAGGGACGGGCGTTCCGTCCGCTGCGGCGAAGGGACCGATGCTGGTGCGGCGCAGGGCCGTGAGATGTCCGCCCACGCCGAGGGCGGCGCCGAGGTCGCGGGCCAGGGCGCGCACGTAGGTTCCCGAGGAGCAGGTGATCACGGCGTCGAGGTCGAGATACGGGCCGTCGGTGCGTCGTGCGGTGAGCTCGAAGCGGGAGATCCGCACGGGGCGTGCGGCGAGCTCGACGTCCTCACCGGCCCGCGCCCGGGCGTAGGCGCGACGGCCGTCGACCTTGATGGCGCTGACGGTGGACGGGACCTGCTCGATGTCACCGCACAGCGAGGTGAGCCGCTCAGCGATCGCGGCGTCCTCCAGCCCGCTCGCATCCACGACCTCGCCGAGCTCCTCGCCCTCCCGATCATCCGTGGTGGTGGCGCGGCCCAGGCGGATCGTGGCCTCGTAGGTCTTGTCCAGGCCCACCAGATGGGTGAGCAGACGGGTGCCCTGCCCGATGCCGAGGATCAGCAGTCCGGTGGCCATCGGATCCAAGGTGCCGGCGTGCCCGACCTTCTTGGTCCCCAGCAGCCAGCGGACCCGGGCGACGACGTCGTGGCTGGTGCGGTCCGGTGCCTTGTCGACCAGCAGGATCCCGTGCGGGGCGCTCACGCCTCCTCGCGACCGCGCCCGTCGATCCCGGCAGGGTCGACGTCGCCGGTCCCGTCGTCGTCCTGCTCCTCGTGCGGGGTGCGGTAGGGGTCGGCCTCCCCGGCGTAGGCGGCACCCTCCTTCGAGCGGGCGAGCTCGGCATCGCGGCCGCGCGCCTCGCTCAGGAGGTCCTCGATGACGCGTGCGTTCTCGGGGATGGCGTCGGCGATGAACTCGAGGGTCGGGGTGAGGCGGACGCCGGTCTGGCGGCCCACCTCGCGGCGCAGCATCCCCGTGGCGCTGACGAGCGCGGCGGCGGTGCCCTCCCGCTCCTCGTCGGTGCCGAAGACGGTGTAGAAGATCGTGGCGTGCTGGAGGTCGCCGGTCACGCGCACATCGGTGATGGTCACGAACCCGAGCCGCGGGTCCTTGACCCGGGTGTCGAGCATGGTCGCGACGATGACCTTGATGCGGTCGGCGAGCTTGAGGGCGCGGGGGTTGTCATTCATGGTCGGTCAGTCTCCTGGTCGGCGTCGAGAGCTGAGAGCTGCTCGAGCTGGGGGTGGTCGGTGGGGACCGCGAGCAGGACGTCGCGGTCGATGGAGCGGTCCACGCGGTGGCGGAAGGCGCCGTCGCGGCTGAGGATCCGGAAGCCGGCGGCGGCGAGCACCTCGTCGGCGGCCTCGTGGTCGAGGGTGCGGCGGTTGACGGCGAGGGCGAGGCCGCCCCCGTCGCGCAGCAGGCGACGCCACCCGTCGGCGGCGGAGCGCAGCACCTCGCGCGCAGATCGCTGCCAGGCGCCGTCGGCGCGGGCGCCGTGCTGGACGCCGTAGGGTAGATCTGCCACCAGGGCGTCGACGGAGCGGGCCGGCAGCAGCTCCCCGAGGCGGGTGGTGTCGCAGCAGAGCATGGTCAGGGATTGACCGCGCCCCGCGCGCAGGGTCTGCTTGTCGGCGGCGAGCTCCACGTCCAGGCGGGGACCGAGACGCTCGCCGTGCACGGTGAGCGCCGTGGCGGAGACGGTGTGCTTGTAGCGGTGGTCGCGCAGCCAGGTGGACAGGAAGGCCCGATAGGCCTCGTGGTCGGTGCGGTCGAGGTCCGCACCCAGCGGGCTGAGGCCGAGCCGCAGCGCCCGGTTCAAGGTGGTGCCTCGTCCGCACAGGGGATCGAGCAGGGACAGCGAGCCGTCGAACAGGCCGGACCGCCGCGTGCTCAGCGCGGCGGCGAGGTTCACCAGCAGCGCGGTGAACTGCTCATTGGTCTTGCCCGGATATTTGAGGATGGTCTCCAGGTCGGCCGGATGGCGGAACAGGTCCGGCGGGTTGCGCGGACGCAGCACAGGGGTCTCGGGATCGTCCTCGACGAGGTCGAGCACCCCGAGCGTCGCCGAGAGCGAGCCCAGCAGGCGAGCGCCCTCGTCGGAGGCGAGCTCGGACGCATGGATCTCCAGGGCGTCCATCCCGCCGATACGGCGCTCGCGCGCCTCCGGGGCGGTGCCGAGATGGGCGCCGAGGACCCAGCGTGCCTCGGCCCGGGCGAGCGGCCCGGCCGCCGCCGTGTAGACCCGGTTGGCCGAGGGGGCGCGGAGGAGGAGGGACGTCGTCTCCATGCGTCGCTCCTCCCCCGCGTCGACGGGTCGGGCGAGCGAGGTCGCCCGACCCGTCATCGGATCAGCTGCGGGGCTTCTCCTGCATCTCGTACGTCGTGATGGTGTCACCGATCTGCAGGTCGTTGAAGGACCCCAGGTTGACACCGCACTCGAAGCCCTCGCGGACCTCGGTCACGTCGTCCTTGTAACGACGCAGCCCGGCGATCTCGAGGTTCTCCGTGATCACCACGCCGTTGCGTGTGATGCGGGCCTTGCCACCGCGCTTGATGAGACCGCCGCGCACGATCGAGCCGGCGATGTTGCCGAACTTCGAGGAGCGGAAGATCTCGCGGATCTCCGCCGAGCCCAGCTCGACCTCCTCGTACTCCGGCTTGAGCATGCCCTTCAGGGCCTGCTCGATCTCATCGATGGCGTTGTAGATCACGCTGTAGTACTTGATCTCCACGCCCTCGCGGTCGGCGTACTGCGCGTTCGGGCCCTCGGCCCGCACGTTGTAGCCGACGATGATCGCGTCCGAGGCGACGGCGAGGTTGATGTTGTTCATCGTGATCGCGCCGACGCCGCGGTCGATGATGCGCAGGTCCACGCCTTCGCCGACGTCGATGCCCAGCAGCGACTCCTCCAGGGCTTCGACCGCACCGGCGGCGTCGCCCTTGAGGATGAGGTTGAGGGTCTCGACCTTGCCCTCGGCCATCGACTTGGTGATGTCCTCGAGGCTGATGCGCTTGCGGGCCTTGGACAGCGACGCGGCACGCTTGGCGGCCTCGCGCTTCTCGGCGATCTGTCGGGCCGTGCGCTCGTCCTGGGCGACCAGGAACGAGTCACCGGCGCCGGGGACCGAGGTCAGGCCGAGCACCTGCACCGGACGGGAGGGACCCGCCTCGGAGACGGTGTCGCCGTTCTCGTCGAGCATCGCGCGGACGCGGCCGTGGCCGACGCCGCACACGATGGCATCGCCGACGTGCAGCGTGCCCTGCTGGACCAGCACCGTGGCGACCGGGCCGCGACCGCGGTCCAGGTTCGCCTCGATGGCCACACCGCGGGCGTCCTTGTCGGCGTTCGCGGTGAGCTCGAGGGCGGCATCCGCGGTCAGCAGGACCGCCTCGAGCAGATCCTCGATGTTCTGGTTCTCCCGGGCGGAGACGTCGACGAACATGGTGTCGCCGCCGTACTCCTCGGCGATCAGGTTGTACTCGGTCAGCTGCTGGCGGATCTTCTGCGGATTCGCATCGGGCTTGTCGATCTTGTTGACCGCGACCACGATCGGCACGTTCGCCGCCTGGACGTGGTTGAGCGCCTCGATGGTCTGCGGCATGACGCCGTCATCGGCGGCGACCACGAGGATCGCGATGTCGGTGACGTCCGCACCACGGGCACGCATGGCGGTGAACGCCTCATGGCCCGGGGTGTCGATGAACGTCAGCGAGCGCTCCTGGCCCTCGTGCTCCACCGGCACCTGATAGGCACCGATGTGCTGCGTGATGCCGCCGGCCTCGCCGGCGCCGACCGTCTCCTTCCGGATCGTGTCCAGCAGGCGGGTCTTGCCGTGGTCGACATGGCCCATGACGGTCACGACGGGCGGGCGCGGAGCACGGTCCTCCTCGTTCTCCTCGGCGAGCTCGGCATCCAGATCGATGTCGAACTGCTCCAGCAGCTCGCGCTCCTCGTCCTCCGGGGAGACGATCTCGATCTTGTAGCCCAGCTCGGTGCCGAGCAGGTCGAAGGTCTCCTCGTCCAGCGACTGCGTGGCCGTGGCCATCTCGCCCATCGCGAACAGCACGGTGATCAGCGAGGCCGGGTTGACGTCGATGCGGTCGGCGAAATCGGTCAGCGAGGCGCCGCGGCGCAGGCGGATCGGGGTGCTGCCGTCACCGCGGGGGATCGAGACGCCACCGGGCGCGGGCGCCTGATGCTGCTGCTCGAACTCCTGACGCTTGGCGCGCTTCGACTTGCGCGAGCGGGCGGGCTTGCCGCCCCGCCCGAAGGCTCCCTGCGTGCTGCCGCGTCCGCCGCGACCGCGGGGACCGCCGCCGGGACGACCGGGGCCGCCCGGACCGCCCCCGCTGGGGCCGGGACGCCCGCCGCGACCGCGACCGCCGCCGGGGCCGCCGCTGGGGCGGGCATCGGCGAGACCGCCGTGCGAGTGCTGTCGCATGATGCCGGGGGTCGGCATCCCGGGGCGGGGACCGCCGGAGCCGGAGCCGGAGCCCTCGCGGGGCGGTCGGCCGGATCCGGACTGGTCGCCGCCCTGGCCCGGCTTGCGGGCACCGGGACGGGGCATGCCCTGCGCACTGGCGAAGGGATTGTTGCCCGGACGGGGGCCGCCGGGGCGCGGACCGCCCTCGCGCGGCGGGCGTCCGCCGTCCTGGCCCTGCTTGCGGGCACCGGGACGGGGCATGCCCTGCGCGCTGGCGAAGGGGTTGTTGCCCGGGCGTGCGCCGCCGGGCTTCGGGGCTGCGGGGCGCTCACCGCCGGGCTTCGGTGCGGTCGGGCGCTCGCCGCCGGGCTTCGGAGCGCCGGAACCGGGCTCCTCGGTCGCCGGGGCGGACTCGGCCGGGGCCTGCGGGGTCTCCGACTGCTCCGGCGCCTCGGCGGCCGGCTTCTCGGATGTCCCGGCGGCCGGCTCCTCGGCGGCCGGGGCGGGGGCGGCGGGCTTCTCCTCGGCCGGAGCCGCGGCCGGGGCGGGCTTCGCTCCCGGCTTCGGCGCGCTGCCGGGCTTGGGGGAGCCGCCGGGCCTGCCGGCCGGGGCGGGCTTGGTCGACCCGCTCGTGCCGGAGGTGCTCTGGGCGGAGGCGTCGTCCCCGCTCTTGGCGGGGAGCTCCTCACGCAGACGGCGGGCGACGGGCGCCTCGATGGTCGAGGAGGCGGAGCGCACGAATTCGCCCATGTCCTGCAGCTTCTGCAGAACGGCCTTGCTGGGGTGTCCGAGCTCCTTGGCGAGCTCGTGGACGCGGACCTTAGCCACATTTCTCCTGTCTCGGTCCGGCCGACAAGAGGGCGCGGACCATCAATTCCTGAGGGTGCTCATGGGTGAGTACTCATCGGATGTCCATGGTTCTTCTACCTGTTCCACGTTCGGGTGAAATCGGGATTCTCGAGGTCCCGGGCCAGGAGCCCGGTGTCGACCGCGCCGCGGAAGGACCGGGCGAAACCGCCCCGCCGCAGGGCGAGGTCGAGACATGACGTGTCGGGGTGGAGCCACGCGCCGCGGCCGACGGCCGATCCGGTGGGATCGGGACGGACCCGCGGGGCGGCGCCGTCGGGAGCGGACTCCCGGACCAGACGCACCAGCTGATCGCGCGGGGACACCTGACGGCACCCGACGCACGTGCGTTCGGGGCGGGAGGCCGAGGAGCGGGTGACCACAGCTCCACCTCCGTTCCGAACGCTTTCGTCGGGGCGGACACAGGACCGCGGACGGTCTGCGGAGCGCCTCGACGAACAGCCTCCCCAGTGTAGCGGACACGCCGCGAGGCTCGCTGCTGCGGGAGGCGTGAGCCACACCTCAGGTCTCCCTGCCCACCTGATCTATGAGTTCGCCTGCGTCCCGTCGACCACCGTGCCGGCGTCGGGGTCCCCCTCGGGGCGGATGTCGATCTTCCAGCCGGTGAGCTTCGCGGCGAGGCGGGCGTTCTGCCCGTCCTTGCCGATCGCGAGCGAGAACTGCGCCTCGGGGACGATCGCGCGCACTGCTCTGCCCACCTCGTCGATCACGGTCACGCTGGACACCTTCGAGGGCGAGAGGGCATTGGCGACGAAGGTCGCGGGGTCCTCGTCGTGGTCGACGATGTCGATCTTCTCCCCCGCCAGCTCGTTCATCACGGCGCGGACGCGCGCGCCCATCGGGCCGATGCACGCTCCCTTGGCGTTGACGCCGGGCACGGTCGCGTGCACCGCCATCTTGGTGCGGTGGCCGGCCTCGCGGGCCAGACCCGTGATCTCGACGGTGCCGTCGGCGACCTCCGGGACCTCGAGGGCGAACAGGCGGCGCACCAGATTCGGGTGGGAGCGCGAGAGCGTGATCTGCGGACCCTTGGGGCCGCGGCGTGCCTCGGTGACGTAGGCACGCAGCCGTCGTCCGTGCGAGTAGTCCTCTCCCGGCACCCGTTCGTGCGGCGGCAGGACGGCCTCGACCTCCCCGAGGTCCACCATCACCATGCGCGGATCGCGGCCCTGCTGGATGATCCCCGAGACGATGTCGTCGGCCCGGTCGGCGTACTCGCCGAGCACCGCGTCGTCCTCGAGGTCGCGGATGCGCTGGAAGATCACCTGCCGCGCCGTGGAGGCCGCCACCCGCCCGAAGTTCTCGGGGGTGTCGTCCCACTGCTCGAGGACGGTGCCGTCCCCGTCGCGCTCCCGGGCGATGACCGCGACCTCGCCGGTGGACTCGTCGATGATCACCTCGGAGTCCCGCACCGGATGGTCGGTGTGCAGGTAGGCGGCGTGCAGAGCCGAGCGGATGGCGTCCAGCAGGACGGGCAGGCGGATGTCGCGCTCGCGCTCGAGGGCCCGCAGGGCACCCATGTCGATGTCCATCTCAGCTCTCCTTCGTCGTGGCAGTGGGGTCCGATGCGGTGCTCTCGGCGTCAGCGATCAGCTGCGCGAGGTCGGCGGGCGGGTCGAACTCGATCTCCACCCGGGCGGAGACGATATCGGCCCGCGGGATCTCGAGTCTCTCGGGGGTGCCCGCCGGCCGACGGCGGGGGCGGCCGCGGTCGTCGCGCCCGGGCTCCTGGCGCAGCAGGAGCACGTCACCGGCGGTGAGACCGAGCAGGCGGGCCCGGTACCGGGTGTCGTCGGCGACGGTCAGGTCCAGCAACCGGCCCCGGGAGCGGCGGAAGTGCCGGGCGGCGGTGAGCTCGCGCTCCACCCCGGGGGTGGTGATCTCGAGGACGACGGGGTCCGGTCCCAGCAGGGAGTCATCCGCGTCGATCCGTGCGCTCAGCTCCCGCGAGGCGGTGGTGACGGTGTCGAGATCGGCGCTGCCCAGGCTGTCCTCGGGCAGGTCCACGACCAGTCGCACCTCCGGGCGCGTGCGGGGACCCGCCACCACGATCTCCTCGAGCACGAGGCCATGGGGGGTCAGGATCTCGCTCGCCGCGTCCCGCAGGGCGGTGTGTGCCGGATGATCGTCAGGATCGCTCATCGCTCGCTCACCTCCTCCTGCCTATGAATGCTTGTGCTCACCGGGGGCGATGCCCCGGCGGTGTGCCCCCAGGATAGTGGCCCCGGGCCGCAGGTGCCTCCTCGGGGGGTCCCGATGCGAGAATCCTCCTGTGCACCGTCCCGCTCGCCCGTCCTTCCCGGCCCGCCTGGTCAGCCGACGCCGTCTGCTGACCGTGGGCACGATCGGCGTGCTCGCGCTGCCCGCCGCGCTGACCGGCTGCGGCCCGATCCGCCTGGGCGGACCCGCGCCGTACACGCCCCCTCCCCCGGGGATCGACGATCTCTACCGCTCGGACCTGCTGACGCTGCTCGCCCGGGCCGAGGCCGGGCGGGGCAGGGTGGCTCAGGAGGCGGATGCCGGGGACGCGGCATCCTCCGCCCTGACGGCGGCGCTCGCGGATCTCGCCGAGACCCTGCCCGTCCAGCGCACAGCGCTGCTGACCGGAGCGCAGTACGAGCGGGAGCAGGAGGCGGCGTCGGATCCCGCGATGCCCACCTCCCCGCCGCCCCCGGACGCGCCCGAGGACGCGGCGGGACTGGTCGCCGTGCTCGGGCAGCTGCGGGAGACCGCGGCCGACGCCGCCCGCCAGGTCTCCGGATCCCTCGCCCGACCGGTGGTCGCGATCGCCGCCCGCACCGCCTGGAGCGTGCACGTCCTGCACCAGGCCGCGCACGCCGGCGAGGTGCGCGACCTGCGCACGAGCGAGGAGATCCGGCCGCGCCGCGAGGTGCCCGCGACGGATCCTCCGTCGGTCGGGGCGGAGACGGACTACCACTCCACGCTCGAGCAGGCGCAGCAGACGGAGTGGTACACCGGATATGTCCACGAGGTGCTGGCCGCGCGCACCGGCGGTGACGCGCGCGAGGGGCACCTCGTCCTCCGTGACCGGCACCGGCAGCGGGCAGAGACCCTCGCGACGTTCGCCGAGGAGGACGGCGCCCCCGTGGTGCCGCGGCAGGCGGTCTACGCGCTGCCGGACGGCGCACTCGAGGAGGGGTCCGCCTCTCGTCTGCCTGCGCAGCTGGCCCGCTCCCTGCTGGTCGACCACGTCGCCCTGGTCGGGGCGGCGCCGTTCGCCCGCCGCCCCCTGTCCATCGTCGCCGCGATGCAGGAGGCGGAGACGCTGGTGGGCCGCGCCGAGCAGATGCGGCCGCTGCCGAGCCTGGAGGTCGAGGACCCGCCGCCCGGCGACGGGGACTGAGCGCGCCGGGGTCAGCCGGCGCGGACCGCCGTGAGCACGACCTCGACCGCTTCCTGGGGCGGGACCTCGTCGATCGCTCCGCTCGCACGGTCGCGGACCTCGACGACACCGGTCGTCAGTCCCTTGCCGACCACTACGGAGGTGGGCACGCCGAGCAGCTCGGCATCGGTGAACTTCACGCCCGGGGAGACCTTCGGACGGTCGTCGTAGAGCACCTCGAGGCCCCGGGCCTGGAGCTCGGAGGCGATCCGCTCTGCCTCGTCGTACACCTCCTGGCCCTTGCCGGTGGCCATGATGTGCACGTCGGCCGGGGCGATCCGGCGGGGCCACACCAGGCCCTTGTCGTCATGGTTCAGCTCGGCGATCGCGGCCACCGCGCGGGTGACCCCGATCCCGTAGGACCCCATGGTCACCACGACGGACTTGCCGTTGACGTCGAGCACCCGCAGGTCCAGCGCCGCGGCGTACTTCCGGCCGAGCTGGAAGATGTGCCCCATCTCCATGCCGCGGGTCAGATGCAGGGGGCCGGAGCCGTCAGGGGCGGGATCGCCCTCGCGCACCTCGGCGGCCTCGAGGTACCCGTCCGGGGTGAAGTCCCGCCCGGGCACCACATCGATCGTGTGCACGTCCGGCGCCAGACCGCCGACGACCCAGCGGGTCCCGTCGGCCGCCCGCGGATCGATCAGCACCTTGACCCCCGAGGCGGAGTCCTCGCCCAGCCCGACCGGACCGATGAACCCCTTGGTGAGCGCGGGGTGCGCCGCGAAGTCCTCCTCCGTGAACGGCACGGCGACGGCCGGGGCGAGGGCGGCCTCGAGCCGCTTGGGATCGGCGTCGCGATCTCCCGGGATCATCACCAGCAGCGGCTGGGTCGAGCCGTCGGGGTGGTGGAGCATGTACACCAGCGCCTTGAGGGTGTCGGTCCGCTGCCAGTCCCGGCCGTCCTCGCGCGGCTCGTGGATGTTGAGGTGGTCCACGAGGCTCGCGATGGTGCCGGTGCCGGGCGTGGTGACGTCCCGGGCGGGCGGCAGCGCGGCCATCGCCGCGGCGTCCAGCGGCGCGGGGCCGATGGTGGTGACGGCCTCGACGTTCGCGGCGTAGCCGCCGTCGGAGACCACGAAGGTGTCCTCGCCGACGGGGGTGGGGTGGAGGAACTCCTCGGAGCGGGATCCGCCCATCGCCCCGGCGTCGGCCCGGCAGATCACGGTGGGCAGTCCGAGCCGGTCGAAGGTGCGCTGGTAGGCGCCGCGCTGGTTCTCGTAGGAGACGTCCAGCCCGGCGTCGTCCACATCGAAGGAGTAGGCGTCCTTCATGATGAACTCCCGCGTGCGCAGCAGGCCCGCCCGGGGCCGCGCCTCGTCGCGGAACTTGGTCTGGATCTGATACAGCATCGTCGGCAGATCCTTGTAGGAGTTGAAGAGGTCCTTCACCGTCAGGGTGAACATCTCCTCGTGGGTGGGAGCGAGGAGATAATCGCCCTCCCGGCGGTCCTGCAGCCGGAACAGCGTGGGGCCGTACTCCTGCCAGCGTCCGGTCGCCTCATAGGGCTCGCGCGGCTGCAGCGCGGAGAAGACCAGCTCCTGGCCACCGATGCGGTCCTGCTCCTCGCGCACGATCTGTTCGACCTTGCGCAGCACCTTCAGTCCGAGCGGCAGCCAGGTGTAGACCCCCGGGGCGCTGCGGCGGATGTAGCCGGCGCGCACGAGCAGCCGGTGGCTGGCGACCTCGGCGTCGGCCGGGTCCTCCCGCAGGGTGCGGACGAACGACGACGACATACGGATCATGGCGGGGCGGCCTCTCATCGTGGGCAGGAGTCTGGGGAGGATCCTATCGGCGAACCGACCGGTGCGTGCCCTTCCGCCCGCCGCGCCCCGGTGGCAGGGTGGCGGCATGAGCGAGAACACCACCGTCCTCACCCCTGCCGAGATCGCCGCCGCCGACCTCGCCGACTTCGCCCCGCCGACCCCGGTGCTCGCGGCCCGGTACCGCACGAAGGATTTCGCCTCCGCGCTGGTCCTGGTGGACCAGATCGGGGCAGCCGCCGAGGAGGCGAATCATCACCCCGACCTGACCCTCGCCTATGGCTCCGTGGGCGTCACCCTGACCAGCCATGACGTCGGCGGGATCACGCAGCGGGACCTCGCGATGGCGCGGCGGATCAGCGAGCTGGCCGCTGCCGCCGGGGCGGTCGCCGAGAACGACTGACCGGCCCCCACCCGCCCCGGGCGCGTCACCGGTCCCGCAGTACCCTGGAGGGATGCACCGGCCAGGACATCAGCAGTCGCCGTGCTCCTCCGTCCCGGAGGTCTCGACGGGGACGGAGGAGGGCGATGCCGTGCCCGCGTCCCCGTCCCGCCGGCGCGTGCTGCGCGGCGCCGGGACGCTGGCCGTCCTCGGCGCGGCCGGGACCGGGGCCTATACGCTCCGCCGGCGGTTCTCGCCCCCGGTCGATCCCCGCACCGTCGTCCCCCTGTTCTCGGCCACGGTGGCCTACGACGCCTCCGAGACCCGACAGCTGATCGAGGCCGACGGGACCGGGACCGGCACGGACTCCCTGGATCCCGGGACCCGGCTGCTGAGCGCAGTTCCCGACACGGCGGCGGTCCGTGGACGCGCTGCGGAATTCCTGGCCGGCACCGCCCGGTGGACGGACGCTCTCGCCGAGGGCTCCGGGGCTCTCTCCTCCCGCCCCGCGCTGCGCGAGCTCGCCTCCTCGGCGCTGGCCGACCTGTGGGTGCTCACCGACGACCTGCCCGCCCCGGTCGCGGGCTGGAGTCGCAACTGGCGCTTCATCTGGCCGCGCGACGCGGCCTTCGCCGCGGTGGCCCTCGCCCGCATCGGGCACCCGGACCGAGCCCTGGACGTCCTGACGCATCTCGAGTCCCTGCAGGCGGGCGACGGCTGGTACGAGGCCCGCTACGTCCCCGGGACGGATCGGGCGCCCGATGACCGCGCCCGCCAGTTCGACGGGACCGGTCTGGTGCTCTGGGCCGCCGCCGAGGTGGTGGCCACCGCGCCCCGGGAGCGGCGCGCAGCGGTCAGAGGCCGCTTGGCCGGGCTGATCAGCACCTCCCAGCAGGTGCTGCTGGCCTCGACCGGGGACGGCACGGTGATGCCGCCGGTCTCCCCCGATTACTGGGAGGTCCATGAGCGCTCCGTGACGCTCGGGATCATGGCGACCACGCTCGCGGGGCTGCGGGCGGGGGCGGAGCTGACCGGCGGAGATCGCGCCCGTCGCGCCGCCGAGGCGTTCAGGTCCCTGCTGACGGAGACCTTCGGGGCGCACGGCTATCAGCGCCACCGGCGCGGCGGCGGCGCCGACTCGGCCCTGGCGTTCCTGGACGCCACCGGCTGCCACGGAATCGCCTCGGCCGATCAGCTGCTCTCCCTGCGCCAGGAGCTCGCCCGTCCGGCCGGAGGGATCGCCCCCGGCGCGTCCTGGAAGGCCGACGGGATCAGCTGGACGCCGTCGACCAGCCTGCTCGCCCTCGCCCTCGCCCGCTCCGGGCGGACGACGGAGGCCGTGGAGCTCCTGCTCTGGCTCGCCCAGCACCGCACCGAGGCCGGATCGCTGCCCGAGAAGGTGCTCTTCGACGGGCGACCCGCCGCGGTCGCGCCGCTGGCCTGGACGGCGGCGAACGTGCTGCTGGCGCTGGATGCGCTGAACGAGGACTGAGCGGAGCGGAAGCCGGTCAGAACAGGATCGTGGAGAGCTCCCCGACCTGGTGGAAGCCGGAGGCGGCGTAGGCCCGTCGGGCCGGTTCGTTGAAGTCGTTGACGTAGAGGGAGACCTGCGGGGCGTGATCGCGGCGCACCTGCCGCACCAGGTCCGCCATGGCGGTGCGCCCCAGGCCGTGTCCGCGGTGGTCGGGCCGCACCCATACCCCGTGGATCTGGGCGACCGGGCCGAACAGCGAGCCGACGTCGGCCTTGAACAGCACCTGGCCGTCCTCGATGACGATGTAGGTGCGGCCACGTCGGATCAGCTCCTTGATCCGGGACCGATAGGAGCGCCCGCCGTCGCCCAGCAGCGGATCGATGCCGACCTCCTCCCGGAACATCGCGACGGCGGCCGGGAAGACGGCGTTCTCCTCCTCGGGCAGCGCGGGCCGCAGCCGGGACGTTCCGGCGCTCCCGGCGTCACCGGCCAGCAGCAGCGGCTGGCTCCAGCGATACTCGCGCACGCCCCCGCCCCAGGAGTCGGCCAGCGGCTCCCACAGCGTCTCGATCGCTCGGCGCCGGCCCACCACCGAGCTGGCCCGGCGGGAGCGTGCGGCCATGTGGCGGCCGAAGTCGCCCAGGGCCTCCTCGGTCGCCGACAGCGGCGAGAGGTTCACCCCGTGCCACAGCAGACCGTCGGGGTCCTTCTCGTCGCCGGCGTAGGAGAACTCCTGGGAGACGGCGGGATGGCGCCCGACCTCCCGCAGTCGAGCACCCGCGAGAGCGTTGGCCACCGGGTCCCGCAGGGCGTGCGTGAGCGCGGCATCGAGACCGCTGGGTCGGACCGGTCGGATCCGGCCACCGCGCCGGAACATCGCCCTCAGCCTGCGGAGACCGAGGCGGAGCCGGGAGCGGCGACCACCTCGCCCTCCGGGTCGGCGGGGGGACACGGAGCCGCGAGCCGCGCGGTCGACGCGGCTGGGATGCCCGGGCTCACAGAGGTCACGCTCCCATTATGGACGTCCCGTCCCGACCGTGGGCCCACGACCTCAGGGGAACAGCGTGATGGGTTTGACGATGTCGGCGTACAGCAGCAGCACCGACATCAGCAGGAAGACGAGCGCGACCACATTGGTCAGCGGCAGCAGGCGCGACATGTCCACGGGACCCGGGTCCCCCTTCCCGCGCAGGCGGGCCAGGAGCCGTCGCACCCCCTCGACCAGCGCTCCGGCCACGTGGCCGCCGTCCAGCGGCAGCAGCGGCACCAGGTTGAACACGAACAGAGCCATGTTCAGCGAGGCCAGCATCGAGATCATGGTGCCGACCTTCTCGCGCAGCTCGAACCCGGGTTGATCGGCGGCGGCGACCTCCCCGGCCAGGCGCGACACGCCGACCACGCCGAGCGGGCCGTTCGGGTCGCGCTCGGCGCTGCCGAAAGCGGCCTGGCCGACCTCGTACAGCCGCACGGGCAGGGTGAGGACCAGCTCCCCGGTCCGCGAGAAGGTGGTCCAGGCCAGCTCCGGCACGACGGCCGGGGACCGGGGCACCAGATCGGGGGTGCCCGAGACCCCGAGGAAGCCGACCTGTTCCGTGACCAGGTTCCCCTCCGCGTCCCGCACGGCGGCCCCGTCCTCGTCGAGCACCGGGCGGGCGTCGACGATCGGGGTCGCCTCGAGCTCGAGCGTCTCGCCGTCCCGCTCGACGACCACGGGCACGGTGCGGTCGCCGCTGGCCCGGATCGCGCTGGTCACGTCGGACCACGTGCTGATCTCGCGGCCGTCGATGGAGCGCAGGGTGTCCCCTGGTCGGATCCCGGCGGCGAGGGCGGGAGCGGGCTGCTCGCCCTCGCAGCTCGTGTCGGCGGGAGCCTCCGCCGGCAGCACGCACTCGGAGACCGCCTGGACCGTGGGGGTGACCGCCGGCATGCCGATACCGCTGACCATCACCGTCATCAGCACCACGGAGATCAGCAGGTTCATCGTCGGCCCGCCCAGCATCACCACGAGCTTCTTGGGCACCGACAGCGCCACGAAGGTGCGGTGCGCGTCCTCGGGGCCGTACTGGGAGGTCTCGTAGGCCTTGGCGTCCTCGGACATCTCGGTCATCTGCTGGAGCAGACCGGTGGAGTCCTCGCGGATGGTGCCCTCGGGCTCGCCGCGGTGCGGCGGGAACATGCCGATCATGCGGATGTATCCGCCGAGGGGGAAGGCCTTGACGCCGTACTCGGTCTCGCCGCGCGTGCGGGACCAGATCGTCGGCCCGAAGCCGATCATGTACTGGGTGACGCGGACGCCGAAGAGCTTGGCCGGGACCAGGTGCCCGATCTCGTGCAGGGCGATCGAGAGCGCCAGGCCCGCGGCGACGACCAGGACGCCGAGGGCGAACAGGGCCGCGCTCATCGCGCCGACCCGTCGCCGCCGGCGGCGTCGGCACCGGTCACGGCACGGAGGCCATCACGTCCGCGACGTGGTCCAGGTAGACGTCGACCACGGCCTCGCGGTAGCCCTCGGCTCCGCGACGGCGCCGGAAGGCGGATCGCCGCACGTCGTCGACGCTCATCGGCAGTCCGTCCGTGAAGTAGGCGACCAGCTGATCGCACAGCGCATCGACGTCGGCCTTGTCGTAGGACGGCTCGCCCTGCGAGGCCGGGGCGAAGCGGTCCCCGGCGGGGCGCTCCAGGCGCTCCTTGAGGCTCTCGGCGCGCTCGGTGAGCTGGGCGACCCAGACGTCCTCGCCCGTCGAGGCGATGGCGTCGTCGCGGGACTGCAGGGCGAAGGCGTCGGAGAGGCGGTCCAGCGCCTCGTCGACCACCCGCATGTCATAGCCGCCGCGCTCGGTCCCGAAGCTGGCCGAGGTGATGTCCGCCCCGGAGAACTCGGGGTCGCGCCCCTCGTAGGCGGTGCGGGCGCGCGCGAGGAAGTCGTCGACCTCGCGCATGTCGTATCCGACGCTGAAGCGAGAGACGCGCTCGAACGATGTGCTCACCAGTGGATCCTTCCTCGGTGCTGTCGGGGTCCCACTGTAGCGGGAGGGGAGGTGGGGTTCGGGGAGGCGGGCGGCGCGCTCAGTCGACCGCTCCGGCGACGGCCTCGACGCGCGCGATCCGCGCCTCGCGGTCCTCGCGATGCTCATCGGTCTCGATGACCTCGGCCGCGAGCTGGCCGCAGGCGCCGTCGATGTCCGAGCCGCGGGTGTCGCGGATGGTCGCGGAGATGCCGGCGTCGCGCAGGGTCTGGACGAACTGCTTCTCGACGAAGGGATCGGAGGCGGTCCACTTCGATCCCTTGACGGGGTTGAGCGGGATCGGGTTGACGTGGATCCAGTGGGCCCCACCCTTGGCGATCAGACGGTCCGCGAGCAGCTGGGCCCGATGCGCCTGGTCGTTGATGTCCCGGATCAGGGCGTACTCGATGCTCACGCGGCGCCCGGTGGCCTCGAAGTACTCCCAGGCCGCGTCGAGGATCTCGTCGATGTCGAAGCGGGTGTTGATCGGCACCAGCTCGTTGCGCAGCGCGTCGTCGGGCGCATGCAGGGAGACGGCGAGGGTGACCGGGATCTTCTCGGCGGTCAGCTTGCGCACGGCCGCGGCCAGACCCACGGTCGAGACGGTGATGTGGCGCGCGCCCATGCCGAAGCCCTCGGGCGCGGGGGCGTTCAGCCGCTTGCACACGGTGGCCACGGGCCGGTAGTTCGCCAGCGGCTCGCCCATCCCCATGAACACGATGTTGGAGACGCGCCCGGGCCCGCCGGGCAGCTCGCCGTCGGCCAGCAGCTTGTTGGCGATGCGGACCTGCTCGAGGATCTCGGCGGCCGAGAGGTTGCGGGTCAGACCCATCTGGCCGGTCGCGCAGAAGGGACAGTTCATGCCGCAGCCGGCCTCGGAGGAGATGCACAGGGTGACGCGGTCGCTGTAGCGCATCAGGACCGATTCGACCATCGGGCCGTCGAACAGCTTCCACAGGAACTTCTGGGTCGCGCCGTGGTCCGCGGACTGCCGGGAGACGACGCTCAGCAGCGGCGGGAAGAAGCGGTCTACGAGCTCCTGGCGGCGGTCCTTCGGCAGGTCGGTGAGGTCATCGGGGTCCGTGGTGAAGTGCTCGAAGTAGTGCACGGACAGCTGCTTGGCGCGGTACCCGGGCAGGCCCATCTCCTCGACCGCGGCGATGCGCTCGTCGAGGGTGAGGTCCGCCAGGTGCGCCGGCGGCTTGCCGCGGCGGGCGGGACGCAGCTGCAGCTGGCCGGGGGCGAGGGCGATCTTCTCGCCGGGAACGGCCTCGCGGGAGAGGTCGGGCAGACCCGCACCGGCGGGAGCCGTCTTCTCCGGGCGGCCGGCGGGACGGTCCGAGGGGCGGTCGACAGGATGGTTCATGGCAGCAGGACCTCCAGCATGATGTAGGTGGTGGGCGCGGCGATCAGGATCGAGTCCACGCGGTCGAGCACTCCGCCGTGGCCCGGCAGGAGGTGGCCCATGTCCTTGATCCCGAGATCCCGCTTCAGAAGCGATTCGGACAGGTCGCCGCAGGTGGAGACGGTCACCAGGACCACGCCGAGGAGCACCCCGATCCACCACGGCAGGTCGAGCGCGAGCAGGCCCACGACGGTGACGGCGGCGACGCCCATGATCAGGGAGCCGGCGAATCCCTCCCAGCTCTTCTTGGGGCTGATGCCCGGCGCCATCGGGTGGGACCCGAACAGCACTCCGGCCACGTAACCGCCGATGTCGTTGCCGACGGAGCCGAGCACCGCCAGCAGCACCAGCAGCGGCCCCTGCTCGAGGTTGAACAGCAGCAGGGTGAAGCATCCCAGGAACGCGACCCAGGCCAGGCAGAATACTCCCCCGGCGACATCCCGCAGGGCGGTCAGCCCCATGGATTCGGAGACTCGCCACAGGATCAGCACGCAGACGGCCACGGCGGTGGCCACCAGCAGTCCCTCCGTGTCGAAGACGACGGTCGAGACGGCCATGCCGATCACGCCGACCAGGAGCGGGACGGGCGGAACCTCGAGGCCGCCCTGGGCCAGCGCCCGGGTGAGCTCGAGCACCGCCAGCACCATCACCGCGGCCACCAGCACGGGGAACGCCTGCGGGAGCAGGAACAGCGTGCACAGCAGCACGACGCCCAGCCCCGCCCCCACGGCGATGGCCGCGGGGAGGTTGCGGCCCGGGCCGCGGCGCTTGGCGTGCGCCGGATCGCCCGCGTCGACGTCCGCCTCGACAGGGGTCGAGGCGGACGTCGGCGGCGGGGTGTCCGGGGCGATGCTCACGGGGCGCGGTCAGGAGTCGGTCGAGAGCTCAGATCGTCTCGAGCTCGGTCTCCTTCAGGGACAGGGCCTCGTCGATCTGCTCGTTGGCGGTCTTGGTCAGCGTCTCCAGCTCCTTCTCCGCGCGGGAGCCCTCGTCCTCGCCGATCTCGCCGTCCTTGACCAGCTTCTCGAGCGCCTTCTTCGCGTTGCCGCGGGAGCCGCGCACCGCGACCCGGCCGTCCTCGGCCTTGGTCTTGGCGAGCTTGGCGTAGTCCCGGCGCCGCTCCTCCGTCAGCGCGGGCAGGACGACGCGGAGGGTGTCACCGTTGTTGGTGGGGTTCACCCCTAGGTCGGAGTCCCGCAGCGCGGTCTCCACCTGCGCCATGGCGGACTTGTCGTAGGGCGTGACGATGACCGTGCGCGCCTCGGGGAACTGGAGCGAGGCGAGCTGGTTCAGCGGCGTCGGCGCCCCGTAGTACTCCACCGTGATGCCCTGGAACATCGCGGCGGAGGCTCGGCCGGTACGGATCGCGGTGAACTCCTCCTTGGTGACCTCGACGGACTTGGACATCTTGGTCTTGGCGTCCTTCAGGATGCTGGCGGGGTCGTCGCTCACGAGTGCTCCTCGATTCTCGGGGGGTGGTGGGTCCATTGTCCCGCACCGTCAAGCCGGTGCGGCACGCGCGGGGCGGGCCCGGACCGCGGACGGCGCAGAACGTCGATGTCGGTCGACGGCGGCGGGCGGAGGGGTGGTCAGTCGTGGGTGACGACCGTGCCGATCCGGTCGCCGCGCATGGCCCGGGTGATGTTGCCCGGCGCGTCAAGGCCGAACACCATCATCTGCTGGGCATTGTCCATGCACAGGCTGAAGGCGGTGGAGTCGACGACCTTGAGGCCGCGCTGGAGGGCGTCGTTGTAGGTGACGTGATCCAGCTTCACGGCGTCGGGGTGGGTGCGGGGATCCGCGTCGTAGACGCCGTCGACCCCGTTCTTGCCCATCAGGACCTCCTCGCAGCCGATCTCCAGGGCGCGCTGGACAGCGACGGTGTCCGTCGAGAAGTAGGGCATGCCGGCGCCGGCGCCGAAGATGACCACGCGGCCCTTCTCCAGGTGCCGCACGGCGCGCAGCGGGATGTAGGGCTCGGCGACCTGGCCCATCTCGATGGCGGTCTGCACGCGGGTGGAGACTCCGCGCTGCTCGAGGAAGTCCTGCAGCGCCAGGCAGTTCATGACGGTGCCGAGCATCCCCATGTAGTCGGCGCGGCGGCGGTCCATGCCGCGCTGGGAGAGCTCGGCACCGCGGAAGAAGTTGCCGCCGCCGACGACGATGGCGCACTCGACGCCCTGGGCCACCCCTTCGGCGACCTCCCCCGCGACACGGGAGACCACGTCGGGGTCGACCCCGACGGCACCGCCCCCGAAGGCTTCGCCGGACAGCTTCAGGAGGACTCGGCGTCCATCCTGCTTCCGGGGGAGAACGGGGATGGGTGACGTGAACGTCTGGGTCATGAGGGTCCTTCCGCACTGGGTCCTCGGCGATGATACCGGCGCGGCCCCGCACCGATGGTGCGGGGCCGCGGGTCGGTGGCCTCGCTCACGCGGGGCCGGAGGGGCACCGGGCCGAGAGGTCCGATTCCCCGGGGCGGTCTCAGCCGCCGACGCGGAAGCGGACGAATCCGCTCAGGGAGCCCCCTGCGGCCTCGACGATGGCGCCGACGCTCTGCTTCGGGTCCTTGGCGAACGCCTGGTCGAGCAGGACGTTCTCCTTGTAGTAGCCGTTCAGACGGCCCTCGACGATCTTCGGGATCGCCTTCTCGGGCTTGTTCTCGTTCTCGGCGGTCTCCTGGGCGATGCGGCGCTCATTGGCGACGATCTCCTCGGGGACCTCCTCCCGGGTGAGGTAGGTCGGGGAGAACGCGGCGATGTGCATCGCGACGTCGCGCGCGACCTCGGCGCCGGCCGCATCGGAGGCGACGAGCACGCCGACCTGCGGGGGCAGGTCCTTGTTGGTGCGGTGCATGTAGGCGGTGACGGCCTCGCCGGAGACGCGGCCGATGCGGCGCACCAGGATCTTCTCGCCCATGGTGGCGCCGGCGTTGGTCAGGGCCTCGCCGAACTCGGTCTCGGAGAGGTCCTCGGGCTGCTCGGCGCCGGAGGCGACCGCCGCGGCCACGGCCTCGTCGCCCAGGGCGACGAACTTGTCGTTCTTGGCCACGAAGTCGGTCTCGGAATTGAGCTCGACGAGGGTACCGGTCCGGCCGCCCTCCCCGTCGCGGATGTCGACGGCGATGAGGCCCTCGGACGCGGTGCGGGCCTCACGCTTGGCGATGCCCTTGAGCCCCTTGACGCGGATGACCTCGATGGCCTTCGGCTTGTCGCCGTCAGCCTCGTCGAGAGCCTTCTTGACGTCGAGCATGCCGGCGCCGGTGATCTCCCGGATCTCCTTGATGTCTGCGGCCGTGTACTTGGCCATAAATGTCTCCCTCGGGGACGTGAAGTGTCGTGTCGGGCGGGCCGTGCCGGGAACCGGGGAGGCGCGTGGCCTCCCCGGTTCCGGACGCTCACTCGGCGGAGGTGGCCTCGTCGGTCTCGGCGGCCTGCGCCTCGGCGGCGGCGGGCGCGTTATCGGCCGGGGCCGAGCTGCCGGGAACCTCGGCGGCCTCGGGGGCTGCCGGGGTCAACGACTCGTCCGCAGCCTTCGCGGCCTCGGTGTCCTCGGCGGTCTCGGCGGTCTCGGCGGCGACCGATTCCTCGGCCGGCGCGTCCTGCTGCTGGACCTCGGACTGCTTCAGCAGCTCCTGCTCCCACTCGGCCAGCGGCTCGGCGGCGACGGCGGAGACGTTCTTCTCCCCGCCGGCGGCCTTGGCGTGGCGCTCCTGCAGACCGGCGGCGACGGCGTCGGCCACGACCCGGGTCAGCAGCGTGACGGAGCGGATCGCGTCATCGTTGCCCGGGATCGGGTAGGCGATCTCGTCGGGGTCGCAGTTGGTGTCCAGGATCGCGACGACCGGGATGCTCAGCTTCTGCGCCTCGTCGACGGCCAGGTGCTCCTTGTTGGTGTCCACGATCCACACGGCCGACGGGGCCTTGGGCATGTCGCGGATACCGCCCAGGGTGCGCTCGAGCTTGTCCTTCTCGCGGCGCATCATCAGCAGCTCCTTCTTGGTGCGGCCGGAGGCGGCCACATCCTCGAAGTCGATCTGCTCGAGCTCCTTGAGCCGGTTCACGCGCGCGGAGACGGTCTGCAGGTTGGTGAGCATGCCGCCCAGCCAGCGGTTGTTCACGAAGGGCATGCCCACGCGGGTGGCCTGCTCCTGGATGGACTCCTGAGCCTGCTTCTTGGTGCCGACGAACAGGATGGTGCCGCCGTGGGCGACCGTCTGCTTGACGAAGTCGAAGGCCTTGTCGATGTACGACAGGGTCTGCATGAGGTCGACGATGTAGATGCCGTTGCGCTCCGTGAAGATGAAGCGACGGACCTTCGGGTTCCAGCGACGGGTCTGGTGTCCGAAGTGGACGCCGCTCTCCAGGAGCTGGCGCATGGTGACGACTGCCATGGTGGTGTCCTCTGTTCTGGGCCTGGGCTCACACGACTCGCCCGGAGGCGTCCGTGGTCATCGCGCAGGACCTGTTCTCTCAGTTCTCCCCCGACACCGGTCGGTGCGGGGCCTGGTGCCCGGGTGCCGGCCGCCTCGACGATGCTCGCACCGAGGTGCGAAACGGTCGAGGACCGAAGGCCGACGAGCCCTGGTGGGCACGCGAAGTCATCCGAACGGACCGGATGCTGGACAGAGTCTATCCGACGTCGCCGCATCCTCCGGTGCTGAATTCGTCACGCCGGGGCGTCGACCGTCCTCCCCAACGCCCCTGCGTCCACCGCGACGGCTGGGCCCGGGACAGCGCGACCGCCGCCGAGGAGGATGCCTGGATGGTTCCTCGTCATCTGTCCGCGAGCAGTTCGCAGCCGCCCCGTCCGATGGTCCTGCGCGTGCTGCGCATCATGCTGGTCGTGCTGTGCCTGCTGCTCGCCCTCGCCGTCCCGGGCCCAGCAGGGGCCGAGGGAACGGCACAGACCGACGGACCAGCACAGGCCGAGGGACCAGCACCGGCCGAGGGACCAGCAGGTGCCGAGGACCCGGCAGGGACTGACGGTCCGGCACGGGGCGAGGGCCCGCGATGGCAGTGGCCGGTCCCGGGGCCGCATCCGGTGGTCCACCCCTTCGATGCCCCGGAGAATCCCTACGGGCCCGGTCACCGCGGCATCGATGTGGCCGTGGACGGCGCCGGAACGCCCGTGCGTGCTGTCGAGGCGGGCACCGTGCGCTTCAGCGGGGACGTGGCCGGGCGCGGGGTCGTCTCGGTGCTGCACGCCGACGGGCTCATCTCGACCTATGAGCCGGTCACCGGGGCGCTCGAGAAGGGCGCGAAAGTCCGCGCCGGCGAGGTGCTGGGCGAGATCGCCGACGACGGTGCCTCCCACTGCTCGAGTCGATCGTGCCTGCATCTGGGCGCGCGCCGGGGCCAGGGATACCTGGATCCGGAGGTGCTGCTCGGGGCGTGGGGCCCCAGCGTGCTCCTGCCCTGGTCGTCGGACGGACGGGCGGCGGCAGGGAGCGCCGTGGCGGGGCACCGCGCCCCGGAGGACCGGGCGGCGATCGCCGGGGCCGCCGCAGCGGAGGCCGGGGCCGCCGTGGCGGAGGGCGTGGCCGCGGCGGCGAGGTCGGAGGGCGCAGCTGGGCAGGACAGGGCGGGCGCTCAGATCGCACCGGCTGCGTGACGGGGCCGCCTGCTCCTGGGGCCCTCGGCGGTGTCGGTCAGGCGCGGGGGTGGGCCTGGTCGATGGTCTTCCGCAGGCGATCCGCGCTGACATGCGTGTAGATCTGTGTGGTGGCGAGCGAGGAATGCCCGAGGAAGTCCTGGACGCTGCGCAGATCCGCCCCGCCCTCGACGAGGTGGGTGGCCGCACTGTGTCTCAGCGTGTGCGGGGTGATGTGCTTGGTGAGGCCGGCCCGGGTCGCGGAGCGATCGATCAGCGTGCGCACCGCACGGTCCCCGAGTCGGCCGCCGCGCACGCCCAGGAACAGGGCCTTCCCCGCCCCTGCTGTACCGCGGGTCCGCGCCGCGGGCCGGGTCTGGGCGGCGAGGACGGGACGCCCCTCCTGCTCCCACCGCTGCACGGCCTCGAGCGCGGGGATCCCGACCGGGACGACACGCTCCTTGTCCCCCTTGCCGCGCACCCGGACGGTCCCCTGGGAGGGGTCGATGCCGTGGCGGTCCAGCGCCACCAGTTCGGACACACGCAGGCCGGAGGAGTAGAGCAGCTCGAGCACCGCCGTGTCACGCAGGGCGATCGCGTGCTGCAGCGGATCCTCGTCCGGGCCGGCCGTCTCCCCCGTCTCCGGCCTGCGGCGCGGAACGCTCCCCGGGTCGGCGACCCCGTCGAGCAGATCCGCGGCCTGGTCCCCGGAGAGCACGGTGGGCAGATGACGACCTCGGCGCGGGGCCTTCAGGCGCCCGCCGACGTCCTGCGGGATGCGACCGGTTGTGGCGAGCCAGGTGGTGAAGGTGCGCGCTGCCGCGGCCGAGCGGGCCAGGGTGCTGGCCGCCGCCCCGGACTCCGCACGCTCCGCCAGCCAGGAGCGCAGCGCGGCCACGTCCAGCTCGACCAGCTCGATCCGCTCGACGGCGGCCAGGTGCTCGAGCAGGCTCGCGGCTTCCCGACCGTACGCACGCACGGTGTGCTCCGAGCGTCCCCGTTCGAGACGGAGATGCTCGGCGAAGGCGGACACCACCGCCTCGCGGGAGTTCTCCGCCTCCTCGGATGGCTCCGACGCGGCTGTCATGGACCCATGATCCCTCATCCCGCCCCCGAGGGCCTCGTCACCTGCTCGTCCGGGCGCGTCTGGCGCGATCCGCCACCGTCTCCACCAGACCCAGCAGGGACAGGCGGGCCAGCGCGGCGTCGACCTCGGCCTGTTCGAAACCGATCTCGCGGGCGATGCGGGAGAGGGAGAGGCTCGAGCGCGGCGGCACGGCATCCAGGACTCGCCGATCGGAGGGGCTGAGCAGGTCGAGCTCGTCCTGGACCGCGAAGCTCCCGTCCCCGGCGGCGGGCCCGCCGGGGAGCAGGTCCAGCAGCTCGGACGGTTCGGTGACCAGCACGGCGCCCCGTTCGCGGATCACACGGTGGCATCCGGCGCTCGCGGCCGAGGTGATCGGCCCGGGCACCGCCCCGACCGGACGGGACAGCTGGTCCGCGAGGCGCGCGGTGGACAGCGCCCCGGAGCGCCAGGATGCCTCGACCACCAGGACGGCCTGACCCAGTGCCGCGATCAGGCGATTGCGGGCCAGGAAGCGCCACCGGGTGGGGGCGGTCCCCGGCGGCGCCTCGCTGAGCACGAGATGGCGGTCCCGGATGCGTTCGAGCAGCTCGGTGTTCCCCCGAGGGTAGAGGCGGTCGAGCCCGCCGGCGAGCACCGCGATCGTCGCCCCCTCGGGTGCGGCGAGCGCCCCGCGATGGGCGGCGGCGTCGATCCCGTAAGCGCCGCCGGAGACGACGGTTCCGCCACCGGCGGCGAGCTCCGCCCCGAAGCCGGTGGCGGCGTCCTCCCCGTAGGGGGTCGAGGCACGGGAGCCGACGATCGCGGCGCAGCGAGATGCGACGAGCTCGTCGAGCCGACCCGGGCCCTGCACCCACAGGCAGTGAGGGCTCGTCTCCTGCAGGTCCCCCAGCGACGCGGGCCACTCCGGGTCCGCCGGGGTGAGGATCCGGATCCGGCGGCGCTCGGCGTCCTCGAGGACCGCGTCGAGGTCGACCTCGGCCCACCGGGTGCGCCAGCGGGCCAGGGCGCGCCGGGACCGCTGGTGCGGGGCTCCCGGCTCGGCGGTGTCGGCCGGGAGCTCGCCGCCGAGCCGTGTGGTCAGCTCCGTCTCGGTGGCTTCGCGGGCGAGGGCCAGGGCCTCGACGGGGCCGAGCAGGCTGCGGGCCAGCAGGGCGACGGGATCCGAGGGCTCGGCGATCAGGGACCAGGTGATCCGGGCGAGCCGGTCGGCGGCATCGTCGGCCGGTGCGGGGGCCGATGTCGAGGGGGTCATCGTGGTTCTCCTTCGCGCAGGGTGAGGGCGAGGCCGATGTGCTCGGCGTCGGGTCGGTCCGCCCCGTCGAGGTCGGCGAGGGTCCAGGCCAGACGCAGCACGCGGTCATGGCCGCGCAGGGTCAGCCGACCGTGGGCGAGGGCGTGGTCGAGCAGGCGGAGCTCGGCAGGCTGCGGGGAGAACTCCCGGCGCAGTCGGGGCCCGGGCAGCTGGGCGTTGGTGCGCCATGCCAGGCCTTCGAACCGCTGCCGCTGGCGCCGCCGTGCCGCGGCCACGCGCTGGGCGATGATCGCGGTGGGCTCGACCTCCGTCGCGCTGGTGCGGCGGATGTCCACCGGGCCCACCTGCACGCGCATGTCGACGCGGTCCAGCACCGGCCCGGACAGGCGCGCGGCGTACCGCCGCTTCTGCATCGCCGTGCAGGAGCATCCGGCTCCCTTCCCGTAGGCCTGGCCGCAGGGGCACGGATTGGCCGCCAGGACCAGCTGGAAGCGTGCCGGGTAGCGGGTCACCGCGCGGGCGCGGTGGAGGGTGATGTCCCCGGTCTCGAGCGGTTCACGCAGCGCCTCGAGCACTCGGGGGGAGAACTCGGGGGCCTCGTCGAGGAAGAGGACCCCGGCATGGGCGCGGGAGATCGCTCCGGGCAGCGCCAGTCCGGATCCTCCTCCGACGATCGCCGCCGGCGTGGAGGTGTGGTGCGGGCTCTCGAACGGGGGCGTGCGGTACAGCCCGTCATCGGCGTCGAAGCGGCCGCTGAGCGAGTGGATCGCCGAGACGGCCAGGGAGTCGTCGATCTCGAGCTCGGGGAGGATCCCGGGGATGCGGGCGGCGATCATCGTCTTGCCGGCCCCGGGCGGCCCGGTCAGCAGCAGATGGTGCCCGCCGGCGGCCGCGACCTCGGCGGCGCGGCGCGCCTGCGCCTGGCCGAGGACGTCCGCGAAGTCCGGCGGGGCGGCGGGACCGGGCTGATCCAGCGCGCCCGACCGCGGCGCCGTCAGCTGCAGGCTCTGGCGCACCGGGGACGGCGGGACATCGGCCCCGTAGCGGTGCAGGAGGTCGGTGAGGTCCTCGGCGCCGTCGACCTCGAGCCCGTCGACCAGCCGCGCTTCGGTCAGGTTCTGCTGCGGCACCACCGCCCGGGAGATCCCCAGGCTGCGCGCCGCCAGCAGCGCCGGCAGCACCCCGGGGATCGGACGGACCCGCGCGTCCAGCCCCAGTTCCCCCAGCAGCACCGTGTCGCCGGGGACGTGGACGAGGAGGTCGCCCTGGGCATCCACGACGGCCATCGCGATGGCGAGGTCGAAGCCGGAGCCGCGTTTGGGCCGCCAGGCCGGCGTCATGTTCACGGTGATCCGACGGGCGGCCAGGTGGACGCCGCTGCGGGCGGTGGCGGCCCTCACCCGCTCCCGTGCCTGCAGCGTCGAGGAGTCCGGCAGCCCGACGACGGTGAACGCCGGCAGCCCCGGGGAGACGTCGGCCTCGACCTCGACGAGCGTCCCGTCGAGCCCGGAGAGGCTGACCGAGAGGGTGCGTGCGTGGCCCATCCTCACACCGCTTCGAGATGCTCGAGGGAGAAGGTCCCGTCGAGGTGCGCATGCACGGCGACGACGTCGATGCGGACGTCCCGGTGCGGGGTGGACCGCTCCATGAGGTACTCCCCCGCCAGCCGTCGCAGGCGTCTCAGCTTCGCGGTGGTGACCGCGGCCTGCGGCACCCCGGTGACGAAGGTGCGGCGGGTCTTGACCTCGACGAAGACGAGGGTCGTGTGCGCGAGCGCGACGATGTCGAGCTCGCCCTGGGAGAGCTGGAGATTGCGCTCGATGATCTGCCACCCGCAGGCCACCAGGTGTTCGGCGGCGAGGTCCTCCCCCGCCCGTCCCAGGTCGGCGGTGGACATCTCTCGGACCCGGCGTCGTCGCGGCGGCGCGGCGGGCCCGGCCGTCGGCGGATCACCCGCCTCGCCGACCACATGGGAATCCTCCGGCGGCGGGGCCGCGCCGTCGGAGCGGGAGCGAGGACGTCGGGCGGTCGCGGAGCGTGGGGTGGAGGCGAGGGAGTTCATGCCCGCCAGCGTGGCCGGATCCTGCTCGCGCCACAGCTGGGTCGCCCGTTCTGTGGACGAGCACCCTCTGGGGAGGAAGGACGGGTCGGACCGGTGCCGGCTGCTGCCGGCCGACTGCTACCTGGACGTCCGCCTCGAGGCCACGGCGCCCGTCGGAGCACCGCCGGGGCCACGGCATGGCACCGCTCAGGGCAGGGAGATGTCCGGCTTGTTGAGCTCTTCGATGTTGACGTCCTTGAAGGTCACCACACGCACCGAGCGCACGAAGCGGTTGGAGCGGTAGATGTCCCAGACCCACACGTCGGCCAGACGCAGCTCATAGAACACCTCGCCGCCTCCGGAGCGGACCTGGAGATCGACCTGGTTGGCGAGGTAGAAGCGTCGCTCGGTCTCGACCACGTAGGTGAACAGGCTGACCACGTCGCGGTATTCGCGGAACAGCTGGAGTTCGAGGTCGGACTCGTAGTTCTCGAGATCCTGCGCGCTCACCGACGCTCCTCCTCATGCTGCAGGGGCCACTGATCGCTCCACAGTACGCCAGCGGGGCTGGGAGCAGGCGGAACGGGGGCGGGCGACGGCGTCTCGGGCGCGCGGTGGACCGTCGGGTCCCGCGGGACCGCGGAGGACGTCCGTTCCCTCGTGACCGCGGAGTCCGCCGGCCCCACCGCGGTCAGCGGGGCCACCGGGGCAGCGGGGAGCGAGCCGAGTCGCCAGCTGCGGCGGTGCTGCTCGTGGGTGCCGAGCCGGTCGATGGCCTCCCGATGCGCGGCCGAGCCGTATCCCTTGTTCGACGCCCAGCAGTACTCGGGGGCGAGGCCGTCGAGCTCGACCATGTGCGCGTCGCGGGCGACCTTCGCCAGCACGCTGGCGGCGGAGACGCTCGCGCAGTCCCGGTCGGCCGCGACCCGCAGCTGGACCAGCGGCGCCGGCCGGTCCGGACGGACCAGCGCGGCGGAGAGCACGTCGGCGTCGCCGTCCAGCAGGATCGCATCGGGCTCGAGACCGAGGCCTTCGAGGGCGCGCAGACCGGCGCGGGTCAGCGCACCGACGATGCCGATCTCGTCGATCTCGGCGGGACTCGCCCAGCCGACCGCACCGGCATGGACCGCCTCCAGGATCGGATCCACCAGCTCCTCCCGGCGGCGCGGGGCGAGCTTCTTGGAGTCCCGGACGCCCTCGGGCAGCGCGGGGACACGACCGTCGACGATCTCGAGCGCACAGGCGCCCATGGCGACGGGACCGGCCAGCGCGCCGCGCCCGACCTCGTCGAGGCCGACGACGAGGCGTCGGCCCGGGCCGCAGCGGCCGGCCAGGGAGAGCTCGAGGTCGAGACTGGGCAGGGTGACGGTCACGGCTGGGCGGGGACGTCGGCGAAGCTGTCGCGGCCATCGCCCAGGCCGCTCCACCGGGAGACCGGCCAGAAGACGACCTCGGCCTTGCCGGTGATGTTCGACTCGGGGACGAAGCCGTTCTCTCCCTGGGACTCGTGCCAGGCGGAGTCCGCGGAGGCGTGGCGGTTGTCGCCCATCACCCACACCCGGTCCTCCGGCACGGTGACGTCGAAGGCGACCTGGCAGGGGGAGGCGGCCTGGTTGGTGTAGGGCTCGTCGAGCTCGACGCCGTTGACCGTCAGCGGGCCGCCCTGCTCCTCGCACGCGACGTGATCGCCGGGCAGGCCGATGAGCCGCTTGACCAGATGGTCCTGGGAGGGGTCGGGGGCGAGGCCGACGAGGCTGAGCACCATCATCACCCGCACCCGGGGGGTGGGGTTCTCGGTCGCATCCCCGGGGATCCAGTTGTCCGGGTCCTCGAAGACGATGACGTCGCCCCGGTGCAGATCGAACACGCCCGGGGTCAGCTTCGAGACCAGGATCTTGTCGTTCTCCAGCAGCGTGGGGTTCATCGAGGCCGACGGGATGTAGAACGGCTGGATCAGGAAGGTCTTGACCAGCACGGCGATGAGCAGGGCGACGACCATGGTGACCGCCGTGTCCAGCCACAGCGGCATCCGGGCCCGGCGGCCGGGCCGCTTCGCGGACCGATGCCCGCGGGAGGCGTCCGCCTCCTGTGCGGCGTCCTGGGAATCGGACACGGCACGGCGGGGTTCTTCGGACGCGTTCATCGCGGCGATACTATCCGCCCAACCTGCGCGTCAGAGCGCACCACGGCGCGTGAGAGGCCACACGATCCGATCGGCGTCGCCCACGACCCGCTCCACGGGGATCATCCCGCCGCCCGGCGCTCCCAGCAGGTGCCGCGAATCAGTGGAGTCCGAGCGGTTGTCCCCGAGCACGAACATGCGCCCGGCGGGCACGCGCAGATCGAACTCGATCTCACTGGGTGCCGTGCCGGGGGCCAGGTAGGGCTCCTGGAGAGCTTCGCCGTCGATGGTGATCGCGCCGTCCGGATCGCAGCAGCTCACCCGGTCCCCGCCGACGGCGATCACCCGTTTGACCCAGTACCGCCCCCCGTCCTCGGCCGTTGGGGCGAAGTACCCGGTGCCGTCGAAGACGACGATGTCCCCGCGTGTCGCGGTCCCGCGCGTGGAGCGATCGGCCAGGATCACATCGCCCGGGACGAGGGCGGGCTCCATCGAGGCCGACGGCACGCGGAAGGGGCGGACCACGAAATGCCGCACGGCGCCGGCGGCGACCAGGAGCAGCACGACGCAGACGGCGGCGGCCACCACCGGGTGGGGCCGCCGCCGTCTGCTCACGTGATCTCGAGTCATCGAGGGATCAGGAGTGGGTGCGCTTCTCCTTGATGCGGGCCTTCTTGCCCGTGAGGTTGCGCAGGTAGTACAGCTTCGCGCGACGCACGTCACCGCGGGTGACGACCTCGATCTTGTCGACGGTCGGGGCGTGCACCGGGAACACGCGCTCGACGCCGACGCCGAAGGAGATCTTGCGGACGCGGAAGGTCTCGCCGACGCCGTGGCCCTGGCGGCCGATGACGTAGCCCTGGAAGACCTGGATACGAGAGCGGTTGCCCTCGATGACCTTCACGTGCACCTTGACGTTGTCGCCGGCGCGGAAATCGGGGACGTCCTCGCGCAGGGACGCCTGGTCGAGCTCATCGAGCTTCTGCATGGTGTATCTCCAGCCCTCCGCCTCAGGTCGGACGGCGTGTTCGTCGGGCGACCCGGATGGCCGGGGCCCGTCATGAACCGTCGATCCGGCGAGGAGCGAGCTCCCCGTACCGGTGTGCTGGGCCTCTGGCGGCGACTCCCATCGCCACGGACCTGCCCGACCGCGTGCTGCGTCCCTCCCCTGAGGCAGAGGAACGCGCGGTGCGCACAAGGAGACATTGTGCCAGCGCAGGAGGTCCTCGGCAAGCCGTCGCTCCGCCGATGCCCCTGGTCAGTCGCACGCCCGGGTGTCGGTTCCGTCACGGCGCGCGGTGCCTCCGGCCCGGGCTCAGGGCGTGGTGGTCGGTCCGTCGGCCTCCCCGGCGCCGTTCCCGTCGGTCCCGAGCAGGTCCGGACGCCGCTCCCCGGTGCGCTGGACGGACTGCTCACGGCGCCAGGCGGCGATCTTCCCGTGGTCGCCGGAGAGCAGGATCGAGGGCGCCTCGCGCACGACGCCGATCGGGTCGGTCCAGGTGGCGGGGCGGGTGTAGAGCGGGTACTCGAGCAGCCCGTCGGAGTGGGACTCCTCGACCAGCGACTCGGCATTGCCGACGACACCGGGCACCAGACGCACCACGGCCTCGGTGATGGCGAGCACGGCGACCTCTCCCCCGTTGAGCACGTAGTCGCCGAGGGACGAGAGGGCGACCTCGTAGCCGGAGTCGGCCAGGTGCTCGTAGACCCGCTCGTCGATGCCCTCGTAGCGCCCGCAGGCGAAGATGATCCACGTCCGCTGCGACCATTCCTGCGCGGTGTCCTGGGCGAACGGGACGCCTGCCGGGTTGGGGAAGACGACCAGCGGCTCCACGTCACCGAGCGCCTCCTGCCCGGCGGCGCGGACGCCGGCGAAGGCCTCCGCCCACGGCTCGGGCTTCATCACCATGCCGGCGCCGCCGCCCAGCGGGGTGTCGTCCACGGTGCGGTGACGGTCGTGAGTCCACTCCCGCAGGTCGTGGACCTGCAGGTCGACGCGCCCGTCGCGTCGGGCCTTCCCGATCAGGGAGAGCTCGAGCGGGGCGAGGTACTCAGGGAAGAGGGTGAGGACGTCGATGCGCATCGCGGCCTCAGTCCTGCGGGCGCGCGGGCGGCGCGGAGGTCTCGGGCTCAGGACCCTGCTCATCCTCGGCCACGGCGTCGAAGAGCCCGCCGGGCGGGTTCGCGATGACGACGCCGGTGTCGAGGTCCACCTCGGGCACCAGGGCCTCGACCAGCGGGAGCTGGACGCGGCGACGGTCCGGGGTGCGCACCACCAGCAGGTCCTGCGCCGGGTAGTGCTCCACCCCCTGCACGGTGCCGAGCTCGTGGCCGTCGACGTGGCGCACGGTCAGGCCCGTCAGCTGGCTCGGGTACCAGGCGTCGGGGTCCTCCTCGGCCTCGTCCTCGGCGTCGACGGCCAGCACGAGGTCCACGCCGCGCAGCGACTCGGCGTCGGTGCGGTCGGTGACCTCCTCGAAGGAGGCGTACCAGCGGTCCTGCTGCCGACGGGTGCCGCGCAGAGTGAGGGTCCGCGGACCGGTGCCGGTGGAGACCTCGAAGCGGGCGCCGCGACCGAGGCGCTCTTCGGGCTGGTCGGTGCGAACGTTCAGCGCGAGCTCGCCGCGCAGGCCGTGGGCGCGGCCGATGGTGGCGACGGTGACGTCCAGAGTGTTCATACCAGTCCTTCGCTGTCCTCGGCGGTCTCGCCGCCATCGGTCTCGTCGAGCTCGGGGGAGGCGTATCCGGCCGCCTCGCAGGCCGTGCCGAGGTCGGTCAGGGGCCCCCGCAGGCCGTCGGAGCGCAGGTCGCCCGCCAGGGCGTCCTGGAACGGGGCGCGCACCTCGGTCAGGGCCGTGCGGACGGCGTCGTCGTCGACCGCGGCGATCTCGGCGGCGAGCAGGTCCGAGGTGTCCTGGACGTCCTCCATGCGGTCGGCCGGGACGGTGCGCGGGCTCAGGCCGACGAGCTTGAACATATTCGAGGTCAGCACGTTCGCATTGGCGAAATGGGTCAGGGTGCCCGGGGTGTCGAACACGTCCGCGCAGGTCAAGGCGGCTGGTTTGGTGCCGTCGTCGCCGGGGTGGAGCGCCCAGGAGGCGGCGGCGGAGCTGCCCGCGCAGGACGCGGCCACGGCGTCCCAGGCTGCGGCGAAGGCGTCGAGGTCGGCGTCCTGGCCCTGCTCGGGCTCGCTGCGGAACCAGCCCGCCAGGTCGGTGGCCGCGGCCTGTGCGTCCGCGGAAGCCTCGGCGAAGGTCATCTCGATCTCGTCGCCGGTGGTGGCGTAGAAGTAGGGGTCCGACGGGCCCGCCTCGGGGGCGGTGGCGGCCCGGTCGAGCACGACCCGGGACAGCGGTGCGGTGTAGTCGGGGTCGCCCCAGAACGTCCGGCACGCATCGGCGAGCTCGGGCTCGGCGGTGGAGGCGTCGGTGGCCGCCGGTCCGGTCGCGCCGGGAGCCGCCCTCGAGGTCTCCTCGGGGTCTCCCCCGCCGGCGGTGCTGCATCCGGCCAGCAGCATCGACGCGCCGAGCAGGGCGCTGATCGCGCGCACTCGGCGCCGCAGCAGCCCGGACGACGAGGAGCGGCACTGCCGGATCAGGACGGTGTCCGTCCTGTCGGCAGTGCCGCTCCCAGAGGTCGTTCGAGGCACCTCAGCGCCGGTCGACGTCGACGATGTCGACGCGCACGTCGTCCTCCGACAGGGCTGCGGTGACCGTGCGCAGGGCACGGGCGGTGCGGCCGGACCGTCCGATGACGCGTCCCAGGTCGGCGGCACCGACCCGGACCTCGAGCAACGGCCCCCGGCGCGTGGACTTCTCGTTCACGCTCACGGCCTCGGGGTCGTCGACGATGCCGCGGACGAGGTGGTCGAGGGCTTCGGCGCGGGCGCTCATCTCAGGCCTCGTCGGTCGTCGCGGCCTCGGCGTCCTCGGTGGACTCGCCCGCGGCGGGGACCTCCTCGGAGCCGGGCTCGACCTCGGCGTCCGCGGCGGAGGCCTCCTCGGCCTTGGCCTTCTTGGCCTTGGCGCCCTCGCGGGAGGTGGAGGCGGCCTTGGAGGCCTCGGCGACGAGGTCCTCGGCGGACTGCTTGTCCGCGCGGGTCTTCAGCGTGCCGGCGGCATCGCCCTCACCCGAGTGCTTCGCCCAGTCACCGGTGACCTTGAGGATCGCGGCGACCTGCGGGCTCGGCTGCGCGCCGACGCCGAGCCAGTACTGGGCACGCTCGGAGTCGACCTCGATGAACGAGGGCTCCTCGGTCGGGTGGTACTGACCGATCTGCTCGATCACGGCGCCGTCGCGCTTCTTGCGCGAATCGGCCACGACGATGCGGTAGTGCGGTGCACGGACCTTGCCCATGCGCTTCAGGCGAATCTTGACAGCCACGTGGGTGGACTCTCCTTCAATGATGTTCGGGTGAGTCCCGCCGCAGCCTGTGGGGTCATGCGGGCGCTGACGGTTCTCGGGGTGACGTGTCCGGGCGGGTAGAGGGCCGGCCCGGACGCATACAGAAACAGATTATGCCAGGGATCCGCGCTCCAGCACCAGCCGGGCCGATGTGCACCGGGGCACAACCGTCGCGGCAGGACGTCACGGGGCGGCGCCGGGAAGCCGCGTGGGCTGCCGGCGGGATGCGGGGAGCTTCAGGAGCCGGCGATCGCGCCGATCAGCTGCTGGATGCCCAGGACGATGAACAGCGCTGCGATGACGACCAGGATCGCATTCAGCACCCATCCATTGCGCCATCGCTCCGGCATGTGCCGGGAGTTCAGCAGGAACAGCAGCGTCAGCGCCAGGAACGGCATGAACAGCGAGCCCAGCACCCCGTAGGCGATGATCACCTGCACCGGTTTACCCAGCAGGAGCAGGAGCATCGGCGGGAAGGTGAGCCACAGGATGTACCCGCGGTAGTACGTGCCGCCGATCCCTCGTCCGGGGTGATCCTCGGGCAGGCCGCGCAGGTTGCCCCAGAAGTCCGCGAACATGATCGAGACGCCGTTCCACACCCCCAGCACCGAGCTGAAGGACGAGGCCCAGAAGCCCAGCAGGAACACGTACCGCATGACCGAGCCGTAGCGCTCCTGAAGCACACCGGAGAGCTCGACGAGCCCTTCATCCCCGTCGGTGATCGCGATCTGGGCGGAGTACAGCAGCTCGGCGCCGACGATCAGCATCGAGACCACGAAGATGCCGGAGATGACATAGGCGACGGAGTTGTCGATCCGCATGACCTTCATCCAGCGCGGGCTCGACCAGCCCTTCTCCTTCAGCCAGTAGCCGTAGGCGGCCAGCGTGATCGTCCCGCCGACGCCCCCGGCGAGGCTCAGCGTGTAGACGATGCCGCCGTCGGGGATCCGCGGGACCAGCCCGCCGAGGATCTCAGGGAGGTTCGGCACGGTGACGACGGCTGCACCGACGACCGTCACGAACATGACGCCGACCAGGACCGCGATCATCTTCTCGAAGGCGTGGTAGCGCCCGCTCCACACCAGCGCCGCCCCGATCAGCCCGGTCAGGATCGCCCAGACGATGAACGGCACCTGCGGGAACACGGTGTAGATCGGCAGCGCCGTCGAGCTCATGGCGGTGGCGCCGTAGACGAATCCCCACAGCAGGATGTACGGACCGAAGTAGACCGACGTCCATCGGCCCACGCGCTGCCAGCCCTGGAAGATCGTGTGGCCGGTGGCCAGCGACCAGCGTCCGGCCCCCTCGACCAGGAAGATCTTGATGACGACGCCGAGGACCGCGGCCCACAGCAGGGCGTAGCCGTACTGGGAGCCGGCCACCAGCGTGGCGATCAGATCCCCGGCGCCGATGCCGGTGGCGGCCACGGCGAGGCCGGGACCGATGAGCTTCCAGCGGACCGGAGCGTTCTGCGTTTCCATAGGTCGCGATCCTAGGGTGAGCTCGGACACCATCGGCGGATTCGCGCGGATCCGACGGCGCGTCGCGCGCCGCCTGTGCCGTCGCGAGCCGTCCGTGGGGCGGGCCGTCCGTGTCGAGAACCGTCCGTGGCGCGGGCCGTCCGCGTGAGAGCCGATCGAGCAGCGCGCCGCCCCTCCTAGTCCTCGGCGACGACGCGTCCGCGCAGCACCACGGCCGACCGCTCGCGCAGAGCGTGATGGTCACCACGAGGGTCCCGGGGCAGGACCAGAAGATCGGCCGGAGCCCCGTCCTCGAGCCCGGGAGCACCGAGGAAGCGCCGCGGGGCCCACGCGGCGGCCTCGAGGATCGCCGTGGCGCTGAGCCCGGCGAGTGCCAGCTCGTCGAGCTCCTCGTGGATGATGCCGTGACCCAGCACTCCCCCGGCGTCCGTGCCCACCAGCAGCGGGACCCCGGCGTCATGCGCATCCCGGGTGCGCTCGAAACGGGAGGCGCGCAGCCGACGCATGTGGGCGGCGTAGGCGGGGAACTTGGCCTCGCCCTGGCTCGCGTAGGTCTCGAACTCATCGACGTTCACGAGGGTGGTGACCACCGGGATGCCCGCCTCGGCGACGGTACGGATCGTCTCGTCGGTCAGGCCCGTCGCGTGTTCGAGGCAGTCGAAGCCGGCATCCAGCACGAGCGGGAGCGTCTCCTCGTCGAAGGTGTGCGTGGTGATGCGCGCTCCGGCCGCGTGCGCGGCCCGGGCTGCCGCAGCGAAGTCCTCGCCGCTCCAGCAGGGGGTGAGGTCCCCGGCCCGGCGGTCGATCCAGTCGCCGACGAGCTTGACCCAGCCGTCGCCCCGCTCCGCTTCGACGGTGACGGCTGCCGGGAGATCCTCGGGCTCCAGCTCGTGGGCGTAACCGCGCAGGTATCGGCGGGTCCGGGCGAGGTGTCGGCCGCAGCGGATCAGCTGCGGGAGGTCGTCCTGCTGCTGCAGCGGGGAGTTGTCGATGATCGAGCCGGCGTCACGGATCAACAGCACCCCGGTCGCACGGTCGGTGAGCGCCTGCTCGCGGGCCGTCTCGAGGGTGGTCCCCGCGCCGTCGTCGCCGATGCCGAGGTGGCAGTGCAGGTCCGCGAGCCCGGGCACCACGAACCCGTCGAGCTCGCGGATCTCGGCCCCGGCCGGCAGCTCGGGCCGCTCGTGGAGGATCCGGCCTCCGGCGACCCACGCCTCGGACACCTCCTCCTCCGGCCCGAGCAGGATCGGACCCGTGAGGTGCAGGACCGGCGCGGACGCCCCCGGTGCGAGGTCGACGGAGTCGGGACCGGCGAACTCGGGCCCGGCGAACTCGGGACCGGCAGACACGGGGCTGGCAGACGCTGGGCCCGAAGACGCGGTACTCATGGTGCGAGCGTACCGACGAAGACGCGGGCCCATCTTGGGGTATGCGCGGTTCTGTTCCGCGTGAGGGAACCGAACCGCGCATGAATGGGGTGCGCCGGAAGCCAGACCTCGCGGGACGCTACGCCTCGCCGGATTCCCGTGCTCGGCGCGCGCCGAGGCTCACTTGCCGCCGAGGAGCTTCTGCATCTCCGGCGGCAGCTGCTTGGGATCGAAGTCGGCGGCGTCCGGGGCGCTCTGGGACGAGGAGCCGCCGAAGGCGGAGCCGCCCTGGTTCTGTCCCTCGCCGGCCGCGGCCTTCCGGGCGGCCTCGGCCTGTTCGCGCGCGGCCTTGGCCGGGTTCTTCGAGGCCTTCGCCTTCTTGCCCTGCTTCGGCGCCTGCTGGCGGCCGCGGGACTTCTTGCCCATGCCCATTCCGGGCCCACCGGGCATCCCCGGCATCCCGGCGCCGCCACCGCCGCCCGCCATGCCCTGTCCCATGCTGCGCATCATCTGCTGCGCCTGCTTGAAGCGCTCGAGCAGCTGGTTGATCTGCTGGACCGTGGTGCCGGAGCCCTTGGCGATGCGACCGCGGCGCGATCCGTTGATGACCTTGGGGTTGTTGCGCTCCTCGGGCGTCATCGACCGGATGATCGCCTCGATGCGGCCGATCTCGCCCTCGTCGAAGCTCTCCAGCGCCTCGCGGTGCTGGCCCATGTTCGGCAGCATCCCGAGCATCTTCTTGATGTTGCCCATGTTCTTCAGCTGCTGCATCTGGGTCAGGAAGTCATCGAGCGTGAAATCCTCGCCGGAGGCGAGCTTCGCGGCCGCCTTCTCCGCTTCCTCCTGGTCGAAGGCCTTCTCGGCCTGCTCGATGAGGGTGAGCACGTCCCCCATGTCGAGGATGCGGTCGGCCATGCGATCGGGGTGGAACCGCTCGAAGTCCTGCTGAGCCTCACCCGTGGACGCGAAGAGGATCGGACGCTGGGTGACGCCGGTGATCGACAGGGCGGCACCGCCGCGGGCGTCGCCGTCGAGCTTGGAGAGCACCACGCCGGTGAAGCCGACGCCGTCCCGGAAGGCCTCGGCGACCCGCGCCGCGTCCTGGCCGATCATCGCGTCGACGACGAACAGGGTCTCGTGAGGGTTGACGGCGTCGCGGATGTCCCGCGCCTGCTGCATCATCTCCTCATCGACGCCGAGACGACCGGCGGTGTCGACGATGACCACGTCGTGCTGCTGGAACTGAGCGGTGGAGACGCCGTTCATGGCGACCAGCACCGGATTGCCCACGCCGTTGCCGGGCTCGGGCGCGAACACGGGGACGCCGGCGCGCTCACCGACGATCTGCAGCTGGTTCACGGCGTTGGGCCGCTGGAGGTCCGCGGCGACCAGCAGCGGGGTGTGGCCCTCGGACTTCATCCAGGCCGCGAGCTTGCCGGCGAGAGTGGTCTTGCCGGCGCCCTGGAGGCCGGCCAGCATGATGACCGTCGGCGGTTTCTTCGCCCACTGCAGCTCACCGGTCGCACCGCCGAGCACCTCGACCAGCTCGTCGTTGACGATCTTGACGACCTGCTGGGCCGGGTTGAGAGCCTTGGAGACCTCTTCGCCCAGAGCGCGCTCGCGCACGCGGCCGGTGAAATCGCGCACCACGGAGACGGCGACATCGGCGTCCAGCAGCGCACGGCGGATCTCGCGGATCGTCTTGTCGACGTCCGCCTCGGACAGGCGGCCATGGCCGCGCAGACCCTTCAGCGACGCTGTGATGCGATCGGAGAGATTGTTGAACACGAAGCGCTTCCCCTTGGTCGGACGGACCGCATCAGTGTAGTGGCCGCCCCCGGGCTGAGCACGCCGGAGTGACGTCGTCGAGGCGAACGGCACGCGGCCGGTGGGGTGCGGCGCCGCCCTGACGCCCCTGGCCGAGCTCGGCACCGGGACGACGTGTCCACGGTCCACCGTCGAAGAGGACGGTCCGCTGTCGAAGAAGACGGTCCGCCGTCGAGGAAGGAGGATCGGTCCGCGGGTCCAGACGGCCATCCGTCTGCGCCTCGCGCGCGGCCCCGGACCTCCTCAGGTCGCCGCGGCGTCCATGAGCGCGGCAACGATCCTGCCCGTCGTCGGCGGATCGAGAGCCCGACCGTGCTGATCGCTCAGGTACAGCACGTCCACGGCGCGTCGACCGAGGGTCAGCACGTGGGCGCTGCGCAGCTGCAGGCCATGCTCGGTGATCACCTCCGCGACGTCGGCCAGCAGGCTCGGTCGGTTACGGGCGTTGACCTGGACGACGGTGGACTCCCGGGAAGCGCCGGGTAGGACGGTCACCACGGGGGTGTCCTCGGTGGTGCGCGGCGGCGGGGCCGGCGGCAGCTCGAGCACCCGGGCATCCGCGCGGTCACGACGGGCGAGCTCGCGATCCAGGGCGCTGCGCAGCACGGAGGGGTGCGGGAGGTCCGACGGGGCGGCCGCGACCCACCACGTGTTCACGACGACGCCATCGCGGGACAGGACGACCGCGCTGTGGACGTCCAGGCGCAGCCGCACCAGGACGCGGGCCATGGCGGCGAACACTCCGTCCCCGTCGGGTGCCCCCGCACAGATCTGGCTGATCGGCTCGTCGTCGATCGGTGCCGGGTAGACCACCTGCGCGCCGCCGCTCTCCTGCACGGCGGCGAGCACGGCCTCGGTGACTCCGCGCTGCGGAGTCAGCACGGTGCGCGGGGCGGGCGCAGTACCGCTGAGGGCGTCGCGCGCCAGATCGGTGAGGTGGCCGACGAGATCGGCCCGCCATGTGGACCAGGCGGCAGGCCCGGCGGCGCGCGCATCGGCCTCGGTGAGCGCACGCAGGAGCTCGAGGGTGTCGGCGTCATCGTCGACGACGCGCAGCAGCTCCCGGAGCGTCGCCGGATCGGCGAGGTCGCGTCCGGTGGCCAGGGAGATCAGGGTCAGGTGTTCGCGCACCAGTCGACCGATCGTGCGCACGTCCGCCTTCTCGAAGCCGAGATGGCCGGCGGCGACCTCCGCGAGGGGGGCGCCTTCGGCTGCATGGTCGCGCTGACCGGGAACCTTGCCGAGGTCATGCAGCAGAGCGGCGACCAGCAGCAGGTCGGGCCGAGCCACCTGGGGCAGGAATCGCTGGGCCTCGATCACCGTCTCGACCAGGTGGCGGTCCACGGTGAACCGGTGCACGGCGGAGCGCTGGGGGCGGTTCCGGACCGCGGCCCAGCCGGGGATCCATCGTGCGAAGATCCCTGTCACGTCCAGCGCCTCGTACACCTCGGCGAAGTGCTCCCCCGCCAGGGCGTCGACGAGCACGTCGCGCTGGGCGGGCAGCAGCGGGTCGATCTCCCCCCGCGCCATGCGGGCGAGCGTGGCGTCGGCCAGGGGCAGGCCGGAGATGGCGGCATGACGGACGGCCGCCACGTCGCGCAGCAGGTCGCGCGCATCGGGGTCCACGGAGATCTCGTCGGAGTGCACGAGCACACCGTGCGGGAGGCGGGTGAGAGCAGGTCGTCGCTCCGTGCCCGATCCGCGGGACGCCGCTCCCCGGGGCCGGATCGCCGCCTCCGCCGCGCGCACGGTGCGGTGCAGCTCCCAGGTCACCGCCCGGGCGGCCCCGGCGAGCACGGCGTGGTGGTCGTCGGCGGTGGCGTGACCGGTCAGCGCCGCGACGGAATCCTGATCGGCTCGCCCCAGCCGGGTCCCCGAGGATCCGGTCACGGCCTGCAGGGCATCGCGAGCGTCCGCCAGGGTACGGGCGGCGGCGTCGATCACCTCGTGGTCGTGATCGGCCAGCCAGCTCTCGGCGATGGCCCGGATGACGATCACGTCCCGCAGGCCCCCGCGGTCGGACTTGAGGTTCGGTTCGCTGGAGTGCGCCAGGGAGCCGTAGCGGTGAGAGCGTTCCGTGGCCAGTTCCACCAGGTCCGCGACCCGCCGACGTGCCTCACGCCGCCACTGGGCACGGACCCGGCGCGCCGTGTCGTCGACGAGCTCGCCGTCCCCGGCGACCAGGCGCAGGTCCAGCAGGGACACGGCGGCGCGCAGATCCTCCCGCGCGATCTGCTCGCATTCCTCCGGGCTGCGCACGGAGTGGTCGAGCGAGGTGCCGGAATCCCAGATCGGGTACCACAGCGCGCTTGCGAGACGCTCCGAGGAGACCCGGTCGTGCCCGTCCGGATCCAGCAGCAGCACCAGATCCAGGTCGCTCCCCGGGCCGAGATCCCGTCGGCCGAGCGAACCGATCGCGGCCAGCGCCGCCCCGGAGGCGGGGCCGTCGGCCCCCGCCCACAGCTCGGACAGCCAGTCGTCCACGAGGGCGGCCTGATCGAGTCTGCGGCGGGGGCCGGCGGACGGATCCGCGAAGCCCTCGTGGAGCACCTGCGTGATCCGACGGGAGGACAGTGCCTCAGAGGGCATCCGCGTCCCGTTCCCCGGTGCGGACCCGCACGACGGTGTTGACCTCGGTGGTCCAGACCTTGCCGTCACCGATGCGGCCGCTGCGGGAGGCGGCGACGACCAGATCGATGATCGCGGCCTCATCGGCGGAGTCCGCGAGCACCTCGACCTTGATCTTGGGGATCGTGTCGATCGTGTACTCCGCCCCGCGGTAGACCTCGGTGTGCCCGCCCTGGCGCCCGTATCCGGCGACCTCGGTGATGGTCAAGCCGCTGACGCCGTATTCGCGCAGCGAATCGGTGACCGGCTGGAGGGCGTGCGGCTGGATGATCGCGGTGACGAGCTTCATCGGGGCTCTCCTTGGGTGACGGGCCGATTGTCCTCGGCTGCGATGTCAGCAGGGGTCGAGGTCTCCATGACGGGAGCCGCGTTGCGCGGCTCCGGGGACCGCCCGGCCTCGGGGAAGGGGGACGACGCCGCGGGGACTCCGCGATCCCGCCGCGATGCGAGCGCCCCTGCCAGATCGTATCCGGCCTCCGCGTGCTGGGAGATGTCGATGCCGGCGCGCTCGTCGGACTCGCTGATCCTCCAGCCCATCGTGTGCTTCAGCGCCAGGGCGATCACCGCGGTGAGAACGCCGGAGAAGACCATCGCGGACACGGCCACCAGGACCTGGACGAGCAGCAGGTTCACGCCGCCGCCGAGCACCAGGCCGCCGTCGGCCGCGAGGACGCCGATGCCGATGGTGCCGACGAGACCGCCGACGAGGTGGACCCCGACGACGTCCAGCGAGTCGTCGATGCCGAAGCGGTTCTTGAGCCCGACGGCGAGGGCGCAGGCCGCCCCCGCGACGAGACCGAGGATGATCGAGGTGATCGGGGTGAGTGCGGCGGCCGCCGGGGTGATCGCGACCAGGCCGGCGACGACCCCGGAGGCGGCCCCGAGGGAGGTCACGTGCTGGTCGCGGAGCCGCTCGATCAGGGCCCAGCCGAGCATCGCGCCTGCTGTGGCGACGGTGGTGTTCACCCAGGCCAGGCCGGCGGTGCTGTCGGCGGTGCCGGCGGAGCCGGCGTTGAAGCCGAACCAGCCGAACCACAGCAGCGCGGCGCCGAGCATGACCAGCGGAAGGTTGTGGGGCTTCATCGGCTCCCTGCCGAATCCCTTGCGCGCGCCGACGATGACGGCCAGGACGAGGCCCGCGACACCGGCGTTGATGTGCACGACGGTGCCGCCGGCGAAGTCGACCGGTTCGGCGATCGTCGAGAAGATCCCGTCACCGCCGAGCAGTCCGCCGCCCCACACCATGTGGGCCAGCGGGGCGTAGACGATGACGACCCAGGCCGCGGAGAAGACCATCCAGGTGCCGAGGCGGACGCGGTCCGCGATCGCCCCGGAGATCAGGGCGGTGGAGATGATCGCGAAGGTCATCTGGAATCCGGCGGCGACCAGGAACGGCACGCCGCTGCCGGCGAGGATCGACTGCTCATCGGTTCCGGAAAGACCGAGATGCTCCAGGGGGCTGCCGAACAGACCGCCGACGTCGGAGCCGAAGGCGATCGAGTATCCGACCAGAGTCCAGGCGACGGCGACCACCGCCATCGCGGTGAAGGACATCAGCATCATGTTCAGGACGGTGCGAGCACGCACCATCCCGCCGTAGAAGAGGGACAGTCCGGGGGTCATCAGCAGCACGAGGGCCGCGCTGATGAGGATCCACGCGGTCGCCCCCGTGTCGAGGGTGAAGGGCTCCATGGCGTCTCCGAACAGGAGTGGACCGGACTGGGACCATCGCGGTGATCCGCAGTCCGCACGACCGGGCAGGTCGTCGTCCACATGGTGTATCCGAGGGGCCCGTGCGCCCAGGGCAGGAGGCCGCTGTGATCATTCCGTGACCTGACGTCCCGCCGGGTGGACGCTCCCGTGCTCCCCCTCGCCCTCGTCTCACCGTGCACCGCACCGCACCGCACCGCACCGCACCGACGACTGTGAGCTGGTGACCGATGATCTGCAGATCATCGGTCACCAGCTCACAGGAGGAACGACCCGCGGCCGGCGAGTGCGGGAAGGCTCAGTCGCCCAGCAGCGCGTCGACGAAGCCGTGCGGGTCGAAGGGGGTCAGATCGTCCATGCCCTCGCCGAGGCCGACCATCTTGACCGGGACGCCGAGCTCGCGCTGGACGTTGACGACGATGCCGCCCTTGGCGGTGCCGTCGAGCTTGGTCAGGACGATGCCGGTGATGTTGACGGCTTCGGAGAACACGCGCGCCTGCTGCATGCCGTTCTGTCCGGTCGTGGCGTCGATGACCAGGAGCACCTCGGCGACCTCGTCGCCGTGCAGGCCCTTCTCGGCGACGCGGCGCACCTTGCCGAGCTCGTCCATCAGACCCTTCTTGTTCTGCAGGCGGCCGGCGGTGTCGATGATGACCACGTCGACCTCCTGGTCGATGCCGGTCTTCACGGCGTCGAAGGCGACGGCGGCCGGGTCGGCACCCTCGCGGTCCGAGCGCACGGTGTCGACGCCGACGCGGGACCCCCAGGTGGTCAGCTGCTCGGCGGCGGCGGCGCGGAAGGTGTCGGCCGCTCCGAGGACGACGCTGCGTTCGGCGGCGACCAGGACGCGGGCGAGCTTGCCGACGGTGGTGGTCTTGCCGGTGCCGTTGACCCCCACCATGAGCATCACGGAGGGGAGCACCGTGCCGTCGGGGGCGTCGCGCCGGGTGGCGGCCAGGCGGCGGTCGAGGGAGGGATCGACGAGCGTCAGCAGCTCCTCGCGGAGCGCGTCGTGGACGGCCGCGGTGTCGTCGGTGCCGAGGACCTGGATGCGCCGGCGGAGGTTCTCCAGCATCTCGTCGGTCGCGTCGGGGCCGAGGTCGGCCAGCAGCAGGGTCTCCTCGATCTCGTCCCAGGTCCCCTCGTCGATGCTGCCGCGGGTGAGCAGACCGAGGATGCCGCGGCCGAGGGCGCCGGAGCGGGAGAGGCGTTCGCGCAGGCGCACCATGCGATCGGCGGGAGCCTCGGGGGTCTCCAGGGCGGGCGCGCCCGTGTCGGCCCCGGCGGGCGCGGTGTCGGACTCCGCGGGAGCAGTGGTGGGCTCCGCAGCAGCGGTGTCGGACTCCGCAGCAGCGGTGGTGGGCTCGGCGGGCGGTGCCGTCGTGTCCGACGCCGGTTCCGGCGCGGCCGTCCCGGGCTCTGCGGCGGCGGTCTGCTCCGGGGTGCCGGCCTGCTCCTCGGTGGTCGCGGTGTCGGCGCCGGGTGCGGGGGCATCCTGGGGGGCCTCGGCGACGGATCCGGTGCCCGGGTCGCCGTCCGTCGAGGTCGGTGCGCTCTCCTCCGCCGGCTGCTCCTCCGTCTCCGGCGCCGTGGCTCCGCTCGGGTCCTCGGCCGGCTTCGTCGCGGGGGCGGAGAGGGTGTCCGCCCACGTGGGCGCCGCCGGTCGGTCCTTGACGGCGGTCGAACTCCGCGATCCGGCGGTCCTGTCCGCCGGGTCCGTGCCGTCCCGTGAGGTGCGATCGTCGGAGGACTTCTTCTTGCCGCGGCTGCGCACGTAGGCCCAGGCGCCGGCGCCGATCACGAGGACGCTGCCGCCGCCTCCGGCGATCAGGGCAAGGATGTCATTGGGGTCCACGGGTCACCTCCGGGGTCGGGGAAGCCGACGATGCGGCGCGGCCAGCGGCCAGTCTAGGACGCCCCGATGGGTCCCTCCCGACGAAGCCGAGTATCGGGGACGGGCGGGCGCAGCATGCAGCGCCCGGGGCGCGAGGGGCGACGAGGCGCTCCGGTCAGCGGCCGGTGCGTGAGGAGTGGCGCCGGGGCCGATCCGCCGTCGACTCCTCGTCGTCCCCGCGCCGACGCAGGTGCGGCGCCGCGACGAAGACCAGGATCCCGAGCCCGACCAGCAGGGCGAGCCCCAGGAACAGGACGGTGACGAGGGACAGTGCCATGGTCACAGTGTGCACGCCGCAGATGGGGATCGGCGGGACCCTGCGCTGCGACGCGCCTCACGCGCCGGGCGCCAGGAGCTCAGCCGAGTTCGGGGAACCAGATGCCGATCTCGCGCGTGGCGGACTCCTCGGAGTCCGAGCCGTGCACGAGGTTCTGGATGACCGGGAGGTCGTCCTCGCAGGCGAGGTCGCCGCGGATCGTGCCGGGGGCGGCCTCGGTGGGGTTGGTGGCACCGGCCAGGGAGCGGAAGCCCGGGATCACGTTCACGCCTTCGGCGACGATCGCGACCAGCGGGGAGGCGCTCATGTACTCGACGAGGCCGGGGTAGAAGGGCTTGCCCTCGTGCTCGGCGTAGTGGGCGGCGAGCTCCTCGGCGCTCGCGGTGCGCTGGGCCAGGGCGACGATGTCGTATCCCTTGGCCTCGATCCGGCGGATGATCTCCCCGCGCAGGCCGCTCTGGACGGCGTCGGGCTTGAGCAGGACGAGGGTGCGCTGTGCGGTCATGGCACCAGGGTACCCACGACCTGCGCCGGTACCGAACCGGGTCGCGGGAACGACGGGGCTGGTCGCGTCGACGGTGGGCGAGGGCGCCCGCGGTGGCCGACGGGACCGACGACGGATCAGGCGTCGTCCGGTGCTGCGGGGTCCTCTCCCTGCGCCGCGCGCACGCGGGCGTCGACGGTGTCCTTCTCCCGGTCCAGCTGGCGGCCCTTGAAGGCCCCGTAGACGAACAGCGCCGCGAAGGCGAGACCGACCACCCACATCGCGCCCACCCGCAGCCCCAGCAGGACAGTAGGGACCTGCAGAACGATCCCGGCCCAGTACGGCCAGGACCCGCGCCGCAGCAGTCCCGAGCACGCCACCAGGGCCAGGGCCGTCAGCAGGCCCCAGACCCAGGTGCTGACGCGGGAGTCCGGGGCCAGCTGATGGGCGACCAGGACCGCGAAGAACACGACGAAGGCCTCGATGACGAGGGTGGTCGCGGAGAACATCCGCTGCGCGCCGTGGGGGCGCGGGGACGGCGTCAGGTCCAGGGCCATGGTCAGTCCTCCCACGGAACGCCGAGCAGGTCCCGCACCTCGGCGGCGAGCGTGACGGAGCCGGCGACCACCACGCCGCCGAACTGGTCGCCCTCGGTCTCGGCGAGGTCGACGGCGGCCTGGATCGCATCCGGCAGGCCACCCTGCTCGAGGACGCGGTCCTCGTCGTCGAAGACGTCCCGGGCGAGGTCGGCGAGGACGTCGGTGGGGATCGCCCGCGGCGAGGAGGACTGGGTGATCACGACGTAGTCCAGCAGCGGCTCCAGCACCGCGAGGATCTCCTCGGCATCCTTCTCCTGCAGGATGCCGACCAGGCCGATGGTGCGGGTGAAGCGGAAGTTCTCGCGGACGGTCTCGACGAGCGTCAGGGCCCCGGCGGGGTTGTGGGCGGCGTCCAGCAGGACGGTCGGCGACTGCCGGACCACCTCGGCGCGTCCGGGGGAGGTGATCGAGGCCAGGGCCGTGCCCAGCATCTCCCCGTCCAGCACGGTGCCGCCGTCGCCGAGCAGCGCCTCGGTGGCCGCGACGGCCAGCAGCGCGTTGCGCGCCTGGTGCTCGCCCAGCAGCGAGAGGAAGACCTCCTCGTAGCGTCCCGCGATCCCCTGCAGGGTCAGCATCTGGCCGCCCACGCCCGGGGTGCGGGCGAGAACGCCGATCTGCTGATCCTCGACGGCGGCCTCGGCGCCGAGCTCGGTGATGCGCTCGCGGAGCACGTCGGCCGCATCCTCATAGGGCTGGTTGGCGAGGATCGCCGTGGCCTCGGCGGTGAGGATCCCGGCCTTCTCCCCCGCGATCTCCGCGATGGTGTCGCCGAGGTAGTCCTGGTGATCCAGTGAGATGGGGGTGATCACGGTGACGTCGGGGGTGACGACGCCGGTGGCGTCCCAGGTGCCGCCGAGCCCGGTCTCGACCACCGCGACGTCGACCGGGGCGGAGGCGAACGCCTGGAAGGACATCGCCGTGAGGTACTCGAAGTAGGTCAGCCGCACTCCGCCGGCGGCCTCCTGCTCGGCGTCGACGACCGCGGCGAACGGCTCCACGTCGCGGTAGGCCTGGAGGAAGCCCTCCTCGTCGATGGAGACGCCGTCGATCGCGATCCGCTCGACCGGTGAATGCAGGTGGGGGCTGGTGGTGCGTCCCGTGCGCAGTCCGGCCTCGCGCAGGATCCGCTCGAGGATCCTCGCCGTGGTGGTCTTGCCGTTGGTGCCGGCGATGCGGATCGAGCGGTAGGCGTTCTGGGGGTCGCCCATCAGCTCCATCACGCGCATGATGCGCGAGAGGTCCGGCTCGATCTGGTTCTCCGGGGCGCGATCGAGCAGCGCGGCATAGACCTCGCGCAGCTCGGGGGACAGCGCCGGACGGGACGGGCCCGGGCGGGGAGAACTCGGCACGAAGGCTCCTGGGGTGGCTTGGGGTGAGGCGGGCGGGGCGGGGATCAGTCTACGAGGGGCCGCGGGGGAATCGTTCCTCCCCAGGAGGTGACTGTCCACATGGGGAGTGGCCCCCGTGGGCCGGCGTCGACCCTGCTCCTAGTCTCAGGGCTATCACCAGCGCCGGGGACTCCGGCTCGACCGTGTGAGGAGACGGCGATGCCACCGCTGACCGCCGACGTGGAGCAGGCGGCCCGTCGGGTCGTCGCCGGCTCCGTCCCGCCCGAGGTCTGGAATCCCGTGTACCGGGCCCTCGTGCCGGCCCCGGAGCGTGCTCCCGCCAGGAGGGGGCAGGAGGACCCGACGTCCGCCGAGATCCTCCGCCGGCACTTCACCTCCCCCGCCCTGCTCGTGGTGGCCACGACGGAGGGAGCCTCGACCAGGAGGCTGCGCATCGGGCTGCACCCCGACGCGGCGACACTCGAGGCCTCCCGCGGCCGCTCCCCCTCGACCTGGGCCAGCGTCTCCAGGGATCGGATCCCGGCCCTGGTCGAGGAGCTCCTCGCCCCGGTCGGTCTCGGCGGCGCGCCCCACCTCGGGGTCCGACGGGAGTCGGCAGGTCTCCGGCTCACCCCGGGGCAGATCGAGCAGGTCCGTCACGAGCTCTCCCGCGGCACCGCTGCGCCGGAGGCCTTCTCCGGCGCCGACGGGATCGACGAGCATCTGCTGGACGCGCTCACCGCGGACGGGGCGCGGGCCGCGGTCTCGCTGACGCTGCACGATCCCTCCGGACGACACCTGCAGGCCCCGGAGACGAGCGAGAGCTGGTCCCGGTTGTGGGTGCGCGGCGAGCGCTCGCTGTATCGCATGGATGACTCGCAGGCGGCTCTCGGCCCGGTCCACCTGGTGGCCGACGGGGACGTGCTGGGCACCGTGCTGCCCGTCCTGCAGGAGGGACTGCGATTCGCCGCCGCCTGCTCCGACCGGACGCAAACGCGATGAACGGCTTCCACGGGATGGCCCCCGACGCGGTGCGCTCGTACGCCGGGCGCCTGCACGCCGCCTCCGGCGCCCTCGAGGATCGACGCGGACGTCTCGACGCCGCGGTGCGAACGGTCTCCTGGGCGGGCCCGGACGCCGAGGACTTCCGCGGACGGTGGCGCGAGCAGGCCACCGACTCCCTGACCGCTCTGTGCGATCAGCTGGACCGCCTCGGCGATCAGGCGCTCACCGAGGCGGACGAGCAGGACGCGACCTCCGCACCGGACGGCGGGAGTTCGGGGACGGACGGCGGCGGGACGGGGACGGACGGCGGCGGGGCCATGATCCCGCCCGCTCCTGCGGCGGACATCGCACACGGCTACCGCCAGGACGATGCGCCGTGGATGCCCGACTGGCTCGAGGCTCCGCTGGAGGAGGGACTGTCCGGCGTGGCCGGGGTGACGTCCGTCGCGATCGGCTGGGGCGTCGACACCGGCATCGACCTGGTCGAGGACGGGCTGGGGTCCATCGGAGTGAGGACCGACGGCATCGCGCAGTTCCAGCGCGACGCCGACCATGTCGGCACGATCCTCGAGGACTGGGCCACCGGCGAGCGGGTCCCGACCTACGCCGAGCTCGGAGCCGCCGCCCTGGTGACCACGGGATCCGCCGGAGTGGGCGTGTACGAGGCCGTCACGGGCGAGGACACCCCCTTCCTCGACGACCGCCCCGGCGGCATCGTGACGGACGTGGTCACGGACGACGGACGTGCACGGTCGCCCCGGGATCTGCAGGACCTGGTGGCCGACAACGATGCGCTGCGGATGGACAGCCCGGGGCAGGCCCCGCTGGAGGCGGGCCAGATCGGAATCCAGGAGGTCCGCGGTGCCTCCGGCGGCCGGCCCTCCTACATCGTGCAGGTCCCGCCGACGGAAGGGGCGGGGGCGACCGACGTCCCCGGGGCATACGGCGAGCAGGGCAACTCCCGTGATTGGGGCTCGAACCTGCGCCTGGTCGCCGGCCAGCATCCCGCGGCGATGGACGACGTGCAGGCAGCGATGGCGGCGGCGGACGTCCCACCCGGCGCCGATGTCCTGATCGTCGGACACAGCCAGGGAGGGATCGTGGCGAACCAGCTCGCAGCGGACCCGAGCTTCAACAGCACCTCCGGGGACCCCGGCACCTACAACGTCACGCACACCTTCTCGGTCGGCTCGCCGGTGCAGACCGTCGTCCCGGCTCAAGGCACCACCCGATCGGTGAACGTGAGTCACGAGGCCGGGACCGGTCTCGAGGGCTTCAGCGGAGACCTGATCGCCGAGACGGATCTCGGCGGGGCCCAACCCGGCGGGACGCACCTCGGCGCCCCCAACCGCCACGAAGTGACTCTGGATCCCTACCCGGTCACCGGCATCGATCCCGTGCCGGTGCTGGTCGCGAACCACGACTCCATGGGATCGGGTCACGATCCCGCAGGGGGCTATTCGGGATCCCTCGCCCGGAGCACGGCGAGCGATCCCACCCTGTCCGCGCTCCAGGACGATCTCGCAGGGGTTTATCTGGGCGACGGCACCTACGTCGCGCGGTCCCAGGTCGTCACCGTGGGGCGCGGCGAGCCCTGAGCCGGATCAGCAGCGCTGATCCTCGCTCCCCTACTCGGCGAAGTCCGAGAGGATCACCGCGTCGAGCCGCCCCGTGGACCGCTCGAGATCCGGACGAAGGTCCCACATGTCGTACTCCTCGCCGTCGGAGCCGAGGGCCGTGATCGCTCCCACCCCGCGTGACGTCTCACTCTCGGAGCCGCCGCGCTCCACGACCGCCGCGACCAGCGCAGACATCACCTGCCCGAAGATCTCCAGCACCGCGTCCCGCTCGGCGGCGGAGGTTTCGATCCGCCCCCGGATGGCGCGCTGGAACTCGGCGCCGGTGACCGTCTCGAGCGCGGAGGCGGTGACCCCGTCGACGCTCTGGGCCGCCTCGTTGAGCGTCCGGTCCAGCGACCTTCCGCGCAGCCCGCAGCCGCTGAGAAGTGCCGCCGACAGAGCGAGGCCCGCGGTGAGAAGGCGTCGTCGTCCCATCATCGTCCCCGTCCGTTCTCGACGTGGGCCGGGCCCCCGCCGCCGCCCTGCTGCGGGGAAGTGGTCGACCCGTGCGGCCCGCCGGCCGCGATCGTCGCGACCGGTGAGAGTGTCCCATGCCGCGCGTGCCCGCGGCACCGGACCCTTCCCCGTCCCGTCCCCTCGGCCGAGCTCTGCGTCGTCTGCCCCCGGGCCGAGCTCTGCGTCATCTCCCCTCGGCCGAGCTCTGCTTTGTCGGTGCCATAGTCCGCTGTGGCAACGACAAAGCAGAGCTCAGTCAGCGACAGTCCGCTGTGGCAACGACAAAGCAGAGCTCAGTCAGCGACAGTCCGCTGTGGCAACGACAGCGCAGAGCTCGGCCGGACACGGCGGTGCCGCCAGCTCGGCCGGGGACGGCGGCGCGACCGTACCCGGTCCCAGCCGCGCTCAGCTCACACGGCGGCGACCGAGACGGTCACGGCCCCGGCGGTGACCTTCTCGCTCGCGGAGTGGGCACCGTCGGCGGGGGCGGCGGGCACGGCCAGCTCGACGGCCAGCACCTCCCCGGCCACCAGCTCGCGGTGCGCGGCCACCGCCTCGACGACCTGCTCGTCGCCGTCCACGGTCAGACGGATCCGGTCCGAGACGTCCAGCCCGGCACCGCGGCGCGCGGATTGGATGGCGCGCACCACGTCGCGGGCGGTGCCCTCGGCCTCGAGCTCGGGGGTCAGGCGGATGTCCAGGGCCAGGAAGTCGCCGCCGCGCAGCACGCCCACGGCCCGGCCCTCCATCGCGGCGGACTGGCCGGCCACGAGATCGAGCGAGTACTCGCCGGCCTCGAGGGCGATGCCACCGGAGACGACCGTGCCGGCCTCGTCCACCGACCAGTCCCCGGACTTCGAACCCTTGATGACCGTCTGCACCTGCTTGCCCAGTCGCGGGCCGGCAGCTCGGGCGTTGACGGTCAGGCGCTGCTCGACGCCCATGCCCTGGGCCTCCTCGCTGGCCACGTCCAGCAGGCGCACCGCCTTGACGTTGAGCTCGTCGGCGATCAGGGCGGCGAAGGGTTCCAGGGAGGCGGGGTCGTGGTGGACCACGGTGAGCTCCGCCAGCGGCAGCCGTGCCCGCAGCTGCTCCTTCTTGCGCAGGGAGTTGCCGACGCCCGCGATGGCGCGCACGTCGTCCATCCGGGCGACCAGCGCGGCGTCGCGGGGGAACAGGGAGTCGTCGGGCCAGTCCGTCAGGTGCACGGAGCGCTCGCCGGTCAGCTGCTGGAAGATCTCCTCGGTGACCATGGGCAGCAGCGGCGCCGTCACCTGGCACAGGGTCGCCAGGCAGGTCGAGAGCACGTCGATCGCCTGTTCATCGCCCTCCCAGAACCGGTCGCGGGAGCGGCGCACGTACCAATTGGTGAGCATGTCCAGGTAGTCCTGGATCAGCTCGGCGGCATCGGCGATCGCGAGCGCGGTCATCTGCTCGCGCACCTGCCGCACCAGATCGCCGGTGCGAGCCAGCAGGTACTGGTCCATGACGTCGGTGGACCCGTAGCGGGTCGCCCCGCGGTGGCCCGTCGGCCGCCCCTGCTCGTCCTTGTCCCCGGCGGCGTTGGCGTACAGCCCCAGGAAGTACCAGACGTTCCACAGCGGCAGCACCACATGGCGCGTGGCGTCGCGGATCTTGGGCTCGTCGACGACGAGGTTGCCGCCGCGCAGGATCGGCGAGCTCATGAGGAACCAGCGCATCGCGTCGGCCCCGTACTTGTCGAACATCTCGCGCACATCGGGGTAGTTGCGCAGCGACTTGGACATCTTCTGCCCGTCCTCGCCGAGCACGATGCCGTGGCAGATCACGGAGGTGAACGCGGGCCGGTCGAACAGCGCGGTGGAGAGCACATGCATGACGTAGAACCAGCCCCGGGTCTGGCCGATGTACTCCACGATGAAGTCCGCGGGGTTGTGGGACTCGAACCAGTCGGTGTTCTCGAAGGGGTAGTGCACCTGGGCGTAGGGCATCGAGCCGGAGTCGAACCAGACGTCGAAGACCTCCTCGACGCGGCGCATCGTGGAGTTCCCGGTCGGATCGTCGGGGTTGGGGCGGGTGAGCTCGTCGATGTAGGGCCGGTGGAGGTTGACCTCGCCGTGCTCGTCGCGCGGGAGGGTGCCGAAGGCCTCCTCGAGCTCCGCCAGGGAGCCGTACACATCGATGCGGGGATGGTTCGCATCGTCGCTCTTCCACACCGGGATCGGGGAGCCCCAGTAGCGGTTGCGGGAGATCGCCCAGTCGCGGGCGCCCTCGAGCCAGCGGCCGAACTGGCCGTCCTTGACGTTGCCGGGGACCCAGTCGATCTGCTCGTTCAGCTCGAGCATGCGCCGGCGCTGGTCGGCGACCTTGACGTACCAGGAGCTCACGGCCTTGTAGATCAGGGGATTCCGGCAGCGCCAGCAGTGCGGGTAGGAGTGCACGTAGCTGGCCTCGCGCAGCAGGCGCCCGGAGCGCTGGAGGTTGCGGATGATCGGACGATTCGCGTCGAACACCTGCACTCCGGCGATCTCGTCGAGCTCGGTGCCGGCGAAGTAGTCCAGGAACTGGGCGCCTTCGTCCACCGAGACGATCACGGGGATGCCGTACTCGGCGTTGACCTGCTGATCGGCCTCACCGTAGGCGGTGGCCTGGTGGACCACGCCGGTGCCGTCGTCGGTGGAGACGTAATCCGCGACGGTGACGATCCAGGCGTTCTGCGTGCCCCACCTCTCGCGGTCCTCGGAGTACACGGTCCACAGCGGCCGGTAGGCCATGTGCTCGAGCTCGGAGCCGAGGAAGACCCGCTCCTCGCAGGCGGCGAGGGCATCCTCGGCGCTCTCGTAGCCGAGCTCCGTGGCGTAGGAGCCGAGCAGCGCGGTCGCCATGAGATAGCGGGCCTCGCCCGCGGCGGCGCCGTCGGCCGCCCCGAGCGGGCCGGCCGGGACCACCGAGTACTCGAGCTCGGGGCCGACGGCGAGGGAGAAGTTCGTCGGCAGGGTCCACGGGGTCGTCGTCCAGGCCAGCGCGTTCACCCCGTCCAGGCCGAGCCGCTCGGCCCGGTCCCCGCAGAAGGGGAAGGTGACCGTGACGGTCTGGTCCTGACGCTCCTGGTAGACGTCGTCGTCCATGCGCAGCTCGTGTGCGCTCAGCGGCGTCTGGTCCTTCCAGCAGTAGGGCAGCACGTAGTAGCCCTCGTAGGCGCGGCCCTTGTCGTACAGGGTCTTGAAGGCCCACAGCACCGACTCCATGAAGGTGACGTCGAGGGTCTTGTAGTCGTTGTCGAAGTCGACCCAGCGGGCCTGGCGGGTGACGTAGTCCTCCCACTCCTTGGTGTACTTCAGCACCGACGCCTGGGCGGCGTTGTTGAACGCCTGCAGGCCCATCTCCTCGATCTCGGACTTCTCCGTCATGCCCAGCTCGCGCATCGCCTCGAGCTCGGCGGGCAGGCCGTGGGTGTCCCAGCCGAAGCGGCGGTCGACCTTGTTGCCGCACATGGTGCGGAAACGGGGGACGACGTCCTTGACGAAGCCGGTCAGCAGGTGTCCGTAGTGCGGCAGGCCGTTGGCGAAGGGCGGACCGTCGTAGAAGACGAACTCCTCGGCGCCCTCGCGCTGCGCGATCGAGGCGCGGAAGGTGTCGTCGGTGCGCCAGAACTCCTGGATGGCGTTCTCGAGCGCCGGCAGGTTCGGTGAGGGGACGAGCGGGTCTCCGCTGACCGGGTAGACCATGGGGACGGACCTCCGAAGAAGAACAGGGGACGACGGCTGGGACATCACGGTGTCCGAGGACGCTCGTCGACCCGGAGATCGGCGGCGCGGTACCACCTCGGTTGATGCCCTGTCCGTACCGGCGGACCGGTGCGGGAGCTTCCCCTCGTTCCTCAGCTGTGACGGGCTGGTCCCGGCGGGTTCTACTGCGCCCTCCTCCGCGAGTCGGCGGTGGGCGGTTCTTCCCGCGGCTCACCGGTGATGGCCGGGTCGATGCCGATGCGCGCCAGTGTACGCGTCCGTCCCGGGACGGTCATCCGGCGGTGCGCGAGTGCGATGCACGGATCACAGGGAACCCGATCCGCATGCACAGCGCCAGCACAGCTGCAGCGACTGGAATGGGTTCCTCGGCAGATCGCCGCAGTTCCCGAAGGAGGAACCGATATGGACGACGAGACCGGCACAGCGTCGCGCCCCTCGACGCCGACGGCGGAGGTCGCGGTCTGCACGGAGCTGCCCTCGACGCTCGCTCCGGCCCATGATCTCCACTCCGTCCCTCGGGGGCTCGCCGGCCGCGCCACGGCCGGAGCCGCCGCACTCGGCGCGACCGCCCTGCTGGTGCTGAGCTTCGGCCCGGCTGCTCTCGCGCTGAGCCCGTCCGCGACGACGGCTCCGTCGTCCGCTCGCGTCTCGGCCTCCCCGGCCGAATCCGGGACCGCGACGATCTCCGCGCCCCCGCGCTCGGAGGACGAGGAGTCCGACGAAGCCGACGCGTAGGAAACCGCAGGTGAGGCGCGACTCACCCCCTCCTCGACACCTCCGGCATGGGAAACTGGGAGCCCAGCTGCCACCCCGGGCGGCCCACCCGGAAGGAGCGAGGATGTCGCTGTTCGGAGAGCCTTTCACGGCCCGGCGCCTCAGGTCCGGCATGACGGTCGAGGTCGCCGAGGAGCAATCCCTCCTGCAGTCGCTCCTGGACGCCGGCATCGACATGGACTACTCCTGCGAGGGAGGGGTCTGCGGCGCCTGCGTGGTGCCCCTGGTCTCCGGACAGGTCGAGCACCTGGACGAGTTCCTCCGGGAGGACGAGCAGGCCGAGCAGATAACCACCTGCGTCTCGCGGGGCGAGGGTGAGATCCGGATCGACGTCTGATCAGCGCAGCCGGCTCGCCGCCTGCGGATCGCCGACGCGCGTCGGTCGCGGGAGCGAACCGGTCGCCGACGCGCGTCGGTCGCACACGCGCACAGGTCACAGACGAGGGCCGGCCACCGCCCAGGCGACTCCGACCAGCCCCAGCAGCCCGGCGGCCACGGCCACCGCGACCGGAAGCGTGATGCTGGGGCCGACGACGAGCAGTCCGAGCACGCCGAGCGAGGCGATCGCGAGCAGCACGACGAACAGGGCCGGACGACCGACGGAGGGCTTGCGTCCACGGTGGTCGTGCGAGGAGCGGTCGGGGGGCATCGTCGCCATGATGACGTCCTGGGGCTCGGGTGCGGCGGTGAGCGTCCGATCCGCGAGTCAGGTGCTGCGGAGCACCTGGCGTCCCGCATCGGGCGATGACCCGATCCTCCCCCGCATCGCCACCGGCGCGCATCGGGCCGGAGGAGGAGATCCTTCTACACCTTTGGTCGTAGTCGACCCCCGGTCCGTGCGGCGAGCGCTCAGATCCCCTGGTGTCGGGCCACGCGGTGCGCGGCGGCCTGGGCGAGCGGCCGCACGGTGACCAGGTCGAGGTTGACGTGGTGCGGAGCGCCCAGGGCATAGGCGATGACGTCGGCGCAGTCCTCGGCCGTGAGCGGGTTCTCGACCCCGTCGTAGACGGCGTCGGCCGCCGCCCGGTCCCCGAGCCGCACGAGGGAGAACTCCTCGGTGGCCACCATGCCGGGAGCGACCTCGATGACGCGGATCGGTTCGCCGTTCAGCTCCAGGCGCAGGGCGCCGGCGAGCATGTGCTCCCCGGCCTTCGCGGCGTTGTACCCGGAACCGCCGGGATAGGCCTCCTGCGCGGCGACGGACGTGACGAACAGCAGGTCTCCGCGTCCGCTCGTGCGCAGGGCGGGCAGCAGAGCACGGGTCACGCGCACGGCGCCGAGCACGTTGATGTCGTACATGCGCTGCCACTTGGCGAGATCGGCCTCGGCCGCGGGCTCGACCCCGAGGGCGCCCCCGGCGACGTGCACGACGGCGTTCAGCGAACCCGCGAAGAGCTCCTCGGTCCGCGCCACCAGGCGCTCGACGGACTCATCGGAGGTGACATCGACGCCGAGCACCTCGCAGCCGGTCTCGGCCGCCAGCTCGGCCAGACGGTCCTCGCGACGGGCGACGGCCAGGACCCGCCAGCCGTCGGCGACGAGACGGGCGGCCGTCGCGCGGCCGATCCCCGAGGAGGCACCGGTGACCACGGCGGTCAGCGGTGCGGCATCGGGCGCGGAAGAACGTGGGGCGGGCGCAGCGGCGGTCGAATCGATCATGACCTCAGGGTACGGGGCCTGAACCTGGCGGACCGCGGAGCCGCCGGAGGCCGTCGTCACGGCCGCGGAGCGCTCCGGGACCTCGGGCAGCTCAGACCCCCTGGACCTGAGGATGCTCCGGGGTCTGCGGCTGCCCGGAGACCCGGCCCTTCGACAGCCGCGCCATCAGCGCCGCGATCGCGCCGTCGCCGGTGACGTTGGTGGCCGTGCCGAAGGAGTCGATCGCGATGTAGGCGGCGATCATCAGCCCGACCTCCGCCTCGCCGAAGCCGAGGATCGAGGACAGCACGCCCGCGGCCGCCATGATCGCGCCGCCCGGGACGCCGGGAGCGGCGATCATCACGACGCCGAGCATGAGGACGAAGCCGATCAGGGGCCCGATGGTCAGCGGCATGCCGGTGACGATCATGATGGCGACCGCGAAGGTGGTGATCTTCAGCGTCGAGCCGGCCAGGTGGATCGTCGCGCACAGCGGCACGACGAAGTCCGCGATGGCGTCCGGGACGCCGTTGCGCTTGGTGCACTCGGTGGTCACCGGGATGGTCGCGGCCGAGGAGCTGGTGCCCAGCGCCGTGGCGTAGGCCGGGAGCATGGTCCACAGCATCCTCAGAGGGTTGCGGCCCATGGCCCACCCGGCCACGGCGTACTGCGCCAGCAGCACCACCACGGTCATCGCCAGCACGAGCAGGATCACGGTGAGGAAGGTCCCGATCACGGTCCAGATCTGACCGTTCAGGGTCAGGCCCAGGAACATGCCGAAGATGTACAGCGGCAGCAGCGGGATGATGATCGCCTCGATGATGCGCACGACGATGGTGCGCAGCTGCTCGAAGGATTCCTGCAGCGCGCCCCGGCGCACCAGGGTCAGGCCGATGCCGAGGCAGAAGGCGAGGATGAGCGCCGTCATCACGTCGAACACAGGCGGGATGTCGAGCTCGACGTAGGGGGCGATCGCGGAGTCCTCGGGGTTCTCCAGCGAGGAGATGCTCTGCCCCTGGAGCATGCGGGGCAGCAGGAGCAGGGACAGGGCCAGGGCGAAGACGCCGCACAGGGTCGTCGAGAGGTAGGCGATGCCCGCGGTCGCCGCCAGCATCTTCCCGGCGCCGTGGCCCAGCTCGCCGATCGCGGGCGTCACCAGGCCGACGATGATCAGCGGGATGAGGAAGCCGAGGAACCCCGAGAACAGCCCGTTGAAGGTGGTGAAGACGCGGGCGATCGATTCCGGCAGCACGAGGCCCAGCAGGATGCCCAGTGCGATGGCGAGGACGATGCGCGGGAGCAGGCCGAACCGCGAGCGGCGCCGAGCGGCGGCCTCGGAACCCTCCGGAGCCCCGGGCCCGCCCGGAGCGTCGGGACCCACCTGGCGACCCTGTGCACCAGGGGCATCCTGCGCGGGGTCCGCCTCGGGCCCCTCGTCGGTTCTGTCGGCGGCCACGGTGCGGGCGGCGGTGTTCATGAGCGATCCGGTTCTGCTGCGGGGTCGGGACCGGGTCAGGCTAGAGCCGCGCACCGGCCGCGAACCCCGCCGCGATGGACCTTGTGACAGGCTCCACACCTCGCTAGGATCGCGCGAGTGCCCACGTACTGGTCGATCGCCTCGGCCTTCCGCCAGTACTCGACCTATCGGATGGCGACCGCCGCCGGGGTCTTCACCAACACCGTCTTCGGGCTCATCCGTGCCTCGATCCTGATCGCCGCGATCACGACGGCGGGCGGCGAGCTCAGCGGGTACACCGTCGCCCAGGCCGCGACCTACGTGTGGCTCGGGCAGGCCCTGCTCGCGCCGATCGAGGCCTTCGGCACCCGCGAGGTCTCCCAGCGGGTCCACCAGGGCGATGTGGCCGTCGACCTGCTGCGGCCCACCGCGTTCCTCGGCCTGTACTACGCCCAGAAGCTCGGCCGCTCCGCGTTCCTGCTGCTGGGGCGCGGCATCCCTCCCCTGCTGGTGGGCGCCGTGGTGACGGGGCTCGCGCTGCCGAAGGATCCCCTCTCCTACCTGCTGGGGGCCGTCTCGCTCCTGCTGGCGATCACGGTGGCGTTCCTGGCCGACATGATGGTCAACCTCGCGGCCTTCTGGCTGCTGGAGACGCGGGGTCTGACCGTCGTCTACAACGGCGTGATGAACCTGCTCTCGGGTTTCCTGATCCCGATCGTGTGGTTCCCGGACTGGCTGCTGTCCATCGCCCGCGCCACCCCGTTCCCCTCGATGATCCAGACCCCGATCGACACCCTCTCCGGCCGCATCCCGCCCCTCGAGGCACTCCCCCTGGTCCTGGTCCAGGGGGCGTGGCTGGCGGTGCTCGCCCTCGCGGCCCAGCTGATGCTGCGTTCGGGTGTGCGCAGCGTGGAGGTCCAAGGTGGCTGACCCGAGGCCCCGTCCCGCCCGCACGACGCGCCCACCGCGCCGCCGCGACCCGGATCGTCCGGTCTCGACGGCCCGCATGGTGGCGACCCTGTACGGCTCGCGGATCCGCTCCCAGGCGACTTTCCGCGCCAGCTTCCTGGCCGACCTCGCCGGTCAGGTGCTCATCGTCGGCACCGAGTTCCTCGAGCTGTGGGTGATCCTCTCGCAGGTCAGCACCCTGGGCGGGATGACGCTCCCCCAGGTCGCGGTGGTCTACGGCCTCGGCGCGCTGGCCTTCGGGATCGCCGACATGCTCTTCGGGGAGATCGACGGTCTCTCGAGCGCCATCAGGTCCGGGAAGCTCGAGTCCCTGCTGATCCGACCCGTGCCGGTGCTCCTGCAGATCTCCAGCCTGGACCTGTCGCTGCGCCGCATCGGCCGGATCGTCGTGGGGCTGGCGATGTTCGTGACCGCGCTGGGGATCGCCGGCTTCCAGCCCACCGTCGCCACGGTGGCGCTCGCGATCCTGGCCCCGCCGGCCGGTGCCCTGATCCTCGGTGCGCTGTTCACCCTGGCAGGGGCCCTGCAGTTCTGGCTCGTCGACGGCCGAGAGTTCGCCAACGCCTTCACCTACGGCGGCAACTATGTCGCCACCACCCCGGGCGCGGTGTTCGCCCTGCCGCTGCGCGCCTTCTTCACCTTCGTCGTCCCCGCGACGCTGATCGCCTACGCCCCCACTCTCGCGCTGCTGGACCTGCCCGGTCCCCTGCTGGTCCCCGCGTGGGCCGGCTGGGCCGGGCTGCCTGCCGCGCTCCTGACCTGGATCGTCGCCGGCACGGCCTGGCGCGCGGGAGTCCGCCGATACACAGGAGCAGGTGGATGACCGCCCCCGAACCCGATGCCTCGATCGACGCCTCCGATCCCCGCGGCGGTCCCCCGTCCGCAGCGCCCATCGGGCCGGCCGTCGAGCTGAGCTCGCTGCGCCGCGACTACGTGGTGCGCTCGCGGGTGGCGGGCTCGCGCCGACGCCGCCGCCAGATCGTGCGCGCGGTCGACGACGTCTCGCTGACCATCGCCCGGGGCGAGTCCGTCGGCTTCGTCGGCGCGAACGGAGCCGGGAAGTCCACCACCATCAAGATGATGACGGGCATCCTGCGGCCGACGTCCGGGGACCTGCGCGTGCTCGGCCGCGATCCGGTGCCCCAGCGGCGGCACCTCGCCCGCGAGATCGGCGTCGTGTTCGGCCAGCGCTCCCAGCTGTGGTGGGACCTGCCGCTGCGGGAGAGCTACACGATCCTCGCCGCGATGCACCGGCTCACCGACCGCCGGCGCGAGGCGCGGCTGGATCGTCTGGTCGAGGGGCTGGACCTCGGCGGCTTCCTGGGCCGCCCGGTGCGCCAGCTCTCGCTCGGCCAGCGAATGCGCGGCGAGGTGGCGGCCGCGCTCCTGCACTCCCCCGACCTGGTGGTGCTCGACGAGCCGACGATCGGGCTGGACATGGTCTCCAAGGAGGGGCTGCGGCGCTTCCTGCGCACCGACCGCGACGAGCGCGGCACCACCCTGTTCCTGACCACGCACGACATGGGCGACGTGGAGCGGCTGTGCGAACGGATCGTGGTCGTCAATGCGGGCACGGTCGCCTACGACGGAGCACTGGACTCCTTCCGTGCGCATCTGGGCGCACCCCGGGAACTGGTCGTCGACCTCGCCGAGCCGGTCGCCGCCCTCGCCCTGCCGGGCTCCGCCGAGACGGCGGCGGTGGAGGCCGAGGGGATCCGCCACCGCATCCGCTTCTCGGGGGCGGAGCTGACGGTGCCCGCGCTGCTGTCGGCGATCGGCGCCCAGACCACGGTGCGGGACCTCGCGCTGACCGAACCCGCCGTCGAGGACCTGGTGCGGGAGATCTACGCCCGCGGCGGGATCGGCTGACCCCGCTCATCCACCCGGGCCCTGTTCGGTGCCGCCCTCCGCCGCTTCGGGCCCGTGCCGCCCGCGTCCGGCCCGGCACAGCTGATGCCCACGCCCGCTCCGGTGCGAGAGGATGGGGGCATGGATGAGCGCGACAGCAGCACGACGATGCATGGTCAGTACAAGGTCCGTGGCGGCAAGCTGGTCTCGGTGGAGCTGAGTGCCGAGGACGGTCGGATCGGCACCGCCCATGTCTTCGGCGACTTCTTCCTGGAGCCCGACGACGCCCTGGAGGACCTCAACGCCGCCCTGGAGGGAATGTCCACCGAGGCCACGGCCGCGGAGCTCTCCGCCGCCGTCACCGCCAGGCTCGAGACCCGGCCCGATCCCGTCGAGATGATCGGCTTCGACGCGGAGGCGGTCGCGATCGCGACCCGGCGCGCGCTCGGCCACGCCTCCAGCTGGGAGGACCTCACCTTCGACGTGATCCCCGCCGTCTCGCTGCCGCCGGTGATGCACGTCGCGCTCGACGAGGTGCTGCCCCACGAGGTGATCGCCGGTCGCCGCCGTCCCCACTTCCGGATCTGGGACTGGGACTCCCCTCTCGTGGTGATCGGCTCCTACCAGTCGCTGAGCAACGAGATCGACGCCGAGGGGGCGCGCAAGCACGGCATCGGCGTGGTGCGGCGCATCACCGGCGGCGGCGCCATGTTCATGGAGCAGGGCAACTGCATCACCTATTCCCTGGTGGTGCCCACCTCGCTGGTCGAGGGGCTCAGCTTCGAGCAGGCCTACGCCTATCTGGACGATTGGGTGATGGGGGCGCTCGCGGAGATCGGGGTGAAGGCCCACTACGTGCCGCTGAACGACATCGCCTCGGAGCAGGGCAAGATCGGCGGTGCCGCCCAGCGCCGCTTCGCCGGCGGCGTGCTGCTGCACCACGTGACGATGAGCTACGACATCGACGCGGACAAGATGGGCGAGGTGCTGCGGATCGGCAAGGAGAAGCTCTCGGACAAGGGAACCCGCAGCGCGAACAAGCGCGTGGATCCGATGCGCTCGCAGACCGGCCTGGCCCGCGAGCAGATCATCGACGGGTTCCTGGACTTCTTCCGCGCCCGCTACGACACCGTGGACTCGACCTACACCGAGGACGAGCTGGAGAAGGCCCGGGAGCTGGTCGAGACCAAGTTCAGCACCGAGACGTGGACGAACCGCGTGCCGTGACCCGCGTCGGGCACCGGAGCCCTCGCCCGCGCCCGGCACGAGAACCTCGGGGCCCGATCATGCCGCCGCGTCGCGCGAGGGCGGTCGCTGCGGACGCCTGCGTTGCACCGAGGCGCAGACCTGGAACAATGACCCCATGACCGATACCGCACCGCGCCCTGACACTGGTACTGCCATCCCCGATCGTCCCTCCCTCGAGGGCCTCGAGGAGAAGTGGGACGGCGTATGGAGCGAGCAGGAGCTCTACGCCTTCGACCCGGACACCACCCGTGACCAGGTCTTCAGCGTCGACACCCCGCCGCCGACGGCGTCCGGCTCGCTGCACATCGGCCATGTGTTCGGCTACTCGCAGGCGGACATGATCGTGCGCTATCAGCGCATGCGCGGCAAGAACGTGTTCTACCCGCTGGGCTGGGACGACAACGGCCTGCCCACCGAACGTCGCGCCCAGAACTACTACGGCGTGCGCTGCGACCCGAGCCTGCCGTACGACCCGGACTTCACGCCCCCGCAGGAAGGCGGCTCGAACGCGTCCTCCAAGGCCGCGAACCAGCTGCCGATCTCTCGCCGCAACTTCATCGAGCTGTGCGAGCAGCTCACCACCCTCGACGAGAAGTCCTTCGAGGAGGTCTTCCGCACCCTGGGCCTGTCGGTGGACTGGAACCACAGCTACCAGACGATCGATGCCCGCTCCCGAGCGACCTCCCAGCGCGCCTTCCTGGAGAACTTCGAGAAGGGTCAGGCGTACCAGGCGGAGGCCCCCACCATGTGGGACGTCACCTACCGCACCGCCGTGGCCCAGGCCGAGCAGGAGGACCGCGACCGCGACGGCGCCTACCACCGCATCGGATTCACCAGAACGGACGCGCCGGAGGGCTCCGATCCGACGGTGTTCATCGAGACCACCCGCCCCGAGCTGCTGCCGGCCTGCGTGGCCCTGGTGGCCCATCCGGACGACGAGCGCTACCAGGAGCTGTTCGGCTCGACCGTGACCTCTCCCCTGTTCGGCGTCGAGGTGCCCGTGATGGCGCACCCTCTCGCCCAGATGGACAAGGGCGCCGGCATCGCGATGATCTGCACCTTCGGCGATACGAACGACGTGACCTGGTGGCGTGAGCTCGAGCTGCCCACCCGCTCCGTGGTGGGCCGCGACGGCCGGTTCCTGCCGGAGGCGCCGTGGATCACCACCGCCGAGGGCCAGGAGGCCTACTCCGAGCTGGTGGGGCTGACGGTGTTCAGCGCCCAGAAGCGCGTGGTGGAGATGGTCACCGCCTCCGGGGACCTGGTCGGCGAGCCGGAGAAGATCTCCCACCCGGTGAAGTTCTACGAGAACGGCGACAAGCCGCTGGAGTTCGTCACCTCGCGCCAGTGGTACCTGACCAACGGAGGCCGTGACCAGTCCGAGGGCGGTCTGCGCGATGAGCTCATCGCCCGCGGATCCGAGCTGACCTGGCACCCCGCCTACATGGAGTCCCGCTACCGCAACTGGGTCGAAGGCCTGACCGGGGACTGGCTGATCTCGCGCCAGCGCTTCTACGGCGTGCCCTTCCCCCTCTGGTACGCGGTCGACGCCGACGGCGAGACCGACTACGACACCGTTCTCACCCCGCCCGTCGAGTCGCTGCCGATCGACCCCACGATCGACGTGCCCGCCGGATACGACGCCTCGCAGCGGAATCAGCCCGGCGGCTTCGTCGCCGACCCGGACATCCTCGACACCTGGGCGACCTCCTCGCTGAGCCCGCAGCTCGCCGGCGGCTGGAACTCCGGCCCGGAGTCCGACGGGCTCTTCGAGAAGGTCTACCCGATGGATCTGCGCCCCCAGGGCCACGACATCATCCGCACCTGGCTGTTCTCCACCGTCGTCCGCTCCCATCTGCAGCAGGACGCCCTGCCGTGGAAGCACGCCTCGATCAACGGCTGGATCCTGGATCCGGACCGCAAGAAGATGTCCAAGTCCAAGGGCAATGTGGTCACCCCCATCGGTCTGCTGCACCAGCACGGCTCCGACGGGGTGCGCTACTGGGCGGGCCGTGCCCGCCAGGGCGTGGACACCGCCTTCGACGAGGGGCAGATGAAGATCGGCCGACGTCTGGCGATCAAGATCCTCAACGCCTCGAAGTTCGCCCTCGGCTTCGGGGCCGCCCCGACGGACCCGAGCGGACGCCTGGCCGCTGACCCGTCGGCCGTGACCGATCCGCTGGACCGCGCCCTGCTGGCGGACCTCGCCCGCGTGGTCGACCAGGCCACGACCGCCTTCGACGAGATGGACTACGCCCGCAGCCTCGAGGTGGCCGAGCCGTTCTTCTGGGCCTTCTGCGACGACTACATCGAGCTGGTCAAGGAGCGTGCCCATGGCAACGGACCCTCGGGCGAGGCCGGGGCCGCGTCGGCCCGCGCGGCGCTGGCGATCGCCCTGGAGGTGCTGCTGCGTCTGTTCGCCCCGGTGATCGTCTTCGCCACGGAGGAGGTCTGGTCGTGGTGGCGCGGCGGCAGCGTGCACACCCAGGCGTGGCCCGTCGCGGAGCCGCTGCGCGAGGCCGCGGCCGGGCAGGACGCCGCGCTCCTGGAATCGGTCGCGCAGGCCGCGATCTCGGTGCGGCGCATCAAGTCGGACGCGAAGGTCTCCCAGAAGACTCCGATCCTCCAGGTGAAGCTGGTGGCCCCGCAGGAATCCCTCGCGCATCTCGAGGCCGCGTCGGCGGACCTCACCGCGCTGGGCCGGATCGAGCGGTTCGATCTCGCCGCCGGGGAGGGCGAGGACATCTTCGCCGAGGACGTCGAGCTGGGCGAGCCGCCGGTCAAGCGGCCGCGGAACCAGGGCTGATACTCAGAAGGGCCACGTGTCCTCGACGAAGTCGCCGGCCCCCTCGAAGGCGCCCTGGGCGTCGCCGATGGCATCGTCGAGGTCGTAGTCCCCGGGCGTGATGTCGTTGACGATCTCGTTGGGGTGGATCGAGACGGCGAGGTCCGCATCGATCCCCACGGCGGCGGCGATGTCGCCGCCGACGGCCAGTCCGACCTCGTCCGTCGAGACGGTCCCCCCATAGCTGCCGCCGATGCCGGCACCCGCCTCGACGCCGAAGGAGCCCGACGAGCTGAACCAGCCGCCCGGCGAGGTCGAGGAGAAGTCCGCATCGGCCTTGGCCCCGGCGAACGCTCCGGCGTCGGCTCCGAACGTGAAGCCGTTGACGTCGCCCTCGTCGTTGCGCGTCACATGCGCGTAGGAGTTCACGTGGGCCTCGGCCCCGGCGTATCCGGTCACGCCGATCGTGTTGCTGGACCCGAGGGGGCCGTTCAGGGTGCCGTGGATGTCGCCGTAGGCCCCGGCGCCGGCCGAGGCGCCCATGCTCGCCCCGTCGGGACCGGTCGTGATCCCTGCTTCGGCGTAGGCCTCCGCGCCGAGGCGGCCGTCGGTCTGGTAGGACATCCCGCCCGGCAGGTTCAGCTGCTCGTCGAATCCGATCTCGGCCCCGGCCCGGGCGCCCGCGGTCCGGGTGGTGTACCCGAACTCGTCGGTCGTCGTGCTGGTCCCCGCACTCGCGCGCGTGTTCGCGTACCCGTCGAAGTAGCCGCGCTCATTGTCGATCTCGCGGCCGTCCCAGTGCGATCCGCCCGCGTCGCTCCCGCCGACGGGACGGGTGTTCGAGGCGGCATTGCCCGGGCCGTATCCCTCGCCGCCGTAGAAGAGAGGGCCTCCTCCCCCGGAGCCCCCGGAGCCCAGCCCGTTGCCCAGCACCCCGAGCATCCCCGGGCCCAGCGGTGAGCCGGGGAACGCCGGCAGCGGCATCAACGGGCCGAGGAGCCCGCCGGGCAGCAGACCGGAGACGATGTCGAAGAAGCCGCCGTCGCTGGAGGTCTCGTCCTGCTGCTCGGCGTGCTGCTCGAGCTGACGCGCCCGCTCGCGCACGTCCTCGCTGCAGGCCAGCAGCTCCTGCCTCACGGCGCCGTGCCAGCGCTCCCGGAAGGCGTCGGCGTCCGGGCCCTCCCAGCTCGCGCTGTCGATCGCGGACTGCGCACTCGAGACGAGCTCCTCGAGCCGCTGCGCCCCCTGCGTGCACGCTGCGCCGTGCTGCCGCATCTGCTCGGTGTCACCACCGTAGAATCCGGCCACGACCACTCCCCTCGTGCTGTCCTCCGCTGACCCTGACGTGAGAGCGAGCGTACGACGATCCGGCCGTCCCGCCCATGGGGAGTTCTCCCCATAGGGTGGATCCCGCAGAACCGCCGGGCGCGGCCCTCGGAGCATCACGGCCCGGTCGGCACCGCCCCACCACACCTCACCACCCTTCGGAGGCGCACATGCCACGGACGATCCGCGGCGCAGGATCGCGCGTGAACCTCGTCATCGGGCCCCTGGTCATGCTGATCGGCATCGGCGCGGGGATCACCGCGATCGTGCTGACGATCGTGCTGGGGTCCGCCGGCTTCCTCGCTTTGTTCATCCCGGCCGTGCTCGCGCTCGCCGGCGGAGCCTTCGTGCTGCGCGGCGCGCGGCGCTCCCGACTGCAGATCGATGCGGACGGCTTCACCTGGTGCGGGTTCCTCGGGGCGGAGCGGTCCGTGCGCTGGGAGCAGCTCCATCAGCTGCTGCCGCCGCCGCCGGGCTCGTCCCGCACCGTGGCGATCGCCGAGCTCCGCGACCGGTCCCGGATCGAGGTGCTGGCGCTCTGGGAGTCCCCGACCTCCCCGGGATCCCTGCTCGGCGCCGGAGACCACTCCACGGCACAGAACGCGCTCCTGGCAGCGCACCGGGAGTGGCTCGTCGGGCGGCGCTGACCGCCGGTCGATCCCCCGCGAGGCGTCGGCCGCCGGTCGATCCCCCGGAGGCGCCGGCCGCCGGGGCTCAGCGCACGATCTCGCGGTGGCCCGGGTCCGGACGGCGGGTCCAGCCGCGGGCATCGAGGTGCTCCAGCAGGGGGATCGCGATGCGCCGCGTGGTGCCCAGTGCCTGCCGGGCCTGGCTGGTGGTGAACGGCTGCGGCAGCGCGGCGAGCTCGCGCATGGCCAGCGCCGGCGCCGTGGGCAGCAGGATCACCTCCCCGGGCAGACGCAGCAGTCGCCGCTGCCGGGCGGCTGCGGCGAGCTCGCGCGGACCCAGGCCCAGCACGACCAGCTCGTCGGCCTCCGGGGCGACGAAGGGGTGCGCGCCCAGGCGCTGTTCGAGCCGACGCACCGCGGGCTCGGCCGGGCCCAGGGAGCCGGCGTCGGCCGTCGCGCGGATGCGCCCGGTCACCTGGTGCAGTCCGGCGGCTTCGAGGACGGGGGCCAGCAGATCGGGGTCGGGCAGTTCCAGGGCGTCGGCCGCCGCCTTGCGCGGCAGTCCCGGGGACAGCGCGTCGGCGTCACGGTCCGCGGCGACGAGCTCACGCAGCCGTGCGGACCAGGACCGCAGCGCGGGGGCGTCCACCAGCCAGGGCCCGTGCCGGACCAGCGTCTCCGGGAGCTGCGCGGGCACCGCGATCCCGGCGCGGACCAGGGTGTCCTCGCGCATCGCGCCGCGGCGTTCCACCTCGGCGGCGGCGTCCCCCCGGGCCGACATCGCCGTGAGGGTCCGGGCTCGGCGCAGGCCGTCCCCGCGGCGGTCGAGGCGGGGCGGGTCGAGGTCGAGCACGAGGGCCCCGCCGCGCACGGCGCGGGAGCTGGTGGCGCGCAGGACCAGGCGGTCCCCGACCGTCAGCGGGAGCGGCCGGTCGAGGGTGAAGCGTGCGTGGTCCGCTCCCAGCGGCCGCACCCGGGCCGCGACGGTCGCAGTGCCGAGGTGGACCATCAGCTGTGCCGGGGCGCTCTCGAAGCCGTCACCGCTCATGCGGCGCACGTCCAGCACGGCGGTGCGCGTCCATGTCCCGGGGGTGAGCAGTGCATCGCCGCGTCCGATGTCCTCGGCGGCCACCCCGCGCAGGTTCACCGCCGCCCGTGTGACCGGGACGAGCCGGTCGGTCTGCCCGCCGAGATGCTGGAGACCGCGGACGGTGAGCACGCCCCCGCGTCGGGCTCCGGCCAGCTCGAGCCGGTCCCCCTGTGCGAGGGTCCCGGCCGGGAGCGTGCCGGTGACCACGGTGCCGGCGCCGGAGATCGGGAAGGAGCGGTCCACCCACAGCCGTACCCGCTGTGTCGCCGACGGCGCCGGAGCGCTGCGCACGACCTCGTCGAGCCGGTCCCGCAGCTGGTCCATCCCGTCCCCCGTCACCGCGGAGACGGCGACGGCGGGGGCATCGGCGAGCCCGGTCCCGGCCAGCTCGGCGCGGGCCCGATCGAGGGTGGTGTCCGTTCCGCCGAGGGCGAGGTCGGTGCGGGTGATGACGATCAGCCCCTGGTCGATGCCGAGCGCCTCCAGAGCATCGCGGTGGTCGCCGGACTGGGCGCTCCAGCCCTCGTCGGCGGCGATCACGAAGCACACGATCGGGGCGGGTCCGAGGCCGGCCAGCATGGTGCCCAGGAATCGCTCGTGCCCGGGGACATCGACGAAGGACACCTCCGTGCCCGAGGGCAGGGTCATCCCGGCGAAGCCGAGCTCGATGGTCAGCCCCCGCTGCTTCTCCTCGCGCAGGCGATCCGGGTCGGTGCCGGTCAGGGCGCGGATCAGCGTGGATTTGCCGTGGTCGACGTGTCCGGCGGTCGCGACCACCTGCCTCATCGGGGCGGCTCCGCGGTCGCGCCCTGGGCCCGCGCCCCCTCGACGGCGGCGATCAGCACGTCGTCCTGATCCTCGGGGACGCAGCGCAGGTCCAGCAGGCAGGCGTCCTCCCGCACGGTCGCCACGACCGCGGGGCTGCCGATGCGCAGGGGCCCGGCGAGCTCGGGATCGAGGGCGATCGCCCAGCCGGGCAGCGGCACCTCGGCCCCTCCCCCTCCGCCGACGCGGCCGTCGTGGGCGATGAGCCGCCCGCCCGTCCGCTCGGCGAGAGCGGCGGTGCGCTCGCGCAGCCGGCCCGCGTCGGTGCGCAGGGCCGCGAGCACCGGCGGGGTGGGGCCGGTCAGGGTCGCCTCGAGGGCGGCCAGGGTGAGCTTGTCGGCGCGGACCGCTCGGGCCAGCGGATGGCGGGCCAGGCGTGCGATGACCTCGGCCCTCCCCAGCAGGATGCCCGCCTGGGGCCCGCCGAGGAGCTTGTCCCCGCTGGCGAGGACGACGTCTGCGCCGTCGCGCAGGGCGGTGGCGGCGTCGGGTTCGGAGGGCAGCAGCGGTTCGGGGGCGAGCAGGCCGCTGCCGACGTCGGCGACCAGAGGGACACCCGCGCCGCGGCAGGGGCCGGCGAGCTCGGCGAGGGGGACCTCGCTGGTGAAGCCGATGACGCGGTAGTTGCTGGTGTGGATTCGCAGCACGCAGCCGGTGTCGGGCCCGAGGGCGTTCTCGTAATCCGCCAGGTGGGTGCGGTTGGTGGTGCCGACCTCGTGGAGTCGCGCACCGGTGGAGGTGATGAGGTCGGGCAGGCGGAACCCGGCACCGATCTCGATCATCTCCCCGCGGCTGAGCACCACCTCGCCGGCCCCGGCCAGGGCGGTCGTCGCGAGCAGCAGGGCGGCGGCGCCGTTGGTGACCACCAGCGCGTCCTCGGCCTCGGGGCAGGCGGCCCGCAGGGCGGCCCGGGCCCCGGCGCCGCGACGGGACCGTGCCCCGGTGGCGAGGTCGAACTCGACGTCGGTGTACCCGGCGGCGTCCTGGACGGCCTCCCGAGCAGTGCCGGACAGCGGCGCCCGGCCGAGGTTGGTGTGCACGATGACCCCGGTGGCGTTCAGCACCGGGCGCAGCGAGGAGGCGGCGCCGTCGCCGAGCGCGGCGAGGACCTCGTCGAGCACCTGCTCTGGAGCGATCTGTCCGCCCCGGGCGCGGTCCTGGGCGGCCCGGACGAGATCGCGCACCACGCGAGCGCTCATGGTCGCGCTCGCTCGCACGATCTCCGGGTGGGCGAGCAGGGAGTCCGTGCGCGGGATGCGCCGCCGAGGGTCCTCCGTCGACCGCCGGGGCAGCGGACCCGCGGGGCTTCCCGGCGCCTCACGGTCCTCCGTGGCCCGGCGGCTGACCGAATCCTGGGTCACGGTGAACCTCCTCGGGGCGGCATGGCGTTGGCGGAGGCGGACGGGAATCGAACCCGCCAGACCGAGATGCTCGGTCTCACCGGTTTTGAAGACCGGGGCGCCCACCAGGACACGTACGCCTCCGCCGACAACGTACCACCGTCCCACCTGCACATTCCGGGCCTGCTGGGTAGGCTCCGGGCATGAGCGACTCCCCGGCCTGCGACCCTGCGACCTCCGATGCCCCGATCACCCCGGCGCCGATGAGCGCGGCGATCCCCGCGGTCCGCCTGACGACGATGGCCCACGGCGGCGGCTGCGCCTCCAAGATCCCGCCGGGCGAGCTCGAGGAGGTGGTCGGTGCCCTCGCCGGCCAGCAGTACGAGCAGGTGATCGTGGGGCTCGACGACGGGGACGACGCCGCCGCGGTGCGGATCGCGGGCGGCACCGCCGTGCTGTCGACGGCGGACTTCTTCACCCCCGTGGTGGATGACGCCTACGACTGGGGGCGCATCGCCGCCGCCAACGCGCTCTCGGACATCTACGCGATGGGCGGGGACCCGGTGGTGGCGATCAACCTGGTGGGCTGGCCGCGCGGCGTGCTGCCGCTGGAGCTGCTGCGCGAGGTCCTCGCCGGCGGGCTCGCGATCGCCCAGGAGGCGGGCGTGCCCGTGATCGGCGGTCACTCCGTGGACGACCCGGAACCCAAGTACGGCATGGCCGTCACCGGCACCGCCGACCCGGACCGCCTGCTGCGCAACGACGCCGCGCGCCCCGGCCTGCCGCTGACGCTGACCAAACCGCTCGGCGTCGGGCTGCTGAACAACCGGATGAAGTCCACCGCCGAGGTCTCCGCGGCCGCCATCGAGACCATGACCACCCTGAACCGGGATGCGGCCCGGGCCGCCCTGGACGCCGGGGCCCGGGCCGCGACCGACGTGACGGGCTTCGGGCTGCTGGGCCATCTGCACAAGATGACCCGGGCCTCCGGGGTCGCAGCGGTCGTGGACCGCTCCGCGGTGCCGCTGATCGACGGAGCCGCCGAGGCGCTGCGGGACGGCTATGTCTCCGGCGGCACCCGACGGAACCTCGACTGGGTCCGCGACCACCTGCGGACCGGGCCCGGCATCACCGAGGACGACCTGCTGCTGCTGGCCGACGCGCAGACCTCCGGCGGTCTGCTGGTGGTCGGCGAGGTGCCCGGCCATCCGGTCATCGGCGAGATCGTCGAGGGTTCGGGGCTCGAGGTGCGCTGATCCCGGCCCCGCCGCGACGGCCGGATCGCGATGCGCCCGCCGCGCAGGGTGCTCACCACGGGCAGTGCCGCCGCGGTCAGCGCCCGCTGTTCTCCGGTCCTTCGGGGGCTCCCGTGCCCAGCGAGCCGGGCTCGGTGGCCTCGGGCCGTTCGGGGCCCGGCCCGGTCTGCTCGGGGTCCACGGGCCCGGGGCCCGCAGGACGAGGGCCGGTGGTGATCGAGTCATCGGTGACACCGGCCGCGCGGCGCTGAGCGAGCCGCTCACGCTGCGGCTCGATGACGCGGCGCGGATCCTTGACTGATTCCAGACCGGCCTCCAGCACACCGAAGCGGGTGAGCGCCGAGGCGCCGGCGAGCGCGAGCCCGCTGAGGACCGCGATCCCGCGATGGCGTCCGCCCAGCAGCGCTCCGAGACCGCCCGCGATCGCGAGACCCTCGGCCAGCCGGAGCTTCCGCCCCGCGCCGCCTGTCTCGAGCGGTTCGGACTCCAGCGGGTGCATCTGCCTCTTCATGCTGCGCATCCCGATCACGTCCCCCACGACGCCGAGCACGGCCAGGCTCCGAGCCGGTCCGGACTCCTGCGTGGAGGTCGTCACCAGTGCGGCCCCACCGGCGGCGATACCCGCCGAGGAGACGAAGACGTAGGCCAAGCCCTTGCGGGAGGCCGCCCAGGTCGGGACGGCGGTGTCGCCGAGCAGCACGGCCGTGTAGGCCGCCAGCGGCGCGCCGAGCACCGCCGCTGTCGCGCCTCCGGCGCCCTCGGCCGCACGCAGGAGGCGTCGCAGACGGCCCAGCTGCAGGCGCTCGCCGGTCATGCGATCCAGCTCTCCGGCCACGGCGAACCCGGCGGACGTGCCGAATGCCGTCAGCAGCCACGTGCCGACGCTCATCGGCGACGTCGGTTTGAACACGCGCAGCATGTGCAGGAAGCGCTCCGGGCGTCCTAGGTCGAGGATCAGCGCCGGGAGGCCGACGCCGACCGCGCCGAGCGCGGTCAACCGTGCATTGCGTCGCAGGCGGGGCCGTCCGGTGAGGTCCCCGCCTGCGCCGAGCAGAGCGGAGCCGCCCGCGAGGCCGCCCACGAAGAGGTACAGCCCGATCGGCCACTCCCACGGCGGTGCCTTGACCACGGAGCGCCCGTAGTAGGAGCTGAACTCGATGTCCTCGACCATGGGCGTCTCGCGCGAGCCGTCGCCTCCGCCGGCCGATCCGGACCGCCGACGGGGTCGCCCGTCGTGTCGACGCTTCCGCCGTGGCGGCTCCGGGGGGCGGTACGCGTCGTACTCGGAATGCGCTGCGTGCGTCACCGGCGCCCTCCGAGGAATGCGAGAGCGGTCGCGGTGATCATCCCGAGGGCGGCGACCCCGGCCGTGCGGTACATCTGCGGCAGCGCCTTCGTGGGCACCTGGGGGTCGGGCGGCAGGCCATAGACCTCGGGCTCGTCGAGCAGCAGGAACACCGATCCGATGCCGCCCACACCGTCGTTCGCATTGGCGCCGTAGAGACGTGCTTCGGTCATGCCCTGAGTGTGCAGCTGCTGCACCCGCTCCTCGGCGGACTCGACCATGTCCTCGTGATCACCGAACTTGATCGAGGTGGTCGGGCAGGTCTGAGCGCAGGCGGGCGTCTCGCCGTCGACCAGCCGGTCATGGCAGAGGGTGCACTTGTGGGCGGTGCCGAGCTCGGGGACGTCCTGCTCGGTCTCCTCGCTGGAGGACCGCGGGGAGATGGTGCCGTCGTCGCGGCGCTCGATCACGCCGAACGGGCACCCGCCCACACAGGTCCCGCACCCGTTGCAGATGTCCTGCTGCACGACGACGCTGCCGAACTCCGTGCGGTACAGCGCTCCGGTCGGGCACACGTCCAGGCACCCGGCGTTGGTGCAGTGCTTGCAGACGTCCGAGGACATCAGCCACCGGAACTCAGGGGTGTCCGGTGGGGCGGTGTCCTCGTCGCTGAGGTCCTCCCCGGGCCGACCGCCGGGAACGGACGGCGCACCGGGCCGGGGGCCGCCGGAGCGAGGGCCCACGGTGGGCATGCCCAAGCTGACGAGGCGTCGGCCCGATTCCCGGGCCTCCTCGATGCGCTCGGATTCCTGCTCGACGAATGCGACGTGACGCCACGTGTTCGCACCCAGCTCCCCGGTGTTGTCGAAGGACGACCCGAGCAGTTCCAGATCCCCGTCGGCGGGGTTGCGGTTCCACTCCTTGCACGCCACCTCGCAGGCCTTGCATCCGATACAGATCGAGGTGTCGGTGAAGAAGCCCTTGCGCGAATGCTCGTGCTCCAACCCGGCATCGGTGCCCCGACGTCCTGTGGATTCGATCATCGATCCCATCAGTGCTCCTCTCGCGTGGTGCGCTCGGCCCCGCGGCCCGCGTCATCGTCCTGGCCAGGGGTGCCCTCGGATCGAGCTTCCGGGGGGTGAACGGCGGGTGCGATCGCTTCGTCGCCCGTCGTCGGACTGATTCCCGCCCGACGCTGGAAGTCTGCCACCAGATCGCGCAGCGCCGGTCCGCGCGGACGACGGCCGGGTCGCAGCGCGCAGGCGACGACCTTCGAGTTCTGGATCTGCGTGTTGGCGTCGAGGTTCATCCCGACCAGGTCGTTGACCGCGTCACCCGAGACCACCGCCTCGCTGCCCTGTGCCCAGTGGTACGGGATCCCGATCTGGTGCACCGTGCGGCCGGCCGCGCGCAACGGAGACATGCGACGGGTGATCAGCACGCGCGCCTCGATCGCCGACCGGGCGGAGATCACGGTCGCCCAGCCGTACGGCGCCAGCCCGACCTCGTCCGCGAGCTCCGGGGAGACCTCGCAGAACAGTTCGGGCTGCAGCTCGGCGAGGTACGGCAGGAAGCGACTCATCCCGCCGGCGGTGTGATGCTCCGTGAGGCGGTAGGTGGTGAACACGTACGGATATACCTCGCCTTGGGCCGCCGTTCCGGTGATGCCCGGTGCGTTCATGTTGCTGCTGTCCGCGATCGTCTTCTGCGTGGGGTTCGCCTGCTGGGCGTACAGCGGGTTGGGGATCGCCGACTCGACCGCCTCGTAGTGCGTGGGCAGCGGGCCGTCCACCATGCCCGAGGGCGCGAACAGCCAGCCGCGCCCGTCGGCCTGCATGACGAACGCATCGTTGCCGGCGAGAGCCGCGGAGCCGCCCTTCTCGGCGTCCCCGCTGTCGTGGGGATGCTTGTCCGGCGGGAAGTCGGGGACATCCTTCCCGGTCCACTGCTCGGTGTCTTCGTCCCACCAGACATATCTCTTGCGTTCGCTCCAGGGCTTGCCGTCGGCGTCGGCGGAGGCGCGGTTGTAGAGGATCCGGCGGTTGGCCGGCCACGCCCACGCCCATTCGGCGGCCGTGCTGTCCTGTTCGCTCCCGGGCTTGCGGCGGGCCGCCTGGTTGACCCCGTCCGCGTACACGCCGGCGTAGATCCAGCAGCCGCCGGCGGTGGTGCCGTCGGCCGTCATCTCCGTGTACGAGGACAGAGGCGTGCCGTCCTTCTCCCCGCCGACGTGGTAGCCGTTGATCTCCTTGAGCACCGCTTCCGGGTCCGGTTCACCGTGCTCATCGGTCGGATAGTCCCATGTGAGGTCCAGCAGCGGGCGGTCACGCGGATCCTGCGAATCCTTCAGCCGCGACCGGATGCGCTGACCGAGCTCGTGCATGAACGTCAGCTCGCTCGTGCAATCTCCGGGCGGGGTGACGGCCCGCTCCCTCCACTGCACCAGGCGCTGTGTCTGGGTGAACGAGCCGGCCTTCTCCGTGTGGTTCGCGGCGGGCAGGAAGAACATCTCGGTGGCGATGTCCTCGGTCCTCAGCTCGCCCGATTCGATCTCCGGCCCCTCCTTCCACCAGGTGGCCGATTCGATCATGGAGAAGTCACGCACGACCATCCATTTCAGATGCGACATGCCCAGGCGCTGGAGGCGACCGTTGGCGGAGCCCACGGCGGGGTTCTGTCCCAGCAGGAAGTACCCGTCGACGCCGTCCTCGAGCATCCGCATCGTGGTCTGGTACGTGCCGTGGGCGCCGGTCAGTCGGGGCAGGTTGTCGAACGCCCAGTCGTTCTCCGCGGTCGCCGCATCGCCCCACCACGCCTTCAGCAGATTCACCGCATACGATTCGGAGTCCGCCCAGAAGCCCTTCTGGGTCTTCGTACCGATCGAGTCGACATAATCCCGGAACGAATCATGGGCTCCGACCTTGGGCATCGGCAGGTATCCGGGCAGCAGGTTGAACAGGGTCGGGATATCGGTCGAGCCCTGGATCGTGGCGTGGCCCCGCAGCGCCATGATCCCCCCGCCCGGGCGGCCCATGTTCCCGAGCAGCAGCTGCAGCACCCCGGCGGCCCGGATGAACTGCGCGCCGCCGACGTGCTGGGTCCAGCCCACGGCATACGCGAAGCAGGTGGTGCGCTCCGGCCCGGAGTTCTCCGTCACCGACCGTGCCAGGTACTCGAAGTCGGCGCGGGAGATCCCGCACGCCTCCTCGACCATCTCCGCGGTGTACCGGGCGTAGTGGCGCTTCAGGATCTGGAAGACGCACTGGGGATCCTGGAGGCTCTCGTCCCGCGAAGGCACGCCGCGTCCCAGCTGAGGACCGCCGGAGCCGTGCGACTCGCCATGGGACTCACCGTGGGTCGTCGGAGTGCCCGTCGCCCGGCTCTCACCCTCCTCGGACGCATCCGCGTACTGCCACGAGGAGGTGTCGTAGGTGCCCGTGGCGGGGTCGAACCCGGAGAAGAGGCCGTCGAGGTCCTCGGCATCGGCGTAGTCGTCCTCGAGGATCGAGGAGGCGTTGGTGAACGCCTTGACGTAATCCTCGAACCAGAGGTCATGAGCGAGCACGTAGTTGATGAGGGCGCCGAGGAGCACGATGTCCGTGCCCGCTCGGATCGGCAGGTGCTTGTCGGCGTTCGCGCTGGTGCGCGAGAACCGCGGGTCGACGTGGATGACCCGCGCCCCACGGGACCGCGCCTCCATGACCCACTGGTAGCCCACCGGATGGGCCTCGGCCATGTTGGAGCCCTGGATGACGATGCAATCGGCATTGGCCATGTCCTGCAGATACTGGGTGGCCCCACCGCGTCCGAACGAGGTCCCCAGACCGGGGACCGTGGCGGAGTGTCAAATGCGCGCCTGATTCTCCATCTGAATGGCACCGGCTGCGGTGAAGAGCTTCTTGGCGAGGTAGTTCTCCTCGTTGTCGATGGTCGCACCGCCGAGCGACGCGATCCCCATCGCCCGCCGCAGCGGGCGGCCCTCCTCGTCCTCCTCCTCCCAGTGATTGCGCCGCGCTTCGAGGAAGCGGTCGGTGATCATGTCCAGGGCGGTGTCGAGGTCGAGATCCTGCCAGTCCGCGGAGTACGGAGGGCGGTAGCGGACCGTCGTGACGCGGCGCGCGGAGTTGACCAGCTGTTCGCTCGCAGCCCCCTTGGGGCAGAGCCGACCTCGCGAGATCGGCGAGTCCGGGTCCCCCTCGATCTGGATGACCCGGTTGTCCTTGGCGTAGACCTTCTGCCCGCACCCGACGGCGCAGTACGGGCAGACGCTCTGGACGACGGTGTCCGCATCCCGCGTGCGGGGAGCGATGTTCCGAGTCGCCTGCGAGGTGACCGCGCTGCCCCGGCCGGACGGATCCGCGCCGCGCAGCTGCCGGATCACCGGCCACTCGAGAAACTGAAATCCTGCCATGTGATCCAGATTACCAGCCGGACGAGGGGTCAGGCGCTCTCGGCGCCGGACCCCTCGTCACGGATCCGCTCGTGATGGCGGATCACCTCGGTGACGATGAAGCGCATGAACGCCTCGGCGAAGACCGGATCGAGGCCCGCGGTGTCGGCCAGGGAGCGCAGATGCGTGATCTGCTCCTGTTCCCGGGACGGGTCGGCCGGCGGCAGGCCGTGGGCGTGCTTGAGGACGCCGACGCGCTGGGTGTGTGCGAAGCGCTCGGCGAGAAGGTGGACGAGCGCGGCGTCGATGTTGTCGATGCTGCGACGCTCCTCGGCCAGCAGCTCGCGGGCCCGGGCGGTGTCGTCGCGATCGTTCGCCTCGCGTTCGGGCGCCATCAGGCGGACCGGTCCTGCCGGGAGGGCTCGACCTCGCGGTCGCTGTCCTTGCCCGTGACCATCAGCGGGGCACGGCCCTCGGTGATGACGCCCTCGGTGATGACGACCTTGACGACGTCGCTGCGCGAGGGGACGTCAAACATGACCTCCTGCAGCGAGTCCTCGAGGATCGCCCGCAGACCGCGGGCACCGGTACCGCGCTCGATCGCGCGCTCGGCGACCGCTTCCAGCGCGCTGCGTTCGAAGTCGAGCTCGACCCCGTCCAGAGCGAACATCTTCTGGAACTGCTTGACCAGTGCGTTGCGCGGTTCGGTGAGGATCTGGATGAGGGCCTCGTGGTCCAGGTTCGACACGCTCGTGATGACCGGCAGGCGCCCGATGAACTCGGGGATCAGGCCGAACTTCAGCAGGTCCTCGGGCAGCAGCTTGGCGTAGATGGCCTCCTGCTCGAGCGGTGTGTGCAGCTCGGCGCCGAAGCCGATGCCCCGCTTGCCGATCCGGGAGCCGATGATGTCCTCGATGCCCGCGAAGGCGCCCGCCACGATGAACAGCACGTTCGTGGTGTCGATCTGGATGAACTCCTGGTGGGGGTGCTTCCGCCCGCCCTGCGGGGGCACCGCGGCGACGGTGCCCTCGATGATCTTCAGCAGCGCCTGCTGCACGCCCTCGCCGGAGACATCACGGGTGATCGACGGGTTCTCCGACTTGCGGCCGATCTTGTCGACCTCGTCGATGTAGATGATCCCGCGCTCGGCCTTCTTGACGTCGTAGTCGGCGGCCTGCAGCAGCTTGAGCAGGATGTTCTCGACGTCCTCGCCGACATAGCCGGCCTCGGTCAGGGCGGTGGCGTCGGCCATCGCGAAGGGGACGTCGAGCATGCGCGCAAGGGTCTGGGCGAGATAGGTCTTGCCGCAGCCCGTGGGGCCGACCATCATGACGTTCGACTTCGCGACCTCGATCTCATCGCGGTCAGCGTCGGTCTCCTCGGCCAGGGTGTCGGCGGCGCTCTTGGCCGACGAGGGCACGGCCTCGTCCTCCCGCGCTCGCACGCGCTTGTAGTGGTTGTAGACCGCGACCGCGAGGGCCCGCTTGGCGGGCTCCTGGCCCACGACGTAGTCGCCGAGGAAGGTGTGGATCTCCTGCGGGGTCGGCAGCGGGGCCTGCTCCTCGGAGGCGGGCTGCGCGGCCTGGATCTCCTCGGCGATGATCTCGTTGCACAGCTCGATGCACTCTTCGCAGATGTACACCCCGGGGCCCGAGATCAGACGTTCGACCTGCTTCTGCGACTTCCCGCAGAAGGAGCATTTGAACACGTCGGCCCCATCGCTCGTGCGCGCCATCTCCGTGTCCTTTCGTCGGGCCACCATCAGTGCGTTCGTCGTCCGCCCCGGGCTGTCGGCCCGGGATCCGCGAACCGTTCCACGGTACCGTGCCCGCGCGGCCCGCTGCGGGAGGCGGGCCCTGCGGGGCGCCGCCGGGTCAGCTGTGCCGCAGCGTGCGGCCCCCCGTCCCGCACTCAGCAGGGCGAGGGGCCGACGGAGCAGCTGCGGTCGCCGCGACCCCCGGAGCGTTCATCCCCGGGCGCGGCGGGCTGTCACGAGGTGATCGGTCGCCGCGGTGCCTTGCGCGACTCCAGCACCTGGTCGACGAGCCCGTACTCCAGCGCGCTGGACGCCGTGAGGATCTTGTCGCGCTCGATGTCGGTGCTGACCTGCTCCTGGGTGCGACCGGTGTGCTCGGCGAGGGTGGTCTCGAGCCACTCGCGCATGCGCATGATCTCGTTGGCCTGGATCTCCAGGTCGGAGGCCTGGCCGCCGCCGCCCTCGCCACCCATGGCGGGCTGGTGGATCAGGATCCGGGCGTTCGGCAGCGCCAGGCGCTTGCCCGGGGAGCCGGCGGCCAGCAGCACCGCAGCGGCCGAGGCCGCCTGGCCGAGGCAGACCGTGGTGATCTCCGGCTTGATGTACTGCATGGTGTCGTAGATGGCGGTCAGCGCCGTGAAGGAGCCGCCGGGGCTGTTGATGTACAGCGTGATGTCGCGGTCTGGGTCCTGGGACTCCAGGACCAGCAGCTGGGCCATCACGTCGTCGGCGGAGGCGTCGTCCACCTGCACGCCGAGGAAGATGATGCGGTCCTCGAACAGCTTGGTGTACGGGTCCTGGCGCTTCATGCCGTAGGCGGTGCGCTCCTCGTACTGGGGAAGCACGTAGCGGGAGGTCGGCATGGGGGCCGTGGCGGCCGTCCGCCCGGCCTGGGCGGTCGGCAGGGCGCCGATGGTGCGGGGATCGAAAGTCACGAGGTCTCCTTGCTCGAAGCGGGTCGGGGTGCGTCCGGGGGCGATCAGTCGGTGCCGCCGCCGCCGGTGACGTCCGCCGCTCCGGTGACGATCTTGTCGATGAAGCCGTACTCGAGGGCCTCGGGCGCCGTGAACCAGCGGTCCCGGTCGGAGTCCTCGTTGATCTGCTCGATGCTCTTGCCCGTCTGCTCGGCGATCAGCTCGGCGAGCTGACGCTTCATGGACAGGATGAGGTCGGCCTGGATCCTGATGTCGGTGGCGGTGCCGCCGAGGCCGCCGAGCGGCTGGTGCATCAGCACCCGCGTGTGCGCGGTGGCGTACCGCTTGCCCTTGGCGCCGGAGGACAGCAGGAACTGTCCCATCGACGCGGCCATGCCCATGCCGATCGTGACGACGTCCGGCTGGACGTACTGCATCGTGTCGTAGATGGCCATGCCCGCGGTGATGGAGCCACCGGGGCTGTTGATGTAGAGGAAGATGTCCTTGTCGGGGTCCTCGGCGGCCAACAGCAGAATCTTGGCGCAGATCGCGTTGGCGTTCTCGTCGCGGACCTCGGAGCCGAGCCACACGATGCGATCGCGCAGCAGGCGCTGGTAGACATTGTCGTCCAGGCCCATCGGCGCGTCGCCGGCTGCGGCGCGGGGCGAGGAGGGCTGGATGCTCTGAGAGGTCACAAGGTCTCCTAGGTAGCGGTATCCGTCGTTGCGTCGACTCTATTGCCTGCGCCGGAAGCCGCGGTGCACTGTTCGCCGCAGGCGCATCGCCGCCGCCTCCACGCCGGCCTCCGCAGCCACCTCAGCCACCTCAGCCACCTCAGCCACCTCAGCCACCTCAGCCACCTCAGCCACCTCAGCCACCTCAGCCACCTCAGCCACCTCAGCCACCTCAGCCACCTCAGCCACCTCAGCCACCTTGACCCATGTGTCCTGGCTCCCCCGGGGAGCGTCAAGTTCGACCTGGTTCTGGTCACGAGGACCCGTGGTCTCGCAAAAATCCCGTCAAGTTCCGTGCCGACCTCTTCCAAGCCCAGAGACCTGCAGGCGAAGCGCTCCTACGGTGGTTCCCATCGCCCCTACGACGATCGCCCTGACAGCGGTGGTCGCTCACCAAGCAGGTAGTCCCTGGCCTCCCGCGCCGGGAACGGAAGGAACGATCCGCACATCATGGCCCAGCACAACACGCACCGCACCATCGGACGCGCCCAGCTCCCCACCCACCACGCCCAGCGCGCCGTCCGCGGCGTCGGCGGCGCCGCCGTCCTCGGTGGCGTCCTGGTCGGGACCGCGTTCGCCGGCTCCGCCGCGCAGGCCGCCCCGGCCACCTCCCCCGCTCCGGCCGCGCAGACCGCGCCGGCCGCCCCGGTCGCCACCGCGCCGACCGCTCACCTGGACACCAGCCAGAAGCTGCGCTGGGGCTCCGAGGGCGCGACCGTGGAAGATCTGCAGGATGAGCTGAACAACCACGGCGCGGACCTCGCCGAGGACGGCGTCTTCGGCCCGCGCACCTTCGGTGCGGTCAAGGACTACCAGGCCACCAACGGCCTGCAGGTCGATGGCGTCGTCGGCCCGGAGACCTTCGGTGCCCTCAACGGCAGCTCCTCGGTCCCCTCCGGCGGCACCTCGGCTCCGGCCCCGTCCTCCTCGAACAGCAGCTCCATCGTGGACGCCGCCCGTTCCGCTCTCGGCACCCCCTACAGCTGGGGCGGCGCGAGCCTCGGCGGCATGGACTGCTCCGGCCTCGTGAACTACGCCTATGAGGCGGCCGGCATCGACATCCCGCGCACCAGCAGCCAGATCGCCAACGGCGGTCGCTGGATCTCGCAGTCCGAGGCCCAGCCCGGCGACATCGTCGCCTGGTCCGGCCACGTCGCGATCTACGCCGGCAACGGCGAGATCATCGACGCCTCCGGCTCCAAGCAGCAGGTCGTCGAGCGCGGCATCTGGGGCAACCCAATCGGCTTCGTGACCTACCGCTGATCCACGCAGCACAGTTCGCCGAGGGCCCGGTCTCCACACGGAGGCCGGGCCCTCGCGCATGCCCGCACCGTGTCCCGCCGCCATCCCTGCCGACCGTTGCCGGGAGATGACGGCTCGTGCGCTCCTCCGACGCGGCATCGAGTCGCCCGGGCCCCGGCCGTCAGCCCCGAGCGGTCCCTGTGACACCCACCGGTGCACAGATGGCGCTTCGAGACCTGGAGAGCACCGCGAACGCAACGGTGGGCTGTCGAAGCGACAGGACGCAGCGATCGGCACCATCGCACCGGTAGGCGCGGACAGCTCCCCGGACGCAGCGATCGGCACCGTCTCACCGGTAGGCGCGGACGGCTCCCTGGACACAGCAGTCGGCGCCATCGCACCGATGGCGCAGAGGACACCCTGAACGCAGCGGTGAGGCGCGGCGAGCACGGCGCGGTGCAGCAGCCGCAGGTACTCGCCCTCCACCCCACCGTCCTCCGACCCCAGCACCAGCACCAGCACCAGCACCAGCACCAGCACCAGCACCAGCACCAGCACCAGCGATGACACCGCGGACACGCCGACGGGCCGCCGCCCCGCAAGGGGGCGACGGCCCGTCGTCGACTCACCCGGCGCCGAGGCCGGGCACGAGGATCACGCCTCGGTGTCGTCAGCCTTCTCGGCGTCGGCCTTCTTGGCCGGCGCCTTCTTGGCCGGGGCCTTCTCGGCATCAGCCTTCTTGGCCGGGGCCTTCTTCGCCGGGGTCTTCTTGGCCGGAGCCGCGTCGGCGTCGACTGTCTCGGCAGCGGCCTTCTTCGCCGGAGCCTTCTTCGCCGGAGCCTTCTTGGCCGGCTTCTCCTCGGCGGCGGGCTCCTCGGCCTGCTCAGCCTCGGCCGGGGCGTCGGCCTGCTCGGTCTCGGCCACGGCCTCGTCGGACTCGTCCTCGGACGCCTCCTCCGGGGTCTGCAGGTCCAGGTCCAGCGTCTCGCCGGCGGCGTTCTTGACGATGACGTCCGCCAGGACGACCTCGAGCGCCTTGGAGCGCTGCACCTCGCCGAAGATCTGCTCGAGCTGGCCGGACTGGGCCAGCATCTGCAGCAGCTGGTTCTGCTCGATGCCGTACTGCGCCGACAGCTGCGTCATGTAGTTCATGAGGTCGTCCTGCTCGACGCTGACCTCGCGGGTCGCGTTGATCTCGTCCAGCAGGAACTGGGCGCGGACGGCCTTGGCGGTGTCCTCACGGATCTCCTCGCCGTGCGGATCGCCCTCCTCCTTGCCCTCGTTCTCGAGGTGAGCGTTGATCTCGTCCTGGACCAGCTGCTCGGGCACGGGGATCTCGAGCTCTCCCAGGAGCTTCTCGAGCAGGGCGTTGCGGGCCAGGGCCACACGATTGCCCTCGGCGTCGGCCGCAGCCTGGGTGCGCAGGTCGTCCTTGAGCTCGTCGATGGTGTCGAACTCGGAGGCCATCTCGGCGAACTCGTCGTCGGCCTCGGGCAGCTCGCGCACCTTGACGGACTGCGCGGTCACCTTCACCTCGGCCTCCTCACCGGCGCGATCTCCGCCGGCGAGCTTCGAGGTGAAGGTGGTGGTCTCCTCGGCCGAGAGGCCGATCAGGGCCTCGTCCAGGCCCTCGAGCATGTTGCCCTCACCGATCTGGTAGGACACGCCCTCGACGGTCTCGATCTCTTCGCCCTCGATGGTGGCGACGAGGTCGACCGAGACGAAGTCCCGGTCCTCGGCGGGGCGGTCCACGCCCACCAGGGTGCCGAAGCGCTCGCGCAGCTCGGTCAGGCGCACCTCGACGGCGTCGTCGTCGACGGTGGGCTCCTCGATCTCGACCTCGAGGGTCGAGAAGTCGGGCAGGTCGATCTCGGGGCGCACGTCCTGCTCGACGACGAACACGAGGTTCCCCTCCGAGGAGCCGTCCAGGCCCGGGATCTCGCTGACCTCGACCTCGGGACGGCCGACGGGCTTGATCTCCGCCTCGGCCGCAGCCTGCTGGTAGTAGTCGGGAAGCGCGTCGTTGACGGCCTCCTGCATGATCGCGGGGCGGCCGAAGCGCTGCTCGACGAGCTTGGAGGGGACCTTGCCCTTGCGGAAGCCGGGGATCTGCACCTGGTCGGCGATCTTCTTCGTGGCGGTCTCGACGGCCGGCTGCAGCTCGTCGAAGGGCACCTCGACGGTGAGCTTCACCCGGGTGGGGCTGAGCTTCTCGGACTCGGTCTTCACTGGTCAGGTCTCCCTGTGGATGGTCGGTCTATGGTCTGTTCTCACGGACGCCTCGGAGCTCGCACGCGGTGGCGACCCGGAGACGGAGTCGGGGTGACAGGATTTGAACCTGCGACTTCCCGCTCCCAAAGCGGGTGCTCTACCAAGCTGAGCTACACCCCGGAGGGCAACCCAGGGGATATTACCCGTTCCCCCTGCCCCGCGCCTGATTCGTGCCGGGGCGCTGTGAGCAGATCCATGTCTTCTGGCCCACTGCGGATGTGCCTTCGGGGCGCTGATCTGGTTCAATGGTGCGGTCCGCGGGCGTAGCTCAATGGTAGAGCCTCAGTCTTCCAAACTGATTACGCGGGTTCGATTCCCGTCGCCCGCTCCAGCGCGAGAGCCGCGGCCCGTCCTCCGGGTCGCGGCTCTTCTCATCGCCGCACCTTTGCCACCAGCGGGTCCGGCTCGCCGGTGGGCCGTCCTGCTCGTCGGGGCCTGCTGGACCCCGACGCCCCCTTCCCATCCCGCTCCCCGGCGGACTTTCGGGGGCGAGTGGTGCATCGACGCCTCGGTGCCCTTCCCCATGCCGCTCTCAGGCGGACTGCTGGATGCGCAGGAGGTTTCCGGCGGGGTCACGCACGGCGCAGTCGCGCAGCCCGTAGTCCTGATCGATGGGCTCCTGGACGATATCGGCCCCTGCCTCCTCGAGGGCGGCGAAGGTCGCATCGAGGTCCTCGGCGGCGAGGTTCACCCCGAAGTAGGAGCCCTTCGCGATGAGCGAGGCGAGCACCGCGTTCTCCTCGGGGGTGATGCCGTTGCCCTCGAACAGCGGATGCAGCACGATCGCGGTGTCCTGGCCGGGCGGGCCCACGGTCATCCACCGCATCCGGCCGCCGCCGATGTCGAGGCGCACCTCGAAGCCGAGCACGTCACTGTAGAAGGCGAGGGAGGCGTCGGCGTCGGTGTGGGGCAGGAAGCTGGAGTGGATGGAGCAGGTGATGGACGCGGAGCGGGGTGCAGGTGCCATACCGCGAATCTAAGCGCGGTCCGGCTCCGGCGCTTCTCGATTCCTGATCGGTCTGGTCACGCGCCGCGCGATGCACGGCGGCATCGAATCCAGCACCTCGGCGCCCTGGGCGCGATAGGCCGACGGCGACACTCCGAGCAGCTCCTTGAAGCGGGTGCTGAAGGTGCCCAGCGAGGAGAAGCCGACGGCCATGCAGATGTCGGTGATGGAGCGGTCGGTGTGCCGCAGCAGGGCCATCGCCCGTTCGATCCGACGGGTCATGAGGTAGGAGTAGGGCGATTCTCCGTACTCCTGCCGGAAGCGGCGGCTGAGATGCCCGCCGGAGAGGTGCACCGACCGCGCGAGGGACTCGACGTCCAGGGGCTGCGCGTGGTCACGGTCGATCCGGTCGCGCACCCTCCGCAGCAGCACGAGGTCCGGGGCCGGGCCCGCCGGAGCGGAGGCGGCAGGGGGAATCGGCGCGGCGGGGGCACCGGAGTCCGGGAGGGGAGCCGGCATCGTCGCGCGCAGAAGGACCGTCTCGCCGTCCTCGCCGTCCGCCGTCCCCCAGTCAGCGCAAGCATCGATCCCCCGGGCGGCGGCGAGCGCGGGCGGCGCTTGGTCACGATGCATCTCGATCAGCAGAACCCCGCCGGGGGCGAGCCAGCGCGGCGCCTCTGCCACCAGGCGCCGGATCTCGTCGAGCCCGTCCCTCCCGGCGACGAGCGCCGCGGCGGGTTCGCACTCCCTCGGTTCGCGCGGCATCAGGTCCCATTGCCCGGCGGGGACGTACGGAGGCACGGCGACCAGCAGGTCCACCGTGCCCGCGAGCTCTCGCGGCAGAGCCTCCAGGCCGGATCCGCGGTGCACGCCGGCACTGCGGGGAAGGTTCTGGCGGGCGTGGACGAGCGGGCGGGGGTCGCTGTCGGTCACGTGCAGAGTGGCGGCGGGCACCCGGCGTCCGATCAGCGCGGCGACGGGGGCGACGCCGCAGTAGGCCTCGACGACGACGGGTCGGCTCCGTCGCTGCGCCTCGGCGAGGGCCGCCTCGATCAGCAGCGCGGTGCGCTGGCGCGGCACGAAGCTTCCAGGGCCGACGGCCAGGCGCTCTCCGCAGAGCTCGACGACGCCGACCACGTGCTCGAGGAACTCCCCGGCCTCGCGGCGGGCGCACAGGCGCTCCAGCTCCGGCGAATCCGAGGCGGCCCCCTCGAGGACCGTCGCCTCCTGCTCGGCGAAGACGCACCCGGCACGGCGCAGCCGGTCCACGAGGGCATCGTGCCGTCCGGCCGTCGTCGGCTCCGGCATCGCACATGTCCCCATCCTCCTATTCTCCGCCCGCGAGGGGCTCTCGCGCCAGGTCACCCCTGCTCTCCCACCCGCCACCCGGCGGTCCAGCTGGAACGCCCTCGACCGCGCTGTCCGATTTCCGCTGGTGTCGCAGGCCGCGACGCGGTTCACTGGATGCATGACCGTGATGACCGATGACGAGCGCTATGCCGCGATCCGCGCCCGGGACACCCGTTTCGACGGGATGTTCTTCACGTGCGTGCGCTCCACCGGCATCTTCTGCCGTCCCTCCTGCCCGGCCCGGACACCGCAGCGCGGCGGCGTCGAGTTCGTGCCGTCGGCCGCGGCGGCACTCGCCGGCGGCTACCGCGCCTGCAAGCGCTGCGGGCCGACGGCCCCGCCCGGGAGCCCCGATGACGATCCGCAGGGCTCGCTCTCCGGCCGGGCGCTGCGCCTGATCGACGCGGGAGCTCTCGACGAGGAGGGCACGGTGCCCTCCCTCGCCCGACGCCTGGCGGTCTCCGAGCGGACGCTGCACCGCGCCCTGATCGCGGCCACCGGCGCGGGCGCCCTCGCCCATGCGCGTCTGCGCCGAGCTCGACGCGCCCGAGAGCTGGTCGTCGGCTCCCAGCTGCCGCTGGCACGGATCGCGCATGCGGCCGGCTTCGGCAGCGAACGTCAGTTCCACGAGACCTTCACCGAGGTCTTCGGCCACGCCCCCTCGGTGGTCCGGGAGCGGATCCGGGGCTCCCGAGCGCCCGACGGTGAGTCCGTGAGCTCGGTCCCTGCGGCCGACGACGTCGCCGTGGTCATGGCGCGCCTGGCCGTGCGTCGCCCCTTCGACGGCCCCGGTCTCGCCGCCTGGTTCGCCCACCGGGCCGTGCCCGGCGTCGAGGACGTCACCGGCCTGCTCTGGACGCGGGCGGTGCAGCTGCCCCACGGGCCGGGCGTGGTGCAGGTCGATCTCGGAGCCGACGGGGCGCTGCCGGTGACGATGCGCCTGACGGACCTGCGAGACCATGCCGCGGCGATCGCGCTGGTGCGGCGGCTGCTGGACCTCGACGCGGACCCCGTCGGCATCGACGCCGGGCTGGCATCCGCCCTGCCCGCCCTCGCCCCCCTGCTCACGGCGCGGCCGGGGGTGCGACTGCCGGGGACCCCGAGCCTCGCCGAAGCACTGCTGTGGGCGATCACCGGACAGCAGATCACCACGGCGCAGGCTCGGGAGCAGATCGGCCGGGCCACGGATCTGCTGGCAGCCGCGCTGCCGGAGCCGCTGCACCTGGCCGGCGTCCACCGCGCCCCGGTGGATCCCGCCGCCGCAGCGGCCGCGGCACCGCAGTGGTTCCGCGGGCCGCGTGCTCGCCGGGAGACGCTGGTCTCCGCGGTCCCGGCGATCGCCGAGGACGAGCAGGGCCTTCCCCTGGCGGGGAGCATCGATGAGCTGCGCGAGCGCCTGCTGGCGCTGCGCGGCATCGGGCCGTGGACCGCGGACTACGTGCTGCTGCGCGGCGTGCGCGCGGTCGACGTCGCCCCCGTCCGGGACGTCGCCCTGCTCGGCGCAGCCCGCGACCTGGGCCTGGCCGATGACCACGCCGCCCTGCGGCGAACGCTCGAGGCCGCCTCCCCCTGGCGCTCGTACGCCGCCGCCCACCTGTGGCAGCACCAGGCCACGCAGCGCGCCGCGGCGAGGACCCGCGGTCGGGACTCGACCCGCTGACAACCGCCCCGGGACCGCACCACCGACCACCGACCACCGACCACCGACGACCGACCACCGACCACCGACCACCGACGACCGACTCTCCCGACCTCACGGAAGGACCTCCGACATGTCCACGACCCCCTCACCGACACCTCGCCCGCCCGGCGCCGACCACGCCGGGTCGAGACCCCGCCACCGTCGGCTGCCCACCCCGCTGGGCACCTACGTGATCGCCGCCGAGGGCGATGCCGTCACCGGTCTGTGGCGCGAGGAGCAGTCCCACTTCCCGGCGCCGGATCGGCTCGGGGAACCGACTCCGGCGGCGGATCCGCTGCTGGATGCCGCCGCGGAGCAGCTGCTCGCCTACCTGGCCGGCGAGCGCGAGGACTTCGACCTGCCGCTGGCCCCGCGCGGGACCGCGTTCCAGCACGCGGTCTGGGCCCGGCTGCGGACGATTCCTCGCGGCACCACCACCACCTACGGCCGGATCGCGCAGGACCTCGAGCGTCCTCGCGCGGCCCAGGCCGTCGGGGCGGCGGTGGGCTCGAACCCGATCTCGATCGTGGTGCCGTGCCACCGCGTGCTGGGCACCAGCGGGTCGCTGACCGGCTATGCGGGCGGGATCGAGACGAAACAGGCACTGCTGGCCCTCGAGGGCGCCCTGACCGCGTGACACGATGGGCCGATGACCATGCCCCCGCCCTCCGCGCCGTACCGCTTCCCCGTCGCCGCCCGTTACGCGGGCATGGAGTCCTCGCCGCTGAAGGACATCTTCGCCCTCGCCGCCCGCCAGGACGTCGTCTCCTTCGCCGGCGGCATCCCGGACCCGGAGCTGTTCGACCTCGAGGACGTCGCCGCCTGCTACGACTGGGTGCTGAGCCACCAGGGGCACCGCGCCCTGCAGTACGGGGTCAGCGAGGGCGAGGTGGAGCTTCGCGAGCAGGCCGCCCGTCGGCTCTCGCGGGACCTGCCCACCGATGCCTCCCAGATCCGGGTCACCTCCGGATCGCAGGAAGGGCTGTTCGTCGTGGCCGAGGCCCTGCTGGAGCCGGGCGACGTGGTGCTGGTGGAGTCTCCCACCTATCTCGCGGCCGTCCAGGCCTTCGCCGTGCACGGCGCCCGCATGATCGGGGTGGACACCGACGACGACGGGGTGGTGCCGGAGGCGCTCGAGGAGGCGATCCGCACCCATCACCCGCGGATGGTGTACCTGATCCCCACCTTCCAGAACCCCACCGGCCGGACCATGCCCGTCGCCCGCCGACAGGCGGTGGCCGACGTCCTGCTGCGCACGAGCGTCCCCCTCGTCGAGGACGATCCGTACGGGGCGCTCAGCTTCACGGGCAGCACCTGGGCACCGATCGCGTCCCTGCCGGGGATGGGTGAGCGCACGCTGCTGCTGAACTCCATGAGCAAGCTCATGAGCCCGGGTCTGCGCATCGGCTGGATCCGCGCCGAGGGCCCGATCCTGGACACCCTGGCCGTCGCCAAGGCCGCGATCTCGATGCAGTCCTCCGTGGTGGACCAGCTGACCGTGGCCCGCTACCTGGACACCGCCGACCTCGACGGCCACGTCGCGCGGGTCAGCGCCGTCTATCGCGAACGGCGCGACGCGATGGCCTCCGCGATCGCGCCGGTGCTGCCGGAGGGTGCTCATCTGACCCATCCCGACGGCGGCATGTTCCTGTGGGCCGCGCTCGGCGAGGGCTACGACGCTCAGCGGATGCTCGCCGACGCCGTCGCGGCCGGTGTCGCCTACCTTCCGGGCTGGTCCTTCTACGCCGACCACGCCGATCTCTCCACCATGCGCCTGAGCTTCGTGACGCACTCCCCCGAGGTCATCGCGGGGGCGGTCGAGCGCCTCGGCGAGGTCATCGCCCAGCACCGACGGGCCTGACCCGCGTCGTCGCGGGAGGCGGCCCCCGCTTCGCCCCCGAGGCCATCCCCCACGGTTCCGGCGCCCTCACGACGTCAGCGCCCTCGCGGTGCCGGCGCCCTCGCGGCGTCAGCGCCCTCGTCCCGGCTTCTGCCAGCGCAGGGTGGCGCGGAACCCCTCCCGCCGCCGGATCACGGCACCGGGAAGCTGTGCGGCGGCCTGCTCCCGCAGCTCGGCGATCGACCACGCCGGGTCCCGGACCGGCTGCGGCCGCCCAGGGCCCGGCTCGCGCACCGGCTGCGGATGCTTGACCAGTCCGATCAGCGGATTGGTGAGCGCGTTGGCCACGTCCCAGGCCTGGTCGAGCGCGCCCACGGGCGTGGTCAGCGTGACCACCAGCAGTCGCCCGCCGGGGCGCAGGAGCTGCCGGGCTTCGGAGAGTGCGGCGTCGAGCGGCATGTGGTGCAGCGAGGCGATCATCGTGATCGCGTCGTAGCTCTCGGCGAGCTCGGGAAGCGCGGCGTGCTCGGCGAGGGTGCGACGGCGGACGCGCACGTGCGGGACGTCCTGGAACCGGGTGGCGGCGAGGTAGGCCATCTCCTGGTCCGCGTCGATCCCGTCCACCTCTCCCGCGATCCCGGCCAGGGCGGCCAGCAGCTCCCCGCGCCCGCACCCGACGTCGAGCACCCGGGCGGTCGGCCCGGGCAGAGCGCCCAGGACCCAGGGATGGAAGTGGTCGTTGTGGCTCCACGGATGCCGGGCGTTCACGGTCCCCAGGGCGCGACCCGCCCAGCGGATCAGCGGGTTCGGCGTGGTGCGGATATCCATCGGTCAGGTCCTTCCCTCGTCACGAGCGCAGGGCGCGCAGGCGCCCCCGGGTCATCAGGATCATCAGCGCGGTCAGGGCACCGGCGGCGGCCAACGGCCAGGCCGTGCCGAGCGGGCCGACGGCCAGCAGGACGGCCCCGCCCGCAAGCGCCAGCAGCACCGCATCGGACTGCCAGGCGAGCATCGTGATCACCGACAGGTCCCCCTGCGGGGTGGGCATCGGCGTGCTGAGCGCGAGCGGCATCGGCCCCTTCGCGGCATCCCGGGCCCGGCCCGCGATGAGCACCGGTGCCAGCGCGACGGGCAGGAGGGACGCCTCGATCACCGCGCCCGCCCCGTCGGCGGCCACGAGTCCCATCGTGCTGCCGCCGAGCGCTCCGAGCACGATCAGCGCCAGCAGCGGGGCGATCGCATGCAGCAGGACCTGACCCCCGGCGGATTGGCCGAACAGCCGCGGTGCCCCGAGCGTGTGCACGCCGTGGCGCATACCGTCCACGAAGGTCCCGCTCGCGGCCCACAGGGCGAGAGAGCCGACGAGCACCCCGCACCAGGCCAGCGGTCCGGTGAGGAGCGTGGCCCCGGCGAGGGCGGCAGCGGCGGCGAGCACGCCGAGCACCCCGGTCGCCAGGCGGTCCGGGCTGCGCAGCCAGGCGATCGCGTCCCGTCGGGCGTACAGCGCCATCAGCGGGCCGGGACCGATCGCCCGCAGGCGGCGACCGGTGCTGGGCAGGGCCCGCAGCAGCCCCGCGGCCCCGGCCATGTCCATGCTGGTCGCCGCCATGGTGGCGGATTCCCAGCGGATCGCCTGCTCCTGGAGCACGGCGCCGCGCAGCCGATCCAGCAGCGGCACGGACACTCCGAGGGCGAGCGCCCCGATCACCAGCAGGCCGACCACCGAGGGCGTCGACGGCGCGTTCGACGTCGGATAGGCCCCACCGATCCCGAGGCCCGCGGGCAGCAGCAGCGCCCCGGCTGCGAGGCCGGCGAGGACCGCGGCGAGGATCCGACGGGCGGCGTCGGCCAGCAGCTGGCCGAGCAGCCAGGCGACCGTCAGCAGCAGACCGGTGCCCGCGGCGGCGAGGGCGAAGGCGACCACGGCGCCCGTTCCCGCCCGCCCGGCAGCGATCAGGGTGGTGCCGATCAGAGCGGCCAGGACGATCATGGCCAGCACCAGCGCCGTCACGGCCCGGGCGAGGGGGCGCCAGAGCACACGGCGGCGCGGGATCCCGCTCGCGGCCAGCGTCGCGGTGAAGAACGGGGAGAGCAGGGCAGGGCCTCGCACGGCACCGAGCAGCATCACGGCTGCTCCCCCGGCGAGGGTGAGAGCGGTTCCGACCTGGGGAGCCCGGTCCAGGACCAGCACCGGCAGCACGTCCGGTCGGGCCAGGCCGGCGCCGGCGGCCCGCAGCGCCGGGACGCCGATGACCAGCAGGCCGAGCACGGCCACGTACACCAGGTAGAGCACGTCTCCCGTCGTGCGGGCCTCGGCGCGCTGCGCCCACACCTCCCGCACGGGACCGAGCGAACCGTTCACCGCTGCTCCTGAAGGTGCAGGCGGGAATCGGCGAGCTCCTCGAGCAGACGGGGACTGTGGCTGGCGAGCACGATGGCGCTGCCGGACTCGGCGCGGGACCGGATCGCCCCGATCACCAGGCCCAGGCGGTCGGCGTCCAGGCGCTGCTCGGGCTCGTCCAGCAGCAGCACGCTGCACGGGCGGGCCAGCGTGAGCGCGAGGGCGACCAGCTGCGACTGCCCGCTGGAGAGCTCATGGGGGAAACGGCCCCCGAGGTGGGAGATCTGCAGCTCCTCGAGCAGCTGCCGCGCCCGGGCGCGGGCATCCTTCGCCCCGGTGCCCCAGGTGGCGCCGATGAACTGCAGATGCTCGACGACGGTGAGATCGCGGGCCGTCTGCGGCGGCCCGATCAGCGCTGCCAGCGCCGAGCGGAAGGTCCGGTCGCGGTCATCAGGACGTCGGCCCGCGATGCGCACCGTGCCCTCGGTGGGCGCGAGCAGGCCGGCGAGGACGCGCAGCAGCGTCGTCTTGCCGGATCCGTTCGCGCCGGTCAGGGCCAGCACCTCCCCCGCCTCCGCACGACCGGTCGCCTCCCGCAGCAGCACGTTCTGGTCGAGGTCGACGCCGACGTCCTCGAAGCGGACGGGCGTGCGATCCTTCCCCTCGGGACGGGCTGCGGAGACTCTCATCCCCTCATCATCCTCACGGGACCGCCGGCGGACCTCCGACTTCGGTCTGTTCCTCGATGGCGCCCGTCGACCGGTCGCAGCGGGCGCGCTCGTGGACCGGGGCAGGTGTCCGCGCGCCCATCGGAACGTGTGACGCATCCGGAAACGTCACCCTCTAGATATCGTGTCAGATCCATGAGATCATGGGAGGGCGCTGTCGTAGGTGCCGCCACCCTGTTCCTGCAGGTCGAGCAGCACTCGAGTCGTCTCCATATCCCTGATGCCGCGCCCCGATCCGGGTCATCGCGGCCCGGAGCACGGCCGCCCTGCCCTGACGGGTCCGCGGTACCGACGGCGCACAGGTCCGTCCAGGAGGTTTCCCCTTGTCCGTCGCCACTGCGTCCGTCGACACCGCTGCCCCGACCCCCGGCGACGTGCTCACCCATCCGGTCCACGGCCCGGTGCGCATCGTCTCCACCTGCACCCGCGCCGTCCGCGGAACCGATCGGGAGTACGTCGACATGGAGGTCATCGGGGACGAGATGCGAATCTCCGTGCCGGCCGACGGCAGGGACGTCATCGGGCTGCGCGCCGTGCTCGTGGAGAAGGAGATCGGTGAGCTCCTCGTCCAGCTCGCCGAGCCGATCGAGCCGCCGGCGAAGAAGGCCTCCTGGGCCCACCGGATCAAGTCCCTGACCATGCAGTTGCAGTCGGGACGGATCTCGGATCGCATCGGAGTCATCCGCGGCATCCTCGGCGACTCGGGTGGGACGCCCTCCAGCCTGGCGGAGCGCAACCTGCTCAAGCAGGCGATCGCCCCGCTCGCCGCCGAGATCGCGATCGCCCGCTCGATCACCATCGAGCAGGCTGATCACCTCATCCAGGACACCGCCGAGCGTGCCGTCGCGGCCGGCGCCCCCGGCGACGCCGCCTGACACTCCCCCTCCCGGGACGCACCGCGCACCTCGCGGTCTCCCTCCCCCGGCGCTGCGCGCATCTCGCCGGTCGCCTCCGGTCGCTCCGCCCGCCCCGCGCGCCCGACGGCCGCGGGGCGGAGTCGCGACGATGGCGGAGCGCTCCGTGTCATCGGGCTCCGCATCACCGCGCCCTCGTCCCTCCCGACGGTGTGACCCGCGGCAGGACCCGCGCCAGCCACGCTCCGCCGACGACGCACAGGCCGCCCATCGCGGCCCCGGCCACGGTGATCGGGGCGAACAGGGCGACCCCGGTGACGACCAGCGGCGCAGCGAGCCGCCCCGCACCGAGCATCGTGTTCCACCAGGCGAGGTAGCGGGTGCGGTCGTGCACCGGGGACACATCGATCCCCAGCGTCATGACGATCCCCGACCCCAGACCGTTGCCGATCCCGATCAGCAGACTCGGCAGCAGCAGGGCGAGCAGAGCGAGGCTCTGCCCCTGCCCGGCCCAGGCGGTCCCCAGGATCGCCAGCAGCAGGTATCCGGCCCCCATCAGCACCGCGCACGGCACCGCCACGGCGGCACGACCATGGCGATCCATGAGGGTCCCCGCCGGGATCACCAGCAGGATCTCGAGGACGGCGCTGAGGCCGAACACGATCGAGATCCATACCGAGTCCAGCCCCAGCGCCGCGCCCAGCAGCGGCACGATCACCGGCCGGTTCACCCGCGCCATCATCACCGGCGTGATCCCGAGCCCCACGACCGCCATCCGGGCCAGCACAGCGCGATTCAACGTCTTCCGCGCCGGGCTGCGGGACGGGCGCTGTCCGCGCGGGCGCGCCGGGCCCAGCTGCGCCTCCCCCGGCGGGAGGAAGACCGCGATCATCACGGTGGCGGCGGCTGCGGTCACCGCGAACAGCAGGAACACCCCCGTGTCGGAGCCGGTGGCCATTACCACCGCGCCCAGCAGCGGGCCGATCACCTGGCCGATGCGGATCACCCCGCCGAACAGCGTCATCCCGCGCGCCCGCATCATCGGTGGCAGGGCCGTGCCCAGGTAGGCCTGTCGCCCCAGCTGCCACACCTGCGTGTTCGTGGCCATCACCAGCAGCAGCACCACCAGGGCGACGCGATGGACCGGGGTGGCCCCGTCATGGACCGCCGGCGTGAGCACCACGAAGGCGATCACGTTCGCGACCACCAGCAGACATCCGGTGACCACCAGGGCGCTGCGCGCCCCGACCCGGGAGATGAGATGCCCGGCCGGGATCGGTCCCAGGAACGAGGTCAGCCCGAAGATCGTCGTCAGCGCCGCGGCCTGCCAGGCGCTGAATCCGAGATCGAGGGCCAGCAGCGGGATCACCGGCATCAGGGCGGCCAGCCCGGAGAACTCCAGCAGGCTGGGGATGTACACCGAGGGGGCCAGGGACCACAGCACCTGTCTCGCGGGCCGCGACCTCCCGGAGGGAGACGCGGGCTCGGGGGTGGTCACCGCGCGAGTCTGTCACCGGATAGTGAGCCCGGGCAAACAGTTCCCGGCGGGCGGACGGGCGGGGGCGACCGCAGCGCTGCCGGACTCTCAGTCGAGATAGGCGCTCGTGGTCGCCCTCTCCCCCCGGCGGGCGGTGCCCTCGTCGACCCCGGCGGCGACGGCCTCGGCCGCCCAGCGCACCGACCAGGCACGCAGCATCTCGCGGCCCTCGGGCCCGGTCAGCCATGCGGGCGTCGGCGTGGGCACCTCGGTCATGCACACGGTGCGCCAGCCGTCGGCGGCCGCGGCGAGCCCCAGCAGCGCGATCTCCCAGTCCAGTGCCCGCAGGCCCGGACCGACGGAGTCGAATCGTGCGCGATCGTAGAGCGTGGTGTAGCGCAGGCGCAGCGAGGTGGTGCCGTCGTCCTCGGGGTCCAGGCGGATCAGCAGGGGATCGACGGTGCCGTCCTGCTCCCAGCTCAGGGAGAGCAGATGGGGCGGGACGACCCGGCGCACGGCCCCGTGGGCGCCGGGCGCGGCGAATCGTCCCCCTTCGCGCAGGTCCCCGGTCACCGGTCCGAACCAGGTGGCCAGGCGCGCGGGGTCGGTCAGCAGCGGCCACAGCTGGGCCGGGGACCGGGCGACGTTCGTGGTCAGGGTCGCGGTCGTGCGCACCAGGGGGCGCCCGTCGGCGTCATGATCCCCGACGTCTTCGATCTCGAGCGCACGCCGCACGGCATCGACCACGGACGGCGACTGAGTGACAGCCATCTTCTCCTCGGCAGGGTCGGACCTGTTCCGCGCCGGCGCGACCGTGGGGCGGACGCTGCGGGAGCGGACGCTGGCAGACTAGTCGACCGGCGCATCCGGCGCCACGGGGCGGGATCCGCTGGGGACGAACCGGAACCCGATGGGCGAGGACCTCGCCGTACGATGGCACGCGTGATAGCCGAGGCCGCCTTCCGACCGTCCGCCTTCTCCGCCCATCTGTTCGACCTCGACGGCGTCATCACGCCGACCGCCGAGGTCCACATGCGCGCCTGGGCCCGCATGTTCGGCGACTTCCTCACCGGACGCGGGATCGCCGAGCCCTACACCGACGCGGACTACTTCGCCCATGTCGACGGCCGGCCCCGCTATGACGGGGTGCGTGCGTTCCTCGCCTCCCGCGACCTCGAGCTGCCCGACGGCGACGACGAGGATCCCGGCGACCAGCCGGCCGGGCAGGAGACGGTCCGCGGGCTCGGCAACCGCAAGAACGACCTGGTGCTGACTCTGATCCGGACCGAAGGCGTCGCCCCGTATCCGGGCACCCTCGCCTACCTCGACGCCCTGCCGCCGCGCTCCCGTCTCGCGATCGTCTCGTCCTCGCGCAACGCCGAGGAGGTGCTGCGCGGCGCCGGTCTGCTCGCGCGGTTCGAGCACGTCGTCGATGGGAACGTCGCCGCCGAGAAGGGTCTTCCCGGCAAGCCCTCCTCCGCTACCTTCGACCATGCCGCCCGCCTGCTGGGGGTCGACCCCGCCGACGCGGTGGTCTACGAGGACGCGGTCTCCGGCGTGCGCGCCGGGGCCGACGGCGGCTTCGGGGCCGTCGTCGGGGTGGACCGCGGCGTCGGGGCCGACGCGCTCGCCGCCGCCGGGGCCACCCTCGTCGTGACCGACCTGGGGGAGATCGCGTGACCCGCCTGCGCTCGCTGCCCGCCGACCCCGTCGACCGCACCCGCCTGCCGCTGGACGAATGGCGACTGGTGGAGTCCCGCCCCGGAGGGGACCTGGGGCTGATGGAGACCTTGTTCACCACCGCCAACGGCTACCTCGGGATGCGTGGCACCCCGGCGGAGGGCCGCGACGTCCACAGCCACGGCACCTATCTCAACGGCTTCCACGAGACCTGGCAGATCAATCACGCCGAATCCGCCTTCGGCTTCGCCCGGACCGGACAGACCATGATCTCGGTGCCGGATTCGACCGTCATGAAGCTCTACGTCGACGACGAGCCGCTGCTGCTGTCGATCGCGGACCTGGTGGAGTACGAGCGCTGGATCGACTTCCGCGAGGGCGTGCTGCGGAGGGAGCTGATCTGGCGCACTCCCGCCGGCAAACGGGTGAAGGTCTCCACCTCCCGCCTGGTCTCCTTCACCCAGCGGCACCTGGCGCTGATGACTCTGCAGGTCACGATGCTCGACGGATCCGCCCCGATCGCGGTCTCCTCCCAGATCATCAACCGTCAGGACATCACCGACGACTACGGGCGCGGGGTGGATGGGGCACCGGTCACCGATTCCGACGATCCCCGACGGGCCACGGCCTTCTCCCATCGGGTGCTCGAGCCGCTCCAGGACTGGCACAGCGAGCGACGGATGCTGCTGGGCTACCGCGTGGCCACCTCGGGCATGACCCTCGCCGTCGGCGCGGATCACAGCGTCGAGTCGGACGCCGAGGTCGAGCGCCTGGTGGAGACCAGCGAGGACCGCGGTCGGCAGGTCTTCCGCGCGCGACTCGAGGAGGGAGGCTCCCTGACGGTCCGCAAGGCGATCTCCTACCACTCCTCCCGCTCGGTCCCCCACCGCGAGCTGTTCGACCGCTGCCGGCGCACGCTGGATCGGGTGCGGGCCGACGGGTTCGAGCCCCAGTACCAGGACCAGCGCGACTACCTCGCGGACTTCTGGGAGCGCTCGGACGTCCAGCTGCCGGGCCGGCCCGTCGAGCAGCAGGCCACCCGCTGGTGCCTGTTCCAGCTCGCCCAGGCCGCCGCCCGCTCCGACCAGTGGGGCATCCCCGCCAAGGGGCTCACCGGCTCGGGATACGAGGGCCACTACTTCTGGGACACCGAGATCTACGTCGTGCCCTTCCTGACCTTCACCGAGCCCCGCTGGGCCCGCAATGCGCTGCGCTTCCGCAGCAACCTGCTGCCCAAGGCGCGCGAGCGCGCCCGCGAGCTCAACCAGCGCGGGGCGCTGTTCCCCTGGCGCACCATCAACGGGGACGAGGCCTCGGCCTATTACGCGGCGGGCACCGCGCAGTACCACATCAACGCCGACGTGGCCTATGCCTTCTCCCAGTACGTGGACGTCACCGGCGATGTGGATTTCCAGCATCGCGACGGGGTGAGGGTCCTGGTCGAGACCGCACGGTTGTGGGCCGATCTGGGGTTCTGGCGGCTGACCGCCGACGGGGACGCCAGCTTCCACATCAACGGGGTGACCGGGCCCGACGAGTACACGACCGTGGTCAACAACAACATGTTCACCAACGTCATGGCCCGCCACAACCTGCGCCGAGCCGCGCGGGCGGTGCGCGAGCTGCGGGACGCCGACGAGGCCGCGTACCAGGTGCTGCTGGCGGAGCTCGAGCTCGATGAGCTGGAGCTCGAGCAGTGGGACGCCTGCGCCGAGGGGATGTACGTCGCCAAGGACGAGGCCCTGGGCATCCACCTCCAGGAGGACCGCTTCCTCGAGCGCGAGGTCTGGGACCTCTCCAGCACCCCTGCCGAGGTCTTTCCGCTGCTTCTGAACTTCCATCCCCTGGTCATCTACCGCTTCCAGGTGCTCAAACAGGCTGATGTGGTTCTCGCCCTGTTCCTGCGCGGCGGCGAGTTCACGGCCGAGGAGAAGCGCGCGGACTTCGAGTACTACGACCCGATCACCACCGGTGACTCCTCGCTGTCGGCCGTGGTGCAGTCGATCATGGCCGCCGAGGTGGGCCATCAGAAGGCGGCGCTGGACTATTTCCGGGCCGGGCTGTTCGTCGACCTCGGCAATCTGCACGGCAACACCGCCGACGGGGTGCACGTCGCCTCCGCGGGCGGGGTGTGGAACGCCCTGGTGCACGGCTTCGGCGGGATGCGGCACGATCAGGGGCGGCTCTCCTTCGACCCTCGCCTGCCCGAGGGCTGGCCGGAGCTGTCCTTCCCTCTGACGGTGCGGGGCTCCCGCCTCCGGGTCCGCCTGCTGCGCGAGGAGATCATCCTCACGCTCGTGAGCGGCAGCGAGGTCGAGGTCTCGGTGCGCGGCCGGAGCGTCCTCGTCACCGCCGCGAGCACCTCGGTGCCGTTGCCGGACCAGGGCCCCGTGCTCGACGACGCGGTGCTGGCCTCCCCCGTCGGCCTCGGTGACCAGCGTGCTGACGGGTCGATCATGACCTCGTTCGTCCCCAGGGACCCCGAGGACCCCTGGGAGTATCCGGCTCTGACCGATCCCGACGACATCATCGAGGAGGCCTGAGCCCCACCGCTGACCGGCCCGCCCCGGGGCCGGACAGCCCGGCAGGCCCCGCCTGACAGCTCCGGTCCGGCACGGCGCACCTCCTGCCTGATCCCGGCATCCGGGGCCCTGGTGGCATAGGCTCCGGGCGTCCTGACCTTCCCCCACAGCCCGGAGCACGAGCGCACGGTGACCGCATCCCGCCCCCGTCGGCCGAAGCCGGTGGTCGAGTACCCCCGGCCCCGGTTGAGCATCCTGCATGTCCTGAACCGGGTCCGGATGCGCCTGCTGGACATCCAGGTGTGGGACGTGGCGGGCACCATGACGTTCTATCTGGTGCTCTCGCTGTTCCCGGGCGCGGTCGCGGCGGTGTCGATGATGTCGCTGATCGGCATCGAGGCCGAGACCTTGGAGGCACTGTCGGGGATGTTCAGCGAGATCTTCCCGACCCTGGACCCGCGCCCGTTCCTCACGGCCATCCACGCGGTCACCACGAGCAACGGCGGGCTGCTGGGGCTCGCGCTGGGCACCGTCGGCTCGCTGCTGTCGGCCTCCAACGGCGTCGCGGCGTTCCACCGTGCGCTGCACCGCGTCTACGACACCCGGGAGGGCCGGCCGTTCCTGTGGTTCCGCACCATCGTGTTCGGCGAGACGGTGCTGATCGTGGCGGTGGTGCTGCTGGCCCTGGGCATGATCATCGTCGGCGGCGAGGCCTCCCAGCGCATCGGCGACTTCATCGGCATCCCCCGCATCGCCTTCAACGCGTGGAACCTGGTGAAGTGGCCGATCCTGCTGGTGATCCTGATCATCGGCGTGTCCCTGGCCTACTACCTCTTCCCCAATGTGCGTCTGCCCCGCTACCGGCTGATGTCCCTGGGGTCGGTCATCTCGGTGCTGGTGATCTTCGGATCCGCGATCGCCGCCGGTCGCCTGCTGGAGTACGCGACCCGCGTCACGGAGGTGCTGACCGTGCTGAACGGGCTGATCGCGATCCTGCTGCTGCTGTGGCTGGCCAACATCGTGATCGTCACCGGCGCCGCGCTGGACGCAGAGTTCCTGCGCGCCCGACAGATCGCGAGCGGACTGCCTGCCTGGGACAGCATCGTGCTGGATTCCCATGCGACCCATACGCTGGACTTCCTGGCCCGGGACGCCGCCGAGACCGAGGAGCTCAGCCGTGAGGTGGCCGCGGCCGCGCACGCCGGGACGAGCCTGCACCGGGCGCGCGGTCCGTGGATCGTCGACGCCCGCAATCCGCTGGCGGTGAACCCACCCAGGAAGCGCACCGTCCCCCCGGCCCCCGACCCCTCGGATCCCGCCGACCCCTCGGATCCCAGCGACTCCCCGGATCCCTCCGGGCCCCCGGACCCCTCCGGGCCGACGGATCCCCCCGACCCCCCGAGCACAGGAGGCCCCGCCGCATGAGCGTCCGCCCGATCACGATCGTCGGCCATCGTGCCCTCACCCAGCGCACCCGCCGCGTCCGCGAGGTCACCGACGACATCCGCACCCTGGTCGCGGACATGTTCGAGACGAACGACGCGGCTGACGGCGCCGGTCTTGCCGCCCCTCAGGTAGGCGCGCGCTGGCGGCTGTTCGTCTACTCCTGCGAGGACGCCCAGGGCATCGAGCAGCGCGGCGTGGTCGTCAATCCGCGGCTGGAGCGCTTCGGCGGTATCGCGCTGGATGACGAGACCCTGGAGGGCTGCCTGTCGGTGCCCGGCGAGGGCTTCCCGACCGCCCGCCATCGCGGGGCGCGGGTCACCGGGATGGACCTGGACGGACAGGAGGTCGTCGTCGAGGACACCGGCGGCGTGCTCGCACGGGCGCTGCAGCACGAGGTCGACCACCTCGAGGGCACCCTCTACCTCGACCGTCTCACGCCGGCCCGCCGACGAGAGGCCCTCGACGCGGTGACGGCGCGCGGCTGGCGGGCCGAGGGCCTGCGCGCCTGGGACCCGCGGCAGGTCGAGGCCGCGGACGTCTGAGCGGTCAGCACCCGGCGCGCATCGGAGCCCGGCGGCGGACCTCCACGTCCGGACCGTCGCAGCCCGGTCTCGGACGGGCGCTCCCCCCAGCAATGATCGCTACCCTGGAGGCATGGAACGCCGTCCGTGCCTCTCTCGTCGTCATGCCCTCCTGCTGCCCACCTCCGCCGTAGGTGTCGGCACCCTGGCCGCCTGCGGACCCCAGGAGGAGGGCTCCGACAATCCGGAGCCGCTCCGCGCCGACGACGGATCCGTCCCCCTGGACGAGGTCCCGGAGAACGCCAGCACCATGGTCAACTTCGGCGGTCAGCAGCCCTTCGTGCTGCTGGTCCGCGGCGCCGGCGACGACCTCACCGCCTACTCCGGCTACTGCACCCACAACGGCTGTGCCCTGAGCCAGCTCCAGGACGAGCTGGACTGCCCGTGCCACGGCTCCAAGTTCGACGCCGACACCGGCGAGGTGCTGGCCGGCCCGGCCACCCGGCACCTGCCCCAGATCGACGTGGTGGTCGAGGACGGTGCCGTCCGTCGTGTCCGCTGACGGCCGCGCCCCCAAGCCGCCGCGCGAGATCGTCTCCTTCGTCCGCCGCGGCGAACGGCTCTCGTCCGGGAGGCAGAAGGCCTGGGACCGCTGGTCGGACCGGTACGTGCTCGACCCGGCGCGCGGGGAGCGCGACACCCTGCCGGACCCGGAGGCGTCCTTCGACCTCGAGGAGATCTTCGGCCGCCGCGCCGAGCTCGTCGTCGAGGTGGGCAGCGGCCTGGGCGAGAACATCGCCGCGGCCGCGGCCGAGCATCCCGAGCGGGACCATCTGGCCGTGGAGGTGTATCGCCCGGGTCTCGCCCAGACCCTCAGCCGCCTCGAGCGCGCGGGTCTCCAGGAGAACATCCGCCTGCTGCCGCTGGACGCCCAGCGCAGCCTGCCCGTCCTGCTGCCGGAAGCATCCATCGCGCAGCTGTGGGTGTACTTCTCGGACCCCTGGCCCAAGTCCCGCCACCACAAGCGTCGGCTGATCAACCCGCCGTTCCTGGATGCGGTGCTGCCCTTGCTGGCCGACGGAGCGACGTTCCGCCTGGCCACGGACTGGGCGCAGTACGCCCACCACATGCGGCGCCTCCTCGACGCCCGCGAGGAGCTCGAGCTCGCCCACCCCGAGGGCCCCCGCCCCGGGGACCACAGCAGCGATGCCGTGCCGGAGGGAATGCCCCGGACCGGTTGGGCCCCACGATTCGAGGGTCGTGTGAAGACCAGCTTCGAGGCCAAGGGACGCAGCGCCGGGCGTCTAGTATGGGATCTCGCGTACACCCGGGTGCCTCGGCAGTCCGGAAGCGCCCCCACCTAGATCCTCCGGACCTCGGCCGCCGCGGCGGCTCCTGTGAGAGCGAGCCCTATGAACGCCCCCGACGACGTCGACCTCCCGTCCGATTGGGAGGACGCTGATCAGCCCGACCCCCGCCAACGCCGTGGGCGCAAGTTCGCACTGCTCGGACTCGGCCTGGTCGCGGTCCTCGTGCTGGGAGTGGGTCTGGTGGTCGCGAACTACCTCCACGGCCTCGGCAACTCCTACGAGAAGCGCACGGTCGTGCAGATCACCCGGGGCGCCTCCGACGGGGAGCGCCCCGAGGAGATCGAAGGATCCGGCCGCAACATCCTGCTGCTGGGCTCCGACAAGCGCGCCCCTGAGGACGCCGCCTCCGAGGGGGTCAGCGGCCAGCGCTCGGACGTGATGATGCTGGTGCACATCTCCGACGACAACAAGAGCGTCTACGTCACCTCCTTCCCGCGCGACCTCTACGTCGACGTCCCCGGCCACGGCAAGGACCGCGTCAACTCCGCGCTGGCCTACGGCGGGGTGGGGCTGGCGGTGACCACGGTCGAGAACTATGTCGGGGTGCCGATCGACCACGTCGCCCTCATCGACTTCGAGGGGATCGAGGGGCTGGTCGACACCCTGGGCGGCGTCGACGTGAAGATCCCGGAGTCCTTCGAGGCGCAGGGCCATCAGTTCACCGAGGGCACCCAGACGCTCAACGGCGAGGAGGCCCTGGCCTTCGTCCGCGAGCGCAAGCAGTTCTCCGGCGGTGATTTCCAGCGCAACCGGAATCAGCAGGCGGTGCTCCAGGGCATCGCGAGCAAGCTGATCAGCGCCGACACCCTGAGCGATCCGGGCAAGCTCTCCAGCACCATCGAGTCCATCTCCCCGTATCTCACGACCGATGCGGGGCTGACCGGCGGGAAGATGGTCGAGCTCGGGCTCTCGATGCGCTCGGTCCGCGGCAGCGATATCCACTACCTCTCGGTCCCGCACGGGAGCCCGACCACCACCTCCGGCGGGGCGAGCGTCGTGGCGACCGACGAGGACGCGATGGACGTGCTGCGCGAGGCGCTGCGCACGGATGACATGGGAACCTATTACGCTCAGAACGCCGGGACCTACTGATCTCACGTCCCGTCCGCCGCCGTTGACCGACACCTGGAGGAATCCCGTGGCCAATCCACTCGTCAAGATCGCCGTCCCGGTGGCAGGAATCATCGCGTCCCAGGTCGGCAACAAGGCCGCCGCCAAGGGGTGGGGCGCCGTATTCGGGGAGGACGCCCCGACCGTGAAGGCGAACAAGGCCGCCCAGAAGGACGCCGAGAAGCGCCGCAAGCAGGCCAAGAAGGACGGCCTGCCGAAGTCCGAGATCGAGGCCATCAAGGACCCCGAGGACGATCAGCCGATCTGGAAGATGCTGCTGTGGGCGACCGTCTCCGGCGTCCTGCTGCAAGGACTGCGGATGGCGGCCAAGCGCGGCGCCAAGTCGGGCACCGAGCGCCTGACCAGCCGGCGTCCCCGCCCCAACCGGGGCTGACCCCCGGCTCGGCCCGGCTCAGCCCCGTCCCCGGCTCGGCTCCGTCCCCGGTTGCCCTGTCCCCGGCTCGGCCCCGTCCCCGGCTGACCTGTCCCCGGCTCGGCCCCGTCCCCAAAGCAACCCGCCGTTGTGCGCTGTGCTTCCGATGATGGAAGTGCAGCGCACAACGGCGCGTAGGCGGCGGGTCGAACCCTCCGGTGGAGGGTTCCGCGCGCTCCTGTGGGGCCGGCCCTGCTATGACGACTCCGTGGATCGGGACGGAGCGCGCGACGGACTCAGAACTCGGGGACGTCCACACTCTCGTGCAGGGTGTCCAGGGAATCCCCGGTGACCAGGAAGCCGACCCGGCGCACGAGGGAGACGGCGTGGTCGCCGATGCGCTCGTAGAAGCGGATCAGCAGCGTGAGATCGACGACCTGACGGTTGGAGTACCCCTCGCCGCGGGAGATCTCCCGGGCGATCTCCAGCATCAGCTCGTCGATCTCGTCGTCGTCCTTCTCCACCTGGGCGGCCAGCGCCAGATCGCGCTCGGCGATCACCTGGGCGGCTTCCGCCAGGGCGGCGCCCGCCAGGGACGACATCCGGGCGATCTGCTCCTGATGCTGCTCGGGGACGGCCGTCGACGGGTGCGTGCGACGGGCCACCAGCGCCACGTGCGCGCACAGGTCGCCCATGCGCTCGAGCGAGGAGCTCATGCGCATCGCTGCGACCAGCAGCCTCAGATCGGTGGCGACGGGGGCCTGCCGGGCGAGCAGCTCGACCGCCTTGGCGTCCAGCTCCACCTGCCGCTCATCGATGTGGGGGTCCGCGGCGATCACCCGCTCGGCCAGCCCCAGATCGCCCTCGAGCAGCGAGCGGGTCGCCCCCTCGAGCGCCCTCCCGACCAGGTCGGCCATGTCGACCAGATCATCGACGATATGCCGCAGGTCGCTCTGGTACGCCTCGCGCATGATGGTTTCTCCTTCGTCCGACGGGTTCCTCACCCCGCAGTATCGCAAGGCCCGATGAACGGCCACCGCACCGGGGTGAACGGCAGGCATCCGCCCCGTGAACTCCTGGCCCCCTGTCCCCGCGGAGGGACCGTCCCCCGCGAGGTCGACGCGATGCGGGGCCTAGGCTGTCGGTGTGCCCCTGACTGCCCTCCTCCTGCTCGCTGCGGCGATCGGCCTCGTGATCGGCTGCGCGGCGACGTCGGCGTTCGTGCGGTCGGACCGTCGGCGTGCCACGATCCCGTCGGTCGGCCAGCAGGGCGTCCCCGAGGCGACCGCCGAGGTGCTGGCCATCCTGTCCTCGGCGTACGTCGTGCTCGACGCCAGCGGCGACGTGCTGCGGGCCTCGCCGCTGGCCTACTCCTACGGCATCGTGCGCGCCGCCGAGGGCGACTACCCCCGGCTGGCCAACTCCGAGCTGATGGAGCTGGCGGCCGACGTCGGGCGCAACGGAGGATTCCGCGACGAGCGTCTCACCCTGCGCCGCTCCAGCCAGCGCGACACCGACGCCGTGATCGACGTGCGCATCGGGGCGCTCGGAGAGCACGGGGCACTGCTGCTGGCCGATGACCTCACCCGCGCCGTCCGCGTCGAGGAGACCCGGCGTGACTTCGTGGCCAACGTGTCCCATGAGCTGAAGACGCCGGTGGGGGCGATCACCCTGCTCGGCGAGACCATGGAGGACGCGGCCGAGGACCCGGACGCCGTGCGCCGCTTCGCCGAGCGGATGCAGGTCGAGTCCCGCCGCCTCTCCCACCTGGTGCAGGAGATCATCGAGCTCTCCCGGGTCCAGGGAAGCTCCTCCCTGCCGGACGCGGAGCCGGTCGAGATCGACGACGTCGTCGACGACGCGGTCTCCCTCAGCCGCAACCTCGCGCTCGGTTCGAGCATCGAGCTGGCGACCGGGGCGCCGAGCGGTCTGCGGGTCTTCGGCTCCGCCTCGATGCTGACCACCGCGCTGTCGAACCTGATCTCCAACGCGATCGCGTACTCGGAGCCCGGGACCCGGGTGGGGGTGTCGGTGAGGCGCGATGGCGGAATGGTCGAGCTGTCCGTCAAGGATGAGGGCATCGGGATCACCAAGGAGCACCTCGAGCGGGTCTTCGAGCGCTTCTTCCGGGTCGACCGCGCCCGTTCCCGCACCACCGGCGGGTCCGGTCTGGGGCTCGCGATCGTCAAGCACATCGCGACCGACCACGGGGGCGAGGTCACCGCCTGGTCGATGCCCGGTCAGGGATCGACCTTCACGCTCCACCTGCCGGAGATGGGCCGCACCGAGACGATCACGGCCCCGAGCTCCCACCCCGCGGACACCGCGGAGTCGCGGACATCGCCCGGGACGGTCGACGGCCCGGCACCCGGTGCCGGCGAGCGCCGGGCCGACGTGACGGGCGAGGCCCGGACGGTTCAGAGCACGGACGGGACTCCCGGGCCCCGCAGAACGACACGCGGCGTGGCGAACGGCCACGCGCAGAGAAAGGGAAGCTGACATGACGCGGATCCTGATCGTGGAGGACGAGGAGTCGTTCTCCGATCCCCTGTCCTACTCGCTGCGCAAGGAGGGATACGAGGTCGCGGTCGCCGACAACGGCACCGACGGCGTGCGGATCTTCTCGGTGCACGGCGCCGACCTGGTGCTGTTGGATCTCATGCTGCCGGGGATGAGCGGCACGGAGGTCTGCCGGGAGATCCGACGCACCTCGAGCGTCCCGGTCATCATGCTCACGGCGAAGGACGACGAGTTCGACAAGGTCCTGGGGCTCGAGCTGGGTGCCGACGACTACGTGACCAAGCCGTACTCCTCGCGGGAGCTGCTCGCCCGCATCAAGGCGGTGCTGCGTCGCGGCCAGGACCCGACCGAGGTCGAGGAGGACGCGACGCTGACGGCGGGCGGCATCATGATGGATGTCGAGCGGCATGTGGTCCAGGTCCGCGGCGAGGACGTCTCGCTCCCGCTGAAGGAGTTCGAGCTGCTGGAGATGCTGCTGCGCAATGTGGACCGGGTGCTCACGCGCGGTCAGCTGATCGACCGGGTGTGGGGCGCGAACTACGTGGGCGACACCAAGACCCTCGACGTCCACGTCAAGCGCCTGCGCGCCAAGATCGAGGACGATCCCAAGAATCCCGTGCACCTGGTGACGGTGCGCGGATTGGGCTACAAGTTCGACTCCGCCGGGACCGCCGGCTGACTCTCCCATGAAGAACGCCCCGCAGCCTGGCTGCGGGGCGTTCCCGAGGTGGTCGTCGGAGCCCTGGGCTCCGCTGAGCGGGTCCCGCTCAGGCTGCCTCGGGCGGGCCGTAGTGCTCCAGCGAGACCGGCATCACCGGAACCTTGATGGTGGTGGTCTCGCCCGCCGCCGTGACCTCGAGGTCGATCAGCTCGCCGGGCTTCGCGGGCAGCTCGGTGATCGGGACGTCCTGACGGCCCTCGCCGGGGCCGACCTCGGCGGTCTCGCCGGCCGGGACGGAGACGGAGGTCGCGAAGATGGTGGTGCCCTCGGCGACGCCCTCCAGCTCGACCGTCGTGGTCTCCTCCGAATAGTTCTTCACGGTCGCCGAGAACGTCGGGTTGCTGCCGTCGGCATCGGAGACGATGAGCGCGTTGCGCACGCCGGCGTAGAGCCGGCCCGCCTGCTCGATGTTGGCGTTGTTGCCGTCGCCCGCCTGGTAGAACTCGTGTGTCTGCACCGGACTGAAGTAGGCGCACCCGGAAGCAGAGAGGGCGAGGCCCACGGCTGCTGCAGAGAGCACGAGACGGCGAGTACGGCTCACGGGGGACTCCTGTTCGGTGCCGCTGAGGACGGCGGGACGTTCTGGGGACAGCCCTGACAGGTTACCCCACCTCGGCACCGGATCCGGCCGTCGCGGCGGGATCCCGCGGACCGCCCCCGTGCCCTGGGCTCATGACGCCCTCGTACGGTCCCCCGGGCCAGCAAGAAAGGGCCATGAACTGCGGATTTGCGCGAGGGCGCGGATCCTAGCACGGCACACCGGTGCTAGACTGGCCCGCGGAAAGGGGACCCACCACATGAATTTTGCTGTCGGCGAGACCGTCGTCTACCCGCACCACGGTGCCGCACTCATCGAGGAGGTCAAGACCCGCACCATCAAGGGCGAGGATCGCACCTACCTCAAGCTCAAGGTCGCCCAGGGCGATCTGACCATCGAGGTCCCTGCTGACAACGTCGACCTCGTCGGCGTGCGCGACGTCGTGGACAAGGAAGGTCTCGACGAGGTCTTCGAGGTGCTGCGTCAGCCCTACACCGAGGAGCCCACCAACTGGTCGCGTCGTTACAAGGCGAACGTCGAGAAGCTGGCCTCCGGAGACGTCAAGAAGGTGGCCGAGGTCGTGCGCGATCTCTGGCGCCGGGATCAGGACCGCGGCCTGTCCGCCGGGGAGAAGCGCATGCTGGCCAAGGCGCGTCAGATCCTGGTCTCCGAGCTCGCCCTCGCGGAGAAGACCGATGAGGCCGATGCCGAGTCGATCCTCGACGAGGTCCTCGCCTCCTGAGCATCCACCCTCGGGTTCCCGCGTGCCCGCCCGGACACGCATGACAGAATCGATGATCGCCGGGGTGCCGTGGCACCCTGCCGACCTGCACGCCCCGGGGCCGTCGACCGGCGCCCCGTCCTCGACCGCCTCAGGAGTTCGCATGCTCACCATCGCCATCGTGTGCGGCGCGGGGATCGCCACCTCCGCGCTGGTCGCGGAGCAGGTGCGCGATCACCTCACGTCCCGCGGCCGCGACGCCCACGTGGTCCAGGCCACCGTGATGGACCTGCTCTCGGCCGATTTCCACGCCGACCTCGTCGTCAGCACCGTCGGACTGCCCCCCGCCCTCGGGATCCCCCAGATCTCCGGCATGCCCCTGCTGCTGGGCACCAATCCCCAGGTCACCTACGACGACATCGACCGCGTCCTGGCTCGGATCGACGGCGATACCACGGCCTGACCCGGATCGGCGAGGAGGAGCGATGACCACCGAGAGCACCACCATGGCCCTGACCGCCGAGGACGTGGAAGCCGCCGCGGAACGCCTGGCCCCGGTGCTGCGGCGCACCCCTCTGCACCGCAGCCGGCGCCTCAGCGAGCTCGCCGGGGTCCCGGTGTGGCTCAAACGCGAGGACCTGCAGTCGGTGCGCTCGTACAAGCTGCGGGGCGCTCAGCTCTTCCTCGACACCCTGGACCAGGCGTCCCGGGAGGCCGGGGTCGTGGCGGCCAGCGCCGGCAACCACGCCCAAGGCGTCGCCCAGGCCTGCCACACCCTCGGCATCCACGGCCGGATCTATGTCCCCGGCAGCACTCCGCGCCAGAAGCGCGAGCGGATCACCGCGATCGGCGGGGACCTCGTCGAGCTGGTGCTGGTGGGCGATACCTTCGATGACGCCGCCGAGGCCGCGGCCGACGACGCCGACCGCACCGGCGCCACCCAGGTCCCGCCCTTCGACCACCCGACGATCATGGCCGGACAGGGCACCGTGGCTCTCGAGGCCGTGGACCAGCTGCGCACCGAGCAGGGTCGTGAGGTCGGCACGATGGTGCTCCCCGTGGGGGGCGGCGGTCTGCTGGGCGGCTGCGGCGCCTGGTTGCGGGAGCGCACCCCGGCGGTGCGGATCGTCGGCGTGGAGCCGGCCGGTGCCGTGTCGATGGCGGCGGCCCTGCGAGCGGGGCATCCCGTGACCCTGCACGAGATGGACCGCTTCGTCGACGGCGCCGCAGTGCGTCGGGTCGGTGGGGAGCCGCTGCGCATGGTGCAGGCCATCGAACCCGAGCTGACCGCGGTCGACGAGGGCGCGGTGTGCACCGAGATGCTGGAGCTCTACCAGGTCGACGGCATCATCGCCGAGCCCGCCGGGGCCCTGGCCGCCACCGCCGTCGCCACCGGCGGGATCGAGCACCTGGGGCTGCCGGCCGCGGACTCCGCCTCCCCGGGGGAGGAGACCGGCGACATCGTGGTGGTCCTCTCCGGCGGCAACAACGACGTCTCGCGGTACCACGAGATCATCGAGCGGTCCCTGGTCCACGAAGGGCTCAAGCACTACTTCCTGGTCACGTTCCCGCAGGAGCCGGGGGCGCTGCGCCGGTTCCTGGACCGCGTGCTGGGGCCGAACGACGACATCGTGCTGTTCGACTACATCAAGCGCAACAACCGCGAGGAGGGGCCCGCGCTGGTGGGCCTCGAGATCGGCGATCGCCGCGACCTCGAGCCGCTGATGTCGCGCATGGCGGCCTCGAACATGGACATCGAGCGCATCGATCCCCACGATCCGATCTACCGCTACCTCACCTGAGCCGCCCGAGGGCGGCCCGACCGTCGCGGGCCTCTGCCGTCAGGCCCCGGGGTAGGCCTCGACATCGGCGGTGACGGTCCGTGACCGGGCCTCGACCGCGGAGCGGACGATGTCATCCAGTCCGTGCTCGGATTTCCACCCGAGCTGCGCAGCGATGCGGTCTCCCGAGCAGATCAAGCGGGCCGGGTCCCCGGCGCGCCTCTCCCCCATCTCCGGCGTGATCTCGATGCCCTTGGCGCGGGCGATCGCGTCGATCACCTCGAGCACGCTCGAGCCCTCCCCGGTCCCGACGTTGAACACCCGGTGGGGACGGTCCTCGCCGCGCAGGTAGTCCAGCGCCGCGATGTGCGCATGGGCGAGGTCGAGGACGTGGACGTAGTCCCGGATGCAGGTGCCGTCCGGGGTGTCGTAGTCGTCGCCGAAGACGACGGGGGCCTTGCCCTGTTCGAGGCGGTCCAGCACGATCGGCACCAGGTTCATCACGGCGGTGTCGGCGAGCTCGGGCCACCCGGCGCCGGCGACGTTGAAGTAGCGCAGCGCGACGGTGCGCATGCCGTGGGCACGTTCGGAATCGGCCAGCATCCACTCCCCCACGTACTTCGTGGCGCCGTAGGGGTTGATCGGCCGCGGGGTGAGGTCCTCGGTCACGAGGTCCACGTCCGGGATGCCGTAGACGGCCGCCGACGAGGAGAAGACCACGTCCCGCACCTCGGCGCTCGCACAGGCGGCCAGCACGTTGGCGAGACCGCCAATGTTGTCGTGCCAATACATCTCGGGGTTCGCCACGGACTCCCCGACCTGCTTGTGCGCGGCGAAGTGGATCACCGAGTCGGCCCCGGAGGCGCGCAGCTGGAAGGCGAGCTTCTCGCTCGCGTCGGGCCCGGTGATGTCGAGATCGATCAGCTCGGCGCCCTCGGTCCGCGCCAGGATCCCCGTGGAGAGGTCGTCGACCACGAGAACCTTCTGCCCCTGGTCGAGGAGGAGTCGCACCACGTGCGATCCGATGTACCCGGCGCCACCGATCACGAGAGTCGTCATGGGAGACATCCTACCGGGCCGTCAGCTCCAGGAACCGCTCACCGGACGCCCCTCCGCGTACCCGGCGGCGCTCTGGAGGCCGATCACGGCCCGCTCACGGAACTCCGCGGTGCTGGTGGCGCCCGCATAGGTGAAGGAGGAGCGCACCCCGGCGGTGATCTCGTCGATCAGGTCCTCCACCCCGCCGCCGGTCTCCGCCAGGTACATGCGCGAGGTGGAGATGCCCTCCTCGAACAGACCCTTGCGGGCCCGGGCGAAGGCGTCCTGGTGGGCGGTGCGGTGGGAGACGGCGCGCTTGGAGGCCATGCCGAAGCTCTCCTTGTAGCGGCGGCCGTTCTCGTCGGCCCGCATCTGGCCGGGGGACTCGTAGGTCCCGGCGAACCAGGAGCCGACCATCACGTTGGACGCCCCGGCGGCGAGCGCGAGCGCGACGTCGCGGGGGTGGCGGACGCCGCCGTCGGCCCACACGTGCCCGCCCAGGCGCCGCGCCTCGGCGGCGCACTCCAGGACGGCGGAGAACTGGGGGCGGCCGACGCCGGTCATCATCCGGGTGGTGCACATGGCGCCGGGGCCGACGCCGACCTTGACGATGTCGGCACCGGCCTCGATCAGCTCGCGGGTCCCCTCGGCGGTCACGATGTTCCCGGCCGCCAAGCGCACCGGTGTCGCATCGCGGTCCCCGAGCACCTTCCGGGCGGTGCGCAGGGCGTCGAGCATCTTGTCCTGGTGTCCGTGGGCGGTATCCAGCACGATCACGTCGGCACCGGCGGCGACCAGCTCACGCACCCGGGTGGAGACGTCGGCGTTGATGCCGACGGCGACCGCGACCCGCAGCTGACCGGCGGCGTCGGTCGCGGGGCGGTAGATGGTCGAGCGCAGCACGCCCGTGGCGGTCAGCACGCCGCGCAGCGCGCCGCCTGCCGCCGCGGACTCGACGACGACGGCGGCATCGTGGTGGGTGGCGGCGATGCGGGCGTGCAGCTCGGCGGGAGCGACGTCGAGGTCCGCGGGCTGCAGGACGGGAACGTCCGTGCTCAGCACGTCGCCGACCGGGGCGAAGGAATCACGGCCGGCGATCTCCTCCGCGGAGATCGTGCCGACGGGTCGGCGCTGCTCGTCGATCACGACGACGATGCCGTGGGGGCGCTTGGGCAGCAGATCGGCGGCTTGGCCGAGGGTGCCGTCGACCGTGAGGGTCAGGGGGTGGTCCACCAGCAGGTCACGCTGCTTCACGGAGCGGATGATCGAGTCGATCCGCTCCGACGAGAGGTCCTGGGGGAGCACGGCGAGTCCGCCGCGCCGAGCCATGACCTCCGCCATGCGACGGCCGGAGACCGCGGTCATGTTCGCGGCGATCAGCGGGATCGTGGTGCCGGTGCCGTCATCGCTGGAGAGATCGACATCGAAGCGGGAGGTGATCGCGGAACGGGCGGGCAGGAAGAAGCAGTCGTCGTAGGTCAGGTCCGTCGACGCGGTATGGATCAGGCGCATGGTGCCAGGATACGGATATCGGCCCGTCATACGACCTGCACCAGGTTCTCACAGGCAGATGCGAGACGATCCGTCCTCGTGAATCTAGGATGTAGCGCATGATGGACCCCTCCTCGGCCTCCCGGCGCCGGCGACGTCGATCCGGCAGACACCAGGAGCCGGTCCGACGCGCCCCGTCGTCGCCCCTGCCACCGGACCAGGCGCGACGGAATCGAGAGGCGGCCTTCGGCACCCCGAACCCCAAGCGGACGTGGATCGGGGGCACGGCCCCGTCCGCGGAATCCGGAGCCCCCGCTCCCTCCGCGTCGAGCTCGTCCTCGCTCTCCGGCGCAGCAGAGTCCTCCCCCGCTCCCGCAGAAGAGCCCTCACCCCCTCCGGCGGCGGAGTCCGCACCTCCCGCGGCGGCAGAGCCCTCGCCCCCTCCGGCAGAGACTTCACCCCCTCCGGAAGAGCCCGCGACCCCCGGCGGATCCTCCGCCGACCCGTCACCGCGTCGGCCCCGGGGCCGACGCGCCGCCTACCCGCTGGCCGCGGACGGCACCCCGGCGGCCGCATCCGCGCAGGGCGCCGCCGGCCAGGAGGACACCGACCACGCGAGCTCCTCGACGTCGGCCTCCGCGCCGTCGCCCTCGCGCCCCTCGTTCTCGCGCCCGCTGCGCGGCAACGCGCCGGTGCACGACGCCTGGTCGCAGGAGGCGACCTCGAGCGAGCACGACGCCTGGTCGGACTCGCTCGCCCCCCGCAGCTCGTCCGAGCCCGCAGCACCCGGCGACGGCCCCACGGAGCCCGATCCCCCCGCCGCCGTCGACGCCGCCGACTCCTCCGCCGCCGTCGGCGCGGCTGCGGCGACGACGGACGACGGCTCCCTGCCGAAGGTGGCGTTCTGGACCGTCCTCACCGCGCTGCTGCCGGGCTCGGGCCTGGTCACCACCCACCTGCGACGCATCGGCTGGGTGCTGCTCGCGATCCTGGCCCTCGCTGCCGTGACGCTGACGGCCTTCCTGGTCATCGGCGATCCCGTGCGCAACGGCATGATGCTGCTGACCAATCGCTCCATCCTGATCGGGATCCTGATCACGATCGTGGTCGTCGGGCTCGTCTGGGCGCTGCAGATCGTGGCGGCGAACCTCGTCCACTCCCGCCGCGAGCAGCTCGCGGGGACCAAGCGGTACCTCGCCCTCGCTCTGGCCGCCCTCATGGTGGTGGGAGTCGCCCTCCCCTTCGGGCGCGGCGTGCAGTCACTGTGGGCCGCGCAAGGGCTGCTCGGTTCGACCTCCGTCTTCGGCGGCCGGGACGGCGAGGGTCGGACGCTCGCGGAGGGCAAGGACCCCTGGGCGAACACCGAGCGGGTGAACGTCATGCTGCTGGGCCAGGACGCCGGCGCCGACCGCACCGGAACCCGTCCGGACACGATCATGGTCGCCTCGGTCGATACCGAGACCGGCCAGACCGCCCTGTTCTCCATCCCGCGAAACCTCGAGAAGGTCGAGTTCCCGGAGGGGACCCCCGCGGCGGAGGAGTTCCCCGACGGCTTCGACTACTACGGTCCGAACCAGGACCTCATCAACGCGGTGTGGACCTGGGCGGAGGAGCATCCCGATCTCTTCCCCGGTGATTCCAACCCGGGGCTGACGGCCACCCGCTGGGCGGTCGAGGAGACCCTCGGCCTGGACACCGATTACTACGCGATGGTGAATCTGCAGGGCTTCGAGGACATCGTCAACGCCATCGGCGGCGTCGACCTCGTCGTGGAGCGGCGCATCCCCATCGGCGGCGGCGCGGGTCCGATCGACGGCTACATCGAACCGGGCTCGCAGAAGCTCGACGGCTACCATGCCCTGTGGTACGCCCGCTCCCGCGAGGGCTCCAACGACTTCGACCGCAACTGCCGCCAGCAGCGCATCGTGCGAGCGGTGGCCGAGGAGGCCGACCCGGCGACCCTGGCCATGTCGGTCCCCCGTCTGGTCTCCGCCACGGAGGCGAACATCCAGACCGACATCCCGGTCTCGAACCTGGACGCCTTCGTCGACCTCGCCCTGCGGATCAAGGACGGCGGCTTCACCTCCTACCCGATCACCCCGGACGTGACGCCCTCGGGCGATCCGGACTACGAGTACCTCGAGTCCTGGGTGCAGGCCTCCATCGAGGACTCCATGAAGCAGGACCCGCCGGAGTCCGTGCTCGGGGAGACCGAGCCCGGTTCGACCGATCCCGCGGAGACCGGTGCCGCCCCCGAGGAGGAGGGCTCCTCCGACGACACCGCGGACTCCGAGGAGCAGACCACCGAGGAGCAGACCACCGAGGAGCAGACCACCGAGGAGGAGACCCCGACCGAGGAGGAGTCCTCATCGGCCGAGGCGGCCCCGACGGATGCTCCGGAGATCGACCACGATCCGCTGCAGTCCTGCCTGCCCGGAGGCGACGCCCAGCAGGGCTGAGCGAGGCTGCTGCGCCGGGGAGTCAGTCCACCAGCTGGAGCAGGGCGTTCTCGATCAGCTCCGGCATCGCCGGGTGGATCCAGTACTGGGCGGTGGCGATGTCCCGGGCGGTCTGCCCGGTGCTCATCGCCTGGATCATCAGCTGCACCAGGGTGGTGGCCTCGGGGCCGATGAGGTGGGCGCCGAGGATCTCGGTGGTCCCGGCATCGGCGATGAGCTTCACGAAACCGGTGGTGTCCTCCATCGCCCAGCCGTAGGCGATCGAGGCGTACTCCTGGACGGCGACGGTGATGTCGCGGCCGCTGCGGCGGGCCGCCTCCTCGTCCATCCCGACCCAGGCCACCTGCGGGTGGGTGAACACACCGCTGGGGATCGGCATCGTGTCGGAACGGCGCAGCTGCTCGGGATGCAGGATGTTGTGCCGCACGATGCGCTGTTCGTGGTTGGCGACGTGCTTGAGCTGGTGGTCGCTGGAGAGGTCGCCCAGGGCCCAGAGGCCCTCGAGGACCTCGCCGCCTGCGAGCACCCGCTGGTGGGCGTCGACCGCGACACGGCCGTCCTCGGTGGTGTCGATGCCGGCGGCGGAGACGCCCAGCAGGTCGGAGTTGGGGCGACGCCCCGTCGCGACGAGCAGCTCCTCGGCGCACAGCACGACCTCCTCGCCGTCGCGCGTGCCGCGCAGCTCGACCCCGCCGGCGGTGCGGCGCACCGAGGCGGTCGACAGGCGGGTCTCCAGGTGCAGCCGGTCGCCGAGGATCTCGGTCAGCCGTGCCGAGATGTCGGCGTCGGCCGTGCGCAGCACCCGCTCGGAGCGGGCGATGAGCGTGACCTCCACGCCGAGGGAGGCGAACACGTGCGCCATCTCGACGGCGATCACACCGGAACCGAGGATCGCGAGCGAGGAGGGCAGGCGGTCGATCCGCATGATCGTGTCCGAGGTGTGCGGGGCCGACTCGGCGAGACCGGCGATCGGCGGCAGCGTCGGCCGGGAGCCGGCGCCGAGGACGATGGTGTCGGCGCTCAGGGTGCGCTCGGCGCCGTCCGACTCCTGCACGCGCAGGGTCTTCGCTCCGGTGAAGGTCGCGGTGCCCCGCAGCAGGGTGAGGTTCGCGTTGTCCGAGTGGTCGCGGCGATACACCTCGCCGCCGGCGGTGATCGGGTCGATGCGCCCGAAGATGCGGTCGCGGATCGCGGGCCAGTCGACGTGGCGCAGCTGCTCGGTCAGCCCGAAGCGGCCGGCCTCGGAGGGGGTCGCGGCGAGGTTCGCGGTGTGCACGAACATCTTCGTGGGGATGCAGCCGAGGTTCAGGCAGGTCCCCCCGAACACGTGGTCGGGACCCACCCCACGGTCGATCTGCACGATGGAGCGGCCCGCGAACTCGGGCCCCGGGAAGGAGTTCGCGGAGCCGGAGCCGATCAGGGCGATGTCGAAATGCGTCTCGTCGGTCACCGCTCCAGGCTATCCGCCCGGTGCCGGACCGGGGCTCCGGTATCACGACGCCGAGACAGGGATGCGGGGGCCGGTACTAGGATCGATGATCGCAGCGTCCGATCCGGTCGCCCGCAGGCCGAGCCCCTGGAGGATCGATGACTCCCGCCGCCGCCGACCACCGCCCTGCCGACGCCCATGACGTGATCCGGGTGCGCGGCGCCCGGGAGAACAATCTCCGCGACATCTCCCTCGACCTGCCCAAGCGCCGTCTGAGCGTGTTCACCGGGGTCTCCGGCTCCGGGAAGAGCTCGCTGGTGTTCGGGACCATCGCCGCCGAGTCCCAGCGGATGATCAACGAGACCTACAGCTCGTTCGTCCAGGGCTTCATGCCCTCGCTCGCCCGCCCCGACGTCGACGAGCTGCAGGGGCTGACCCCCGCGATCATCGTCGACCAGGAACGGATGGGGGCCAACATGCGCTCCACCGTCGGGACCGTCACCGACGCGGGCTCCTACCTGCGCACCCTGTTCTCCAAGCTCGCCGAGCCGCACGTCGGCGGGCCCGGCGCGTACTCCTTCAACGTCCCCAGCGTCACCGCGTCCGGGGCGATGACCGTGCAGAAGGGCGCGAAGACCATCGCCGAGAAGACCACCTTCTCCCGGGTGGGCGGCATGTGCCCGCGCTGCGAGGGGATGGGCGAGGTCTCCGACGTGGATCTCACCGAGCTGTACGACGAGGACAAGTCGCTGGACGAGGGCCCGTTCACGATCCCGAACTACGCCGCCGGGGGCTGGTACCAGAAGCAGTTCGCCGCCTCCGGCTTCTTCCCCTCGGACCGGCCGATCCGGTCCTTCACGAAGCGTCAGCTGCACGACTTCCTGTACAAGGAGCCCACGAAGGTGAAGATCGACGGGGTGAACATGACCTACGAGGGTCTGATCCCGAAGATCCAGAAGTCGATGCTGTCCAAGGACCGCGACGCGATGCAGCCGCACGTGCGGGCGTTCGTGGACCGGGCCGTGAAGTTCATCGTCTGCCCGGAGTGCGAGGGGACGCGGCTGGCGGAGCACGCCCGCGGCGCGCGGATCGACGGCGTCTCGATCGCCGACGCCAGCTCCCTGCAGATCACCGACCTGGCCGCCTGGGTGCAGGCGCTGCGCGCCCGGCACACGGGGCCGACGGTCGCCCCGCTGCTGGGCAACCTCTCGGCCCTGCTGGATTCCTTCGTGACGATCGGACTGGGCTATCTCTCCCTGGACCGCTCCTCCGGCACGCTCTCCGGCGGCGAATCCCAGCGCACCAAGATGATCCGGCACCTCGGCTCGGCGCTGACCGATATCACCTATGTGTTCGACGAGCCCACCATCGGGCTGCACCCGCACGACATCGCGACCATGAACCAGCTGCTGCTGGCCCTGCGGGACAAGGGCAACACGGTGCTGGTGGTCGAGCACAAGCCCGAATCGATCGCCATCGCCGACCACGTCGTCGACCTCGGCCCGCGCGCCGGCGTGCACGGCGGGGACCTGCAGTACGAGGGGGATGTGATGGGTCTGCGGGCTTCCGACACCCTCACGGGGCGCCATCTCGACCGCCGCGCCACGGTGAAGGACGAGGTGCGCGAGCCGACCGGTGCCCTCGAGATCCGCGGCGCCGACCAGCACAACCTGCGCGACGTGGACGTGGACGTGCCGCTGGGCGTGCTCACCGTGATCACCGGGGTGGCCGGCTCCGGCAAGAGCTCTCTGGTGCACGGCTCACTGCCCCGCGGCGCCGAGGTCACCGTGGTCGATCAAGGAGCGATCCGGGGCTCGCGCCGTTCCAACCCCGCGACCTACACGGGCCTGCTGGAGCCGATCCGCAAGGCCTTCGCGAAGGCCAACGGGGTGAAGCCCGCGCTGTTCTCCAGCAACTCCGAGGGAGCCTGCCCGGTGTGCAGGGGCGCCGGGATGATCTTCACCGAGCTCGGCTTCATGGAGACCGTCACGACCCCCTGCGAGGAGTGCGAGGGCAGGCGGTTCCAGGCCTCGGTGCTGGAGTACACCCTCGGCGGGGCGAACATCGCCGACGTGCTGGAGATGTCCGTCGAGGAGGCGCTGACGCTGCTGACCTCCCCGGCGGCGAAGGTCCCCGCGGCCGCGAAGATCCTGCGCCACCTGGAGGAGGTCGGCCTGGGATATCTGACCATCGGCCAGGGACTGGCCACGCTGTCCGGCGGCGAGCGGCAGCGGCTCAAGCTCGCCACCCGCATGGGCGACACGGGCGGGGTCCTGGTGCTCGACGAGCCGACGACGGGCCTGCACCTGGCCGACATCGACACTCTCCTGGCCCTGCTGGATCGCCTGGTGGACTCCGGCCGGACGGTGATCGTCATCGAGCATCATCAGGCCGTCATGGCCCATGCGGACTGGATCATCGATCTCGGGCCCGGGGCCGGTGTCGACGGCGGCCGGGTCGTGTTCGAGGGGACGCCGTCCCAGCTGGTCGCCGACGCCTCGACCCTGACCGGGACGCACCTGGCGCAGTACGTGGGGCAGGGCTGAGTGCTGAGCGGAATGCTGAGCTGAGCGCCGGACCGGGACCGCCATGCGCATCCACCACCTGAACTGCGGGACCCTGCACCCCGGGGGTGCCGCGATGGTGTGCCACGTGCTGCTGCTGGAGGCCGATGCGCGCCTGGTGCTGGTCGATGCCGGTTTCGGGAGCGCCGACGTCCGTGATCCGCGCCGGCTGGGGCCGATGCGGCATGTGCTCGGGGCAGCGCTGCGGGAGGAGGAGACGGCGTCCGCGCATGTCCGCGCGCTGGGCCACGATCCGGCGGCGGTCACCGATATCGTCCTCACCCACGCCGATCTCGACCACGCCGGCGGAATCGGCGACTTCCCCTCCGCCCGCGTGCACCTGACGGCGATGGAGCACGTCGCGGTCCTCCGCCGTCGCGGCCTGCGGGAGTCCCTGCGCTACCGTCCCGCCCAGTGGGCCCACCGGCCCGAGGTCGTCGGACATCCGCCCGGCGACGGTCGCTGGCACGGAGTGGCGGGCGTGCTCGAGCTCGCCGAGGTCGCCCCGGGACTGCTGCTGGTGCCGCTGCCGGGCCACACCGCCGGGCACGCGGGGGTCGCCGTCCCCGTCGAGGACGGGTGGCTGCTGCACGCCGGGGACGCCGCGCATTCCGCGGCCTCGCTGCGCCCGGGCGACACCCGGCCCGACGTGCACCTCCGCCAAGGACTGCTCGCCCACGACACGGCGGCGCTGCGGCGCACGCAGCGGGCCCTGTCCGCCCTCGCGGCCGACGGGGGCGTCCGCATCCTGACCGCCCACGACCGCGACGCCTGGGAGCGGGCACCGGGCGACGGGAGCGCGTGAGCACCCGAGCGGGCCGGCACGGATATCCTGCCGTCGTGCCCTCTGCCGTCCCCGCTGCCCTGCTCGACGCCCTCGACATCCTGCGCTGTCCCACCTGCGGCGCACAGCTGACGGTGCGCGATCGGAGCCTGCACTGCTCGCAGCGGCACACCTTCGACATCGCCCGGGCCGGGTACGCCTCGATGCTGGGCGGCGGCGGGGCCAGGAGCGGGGACGACGACGAGATGGCCCGGGCCCGGGAGCGCTTCCTGGGCAGCGGAGCCTATGCCCCGCTGCTCGCGGCGATCGCCGAGCTCGCGGAAGCCGCCGTCCCGTCCCTGGCCGTCACGGAGCCGCCGCGCACGTCGCGCTCGCCCGGTCCGTCCGTCCCCGCCGTGCAGAGCCCGTCGGCCGGCCCGGACCCGAGCGGCGCCGCTCCGACCGTCCTGGACATGGGGTGCGGCCCCGGCTATTACCTCGCGGGGCTCCTGGACCGCTTCGAGGGAGCCCGGGGGCTCGGAGTCGACACCTCGGCGCGCTCCCTGCGCTTCGCCGCCCGCGCCCACGACCGGGCGGCCGCATGCTCCGGGGATGTCTTCGCGCCGTTCCCGCTCGCCGATGACTCGATCGACCTGCTGGTCGACGTGTTCGCCCCGCGTCATCCCGCCGAGTTCGCCCGGGTGCTCAGGCCGTCCGGGGCCCTGGTGGTCGCGCGTCCGGGGGCCGATCATCTCGCCGAGCTGCGGGAGGCGATCCCGGGCATGGTGTCGATGGATCCGCGCAAGGAGGAGCGCCTGCACGGGGCGCTCGAGCCGTTCTTCGACACGACCGCGACGCGCGAGCTGACCTATGAGCTGCCGCTGGACGAGGCACGGGCGCGGGACCTGGTGGCGATGACCCCGAGCGCCCGTCACGTCCCTCAGGAGACCCTCGCCCGGTCGCTCGCCGAGCAAGACTCCTCGATGTCCGAGGTCACCGTCTCCGTACTGATCAGCACGCACCGCCGGCGCTGACGGCGCCGGTGGTGGGCGCTCAGTCGTGCGGCGTCCTGTGCAGCATGGGCACGGGCCATGGCGCACGGGAGCAACGATTAAGCTGGACGGCCTCATCCCGACCTCTCCGAGGAGACCCCTGTGGCCGACCGCCGCTGCGTGTTCATCGACTTCGACGGCACCCTCGCCGAGCAGGGCGTGGTCCCGCGCGAGCACGCCGAGGCCGTCCAGCGCGCCCGGGCGGCCGGGCACGTGGTCCTGCTGTGCACCGGGCGCCCGGTCTCGATCGTGGTGCCCGAGGTCGCGGCGCTGTTCGATGGGGTGATCGCCTCCGCGGGCGGATACGTCCGCCTCGGCGATCAGGTGCTGCACGACGAGCGCTTCCCCGCCGCGCTGGGCCACCGCACCGTCGAGGTGCTGCGCGCCCATGACGTCGCCTTCGCCCTCGAGGCGCCCGACGCGCTGTGGTGCACCCCGGCCTCCGCCGAGCGGATCCGCGCCCGGATGCGCCCCGTGCCGGAGGAGGCGGCCGAGGGGATCGGACAGGGCCCCCGGGACATCATCGCCGCCGTCCGCGTGCGCGAGGACCTGGCCGACTGCTCCTTCGCGAAGATCTCGCTGTGGGACTCACGGGCACCGATCGAGCAGCTCGCGGCCGAGTGCGGGCCCGAGGTCGGGGCGCTGCCCAGCTCGATCACGACCGACGACCTCTCCTCCGGGGAGCTGCACCTGCTGGCGGTGGACAAGGCCGACGGGATGCACCGGGTGAGAGCACATCTGGGAATGGACCGGGACTCCACCATCGCCATCGGTGACGGGATGAACGATCTGGGCATGCTGCGGGAGGCCGGGACGGCGATCGCGATCGCCGGCGCCCCCGCCGAGGTCCGGGCGGCGGCGGAGCTCGAGGTCCACGGACCGGCCCAGCACGGGGTCTCACGAGCGTTCACCCAGCTCGGCCTGGGCTGAGACCCTTCCCTCGCGGCAGCCGTGCACAGTGCTCGGTCGCCGGGCGCGGACGGGTGCCGGGCACAGCAGGTGCCGGAGGCGGGCGCTCTCAGCCGTGTCGGCGCAGTCCGATCAGCACGAGTCCGGTGGCCGCGACCAGGGCGCCCACCCCGAGCAGGATGACGCCCTGCGGCGTCACGTCGCCTGTGAAGCGCTGCTCGAAGGCCTGCACGATGGGCCCGAGGAAGGCCGCCTGATCGACCCGGTCCGGCACCAGGTCCGTGATCCGCTGGGCGAGGGCCCAGGTGGCGAGGCCGGCGATCATGGTGCCCAGACCCGCCGTCATCAGCATTCCCCGACGGCGACGGGCGATCAGCAGGGCCAGCACCGCCAGGCCCAGCGCGATCGGGCCGGCCCGCTGCGCCCAGGGGTCCAGGATCGTGGCGTGGGTGAGCAGCGGGACGTCGGGGATGGTGGCGATCGTGACGGCGGCGGAGTCCGGTCGCGGGACATCCAGGAGGGGCACCTGGTCCTCGACGCCGGTCAGCAGCGCGTCGATCACCGGGGCGAGGTCGACCTCGAGCTCGGAGGTGCCCGGGGAGAACAGCGCTCCGTGCAGTTCGATCATCGCGGCATCCCATACGGTGGTGTAGACCTCGGTGTCGGTGGCCCGGGCGGCCTGCTCCTGAGCGATCGGCGTCAGCGGGTCGGAGATCCATTCCGGCATGTTCTCGTCGCTGAGGATCGTCTCCACGGCCCCGTCGGTCAGGGTGCGCTGGAACGCAGGGTCATCCGCGAGAGGCTGGGTGATCTCCAGGAACCCGCTCCGGTCCACGACATGTGACTGCAGCCAGACGGCGGGCAGCCAGAGGCTGGCGAGCACGGTGGCGGCGATCAGCAGCAGGACGGCGAGGAGATCTCGGACGGTGGACACCGGCCCCACGGTACCGGGCGCCGTCCGGGAAGGTTCTCAGCGGGCTCCCCCGGCTCCCGGTCCGCATCGCCGGCCCCAGCGGACGCCGCGGGCCCCAGCGGATGCCGCCGGCCCCAGCGGATGCCGCACGCCCCAGCCGGCGCGAGAACGGGAACGGCCCCGTCCCACCGAGGTGGAACGGGGCCGCAGCAAGTGCGAGGCGTGTCAGCCGACGCGGACGAAGGTCCAGCTGCCGGAGTAGATGTCGCGCTCGGAGGTGTCCACACGCGGGTTGCCGGCGTCGACGAACTGACCGTTGCCCGCGTAGATGCCGATGTGACCGGGCTTGAAGACGAGGTCGCCGGGCTGGGCCTGGGAGCGCGGGATGACCGTGCCGGAAGCACCCTGCGCGTTGGCGCCGCGCGGCAGGTCGATGCCGTGCTGGCCGTAGACCCACTGGACGAAGCCGGAGCAGTCCCAGCCCGAGGGCGAGGTGCCGCCGAAGACGTAGGGAGTGCCGATGCCGGAACGTGCGGTGGCGAGGATCGAGCCGCCCTTGGCGGCGGAGGGGGCCGACGAGGACTGCTGCTCGCCGGAATCGCCGGAGGAATCGGAGCTCTGCCCCTCGGAGCTCTCGCCCTCGGAGCTCTGCCCCTCGGAGCTCTGGCCCTCGGATTCCTCGGGCTCGGAGCGCTCGTTCGAACGGCTCGAGTCGTCGTCCTCGCGGGTCTCGGTCGCCTGCTGGTCCTGCTCGTCCTGAGCGGCTGCCTGCTCGGCGGCCTCCTGCTCAGCGGCTTCCTGGGCGGCGGCCTCCTCAGCAGCGGCCTCGGCGGCGGCGATCTCTTCCTCGGTGGGGCCGACCTCGACGGAGATGCTGGTGGCGGCGGGGGCGAAGGAGGGCTCCTCGGCGTCGTCTCCGGTCTCGACGGCGGGGAGGCCGACCGCGGGGGCGGCGACGGGGGCGATCACGGTGGAAGGGGCGTCGGCCTGCGGCGCGGCCGGGGCATCGGCCTGCGGATCGGACGGCTCGGCGGTCGCGGCGGCGGCGCCGCCGAACAGCATCGCGGCGGCCATGGCGGCTCCGGCGGTGGCGCGTCCGGCACGGACGGCAGGGGTCACCGTGCGCATGGCGCGGCGGTGAGTGTTGTTCACAGTCTTCGACACGTTGTGGCTCCCGGCCCCCGGGCGTCTGCCCCCGCGCGATGCGTGTGCTCCATCTCCGGTCCTGGTGCGCGGTGGGGCTCTCCAGGCGGAATGCCGAGAGCAGGACGCCTCGGCACGGGTTCGAGCCTAGGCGCTGGGACCCCCCGCAGTCAGGGCGACAGAAAGCTCTGGGGAAGAGCTTGACGGAGCCTTTACCCGGCGGCGAGCAGTGTCACATGGAGCTGACCTGCCACGACCTCGGAGACGGCCACTTCACCGCCGGCCGGGCCGCGCAGCACGAGGGAGCCCCCGAGCCGTTCGGCGTCCAGTTCCGCCTGCGGAACAATGCCCTGACGTGCGAGTTCTCCCAGGAGCTGGACGTCGCTCTGGACTCTCTCCCCGATGCGACGCAGCTGGACCCGAGCCGTCTGACCGTCCTGCAGGACGTCGATCAGCTCGCGGGGCGGATTGGCCGTTCCTTTACCGTCCTCGGTGGCGTGGGTCTCGGTGATCCCGAGGGCGGACAGCCCGGGGATCGGGTTGCCGTAGGGGTCGACGAAGGGCGGCTCGAGCTTCTCCGCGAGCCGCTGCTCGACCTCGAGGCTCATGACGTGCTCCCAGCGGCAGGCCTCCTCGTGGACGAGGGCGTAGTCCAGACCGATCACGTCCAGCAGGTGACGCTCGGCCAGACGATGCTTGCGCATCACGTCCGTGGCGACCCCGTGGCCCTTCTCGGTCAGGCGGATGCGTCGCTGGTCGTCCAGATGGAGCAGGCCGTCGCGCTCCATGCGGGCGACGGTCTGGGAGACCGTCGGTCCGGAATGACCCAGGCGCTCCGCGATCCGCGCGCGCATCGGCGCGATGCCCGCTTCGTGGAGCTCGAACACCGTCTTCAGATACATCTCGGTGGTGTCGATGAGATCTCCGGTCACGGGGTCCCCTCCTAGGTCGGGCGCACGGCAGGCTCCCGATAGCTTAGTCGCCCGACCGACGCGCCGCGCCCACCGCGATCGCGAGCACGAAGACACCGATCAGCGGAACGATCACGACGGGACGATCGGTCCCGATCTCCCGCCCGGTGTCGGAGACCGACGCGGTGGCGTGGGAATCTGCGGCGCGAGTGCTCATGGGGCGATCCTCGCGGAACGAACCATCCGCCGCCTCCTCCGCGCGAAGGAGATCGGCCTGTCCTCGCGCGGCACACGACCCTGCGGACCACGCAGTGCCCCGGACCCGCGTGGGGTCCGGGGCACTGCCTGCGGGTGAACCGGCCTCGCGGCCGGCCTCACCCCGGCGAGGAATCGATCAGGCCTGGGCCTTGACGATCTCGCGCATGAGGTCGGCGGTCTCGGTCGGGGTCTTGCCGACCTTGACGCCGGCGGCCTCGAGGGCCTCCTTCTTCGCCTGGGCGGTGCCCGCGGAGCCGGAGACGATGGCGCCGGCGTGGCCCATCGTCTTGCCCTCGGGGGCGGTGAAGCCCGCGACGTAGCCGACGACCGGCTTGGACATGTTGTCCTTGATGTACGCGGCCGCGCGCTCCTCGGCGTCTCCGCCGATCTCGCCGATCATCACGACGCCGACGGTCTCGGGGTCGTTCTCGAACGCCTCGAGCGCGTCGATGTGCGTGGTGCCGATGACCGGGTCGCCGCCGATGCCGATGGCGGTGGTGAAACCGATGTCGGCCAGCTCGTACATCATCTGGTAGGTCAGCGTGCCGGACTTGGAGACCAGGCCCAGCTTGCCGGTGCCGGTGATGTTCGAGGGCGTTATGCCCGCGTTGGAGACACCGGGGGTGATCACACCGGGGCAGTTGGGCCCGATGATGCGGGTGGTGCCCTTGGACTGGGCGTAGTTGAAGAACTCGGCGGCGTCCTTGGCCGGGATCCCCTCGGTGATGATCACCAGGAGCTCGATCGCGGCGTCGATCGCCTCGACCGCCGCGCTCTTGGCGAACTTCGGCGGCACGAAGACCACCGAGACGTTCGCACCGGTGGCCTCCATGGCCTCCGCGACGGATCCGAAGACGGGCACGTCGTGGCCGCCGTCGAAGGAGACGGACTGGCCGGCCTTGCGGGGGTTCACGCCGCCGACGACGTTCGTGCCGGAGTCGAGCATGCGCTGGGAGTGCTTCATGCCCTCCGAGCCCGTCATGCCCTGGACGATGACCTTGCTGTTGGCATCAAGGAAGATAGACATCTCGGGTGCTGCTCACTTTCCTGCGGCGGCGAGCTCGGCGACCTTCGCGGCGCCGCCGTCCATGGTGTCGGCCTGGGTGACGAGAGGGTGCGCGAAGTCCGCGAGGATCTGGCGACCCTCCTCGACGTTGTTGCCGTCGAGACGGACCACGAGCGGCTTGGTCGCAGCGTCGCCGAGCTTCTTCAGGGCGCCGACGATGCCGTTGGCCACGGCGTCGCAGGCGGTGATGCCGCCGAAGACGTTGACGAACACGGCGGCGACCTGCTCGTCGCCGAGGATCACGTCGAGGCCGTTGGCCATCACCTCGGCGGAGGCGCCGCCGCCGATGTCGAGGAAGTTGGCGGGCTTGACGCCGTGCTGCTCGCCCGCGTAGGCGACCACGTCGAGCGTGGACATGACCAGGCCCGCGCCGTTGCCGATGATGCCGACCTCGCCGTCGAGCTTGACGTAGTTGAGGTCCAGGGCCTTGGCCTTGGTCTCCAGCGGATCCTCGGAGGCGGTATCGACCAGGGACGCGTGGTCCTCGTGACGGAAGGCCGCGTTCTCGTCGATGGTGATCTTGCCGTCCAGGGCGATGATCTCGCCGTCACCGGTCTTGACCAGCGGGTTGACCTCGACCAGCGAGGCGTCCTCCTCGCGGTAGGCGTCCCACAGCTTGATCAGCACGGGAGCGACCTTGTGCGCGGTCTCCTCGTCGAAGTTCGCAGCCTGCACGATCTCGGCGGCCTTGGCCTCGTCGATGCCGACATTGGGGTCGACGGCCACGCGGGCGAGGGCCTCGGGCCGCTCGACGGCGAGCTGCTCGATCTCCACGCCGCCCTCGACGGAGCACATCGCCAGGTAGTTGCGGTTCGCACGGTCCAGCAGCAGCGAGAAGTAGTACTCCTCGGCGATGTCGGCGCCGGCGGCGACCATGACGCGATGCACGGTGTGGCCCTTGATGTCCATCCCGAGGATCTCGGAGGCCTTCTGCTCCGCCTCCTCGGGGGACTTGGCGATCTTCACGCCACCGGCCTTGCCGCGGCCACCGGTCTTCACCTGGGCCTTGACGACGACGACCGGGGTGCCGAGCTGCTGGGCGGCAGCCTTGGCAGTGGCAGGATCCTCCGCGACGACTCCTCCGAGCACGGGCACGCCGTGCTTCTCGAAGAGATCGCGGGCCTGGTACTCATACAGGTCCACGGGGTGCATTCCTCTCGATATCGGCAGAGGGCGGCAGGCCACAGCGGCCACGATGCCACCCCTGGGAACGCGCTCAGCGTATCGCTTCTGCAGTGCTCACCACACCGCAGCGGCCAGGGTGCGCGCAGTCTCACGTCGAGCGAGGAAACCGCCTCCCACCGGATCGGGCGTTCAGATCCGACCGATAGCATGGACGGATGAGCCGACGATCCCGCAGTCTCGCCCGCCGTGTGCGCGAGCACCTCGGCTTCAGCGTCATCGCGATCGGCGTGCTGTTCGTGGTGCTGCGTCTGCTGGGGGTGCGCTCGACCTTCGCGGGCTTCCTGCTGTCGGTGGGGATCACCCTCGCGCTGAACGTGGGGCTCTCCTACTACAACGACCACCGCTCCCGGAATCCGCGACCCCGGACCGCGCCGCGGGGCGGCGGGGACATCCGCTGGCGCGAGGACGACCGTCCCGGCGACGATCGCTGAGGCGAGGAGACGCCATGGCTGACTGGAAGACATACGCGAAGGCCGCACGGAACACGGCCCGCAAGCAGGCCCCCGGGGCGCGCGACGCCGCGAAGCGGGCCGGCTCGCGAGCCGGCGACTATGCCCGCGCCGCCGGCCGCGCCGTGGACGCCGGACGGGAGGACGAGGGAGACTCCACATCGGACGAGCGACGTGACGACCCCCGCGACCGCGAGCCGCGACGGGATGGGGACCGCGGCCCGAGCCACGAGCGACCGGCGAGCCACGTGCACACGCCGACCCGCGAGCGGACGGTGAGCCGTGACCGGCGTCCGAGCGGCGAGCAGAGCGCCGACGACGAATCGCGTCGGACCTCCTCGCCGCGACGCCAGATCGACACCGATGCCCTGAGCAAGGGCGCCGCCGCGTACTACACGGTCGCCGAGCGTCGGGTGCGCTCCGCCGCGATCGTCCCGCGGATCCTGCGCTCCCTGCGCGATGCGATCCTGATCGGCCTGTCCCTGCTCGCGATCTGGCTGGTGCTCGCGGCAGCGGGTCTCCAGATCCCGTTCTCGGCCGTGGTCATCGCCGTCCTGGTGATCGTCGTGATCAGCTTCGCGACGGGCATGTACTCCCGCTTCCGCCACCGCGACACGGAGACGGGCGAGGACGACCCCGCGTCCTGAGAGCCGCCGCATACCCGTGACCTGTCCCCGTCACGGCCTGCCCGCGGGCCCTGATCGAGGTGACCCGATAGGGCCGGACACCCGGTGGCGCAGCCCGTGGGGCGCGGTCCTCATCACCTCCTGCGCCGTACACTCCCCGCATGAGCCTTTCCCGTCCCTCGGCACCCCGCAGGCCGCCTGCAGGACTGCACCATCTGGAGCTGTGGACCGCCGACCTGGCCGAGGCCGCGCCCGCCTGGCACTGGTTGCTGAGCAGCTTGGGATGGGTCGCGGAGCGCGTCGAGGGGTGGGAGGCCGGTCGGATCTGGCGCCACGGCGACGACGCCTACCTGGTGCTCGAGCAGTCCCCCGATGTCATCGGCGATCACGCGGAGCGCCGTGCACCAGGGATGAATCACCTGGCTCTGATCTCACCGGACCGCGCTGTGCTCGATGAGATCCGCGCGAACGCCGCCCAGCACGGGTGGCGCGAGCTGTTCTCCGAGTCCTACCCGCATGCCGGAGGCACCGATCACACGGCCTGGTACGGCGAGACCGTGGAGGGCATCGAGGTGGAGCTGGTCGTGCCTCGACCCTAGATCCTCGTGCTCAGAGCTTCGTCAGCGGCGCATAGCGCAGCAGCAGCCGCTTGGTCCCGTTCGGCGGCTTGAACTGCACCTCGACCTGCGTCTTCTCCCCCTGTCCGGAGACCTCGGTGACCGAGCCCATGCCGAAGGAGTCGTGCGTGACGCGGTCGCCGACGCTCAGCTGGGGCATCGCCGCGGCGGAGACGGGCTGGCGCCCCGAGCCGAAGCTGGGCCGCTTCACGTCGCTGCGTCCCCCGCCGATCCCGCCGCTGAAGGAGGGTCCGCGCCCGCCGCCGGAGCGGTTGCCGCCGCCATGGCTGACGGAGCCGTATCCGCCCGCGCCGATACCGCCGAAGCCCGCGCCGCCGAGAGTGGAGCCGGCCCGTGCCACGTCGAGCACGTCCTCGGGGATCTCGTCGAGGAAGCGGCTTCCGGGCATGAACTGCGACTGGCCCCAGGTGGTGCGCATCTGGGCGCGGGTGAGGTAGAGCCGCTCGCGGGAGCGGGTGATGCCCACGTAGGCCAGGCGTCGCTCCTCCTGCAGATCGTCGGGGTCCGACAGGGTGCGGTTGTGCGGGAAGGTGCCGTCCTCCATGCCGGTGAGGAAGACGACCGGGAACTCCAGGCCCTTGGCCGTGTGCAGGGTCATCAGGGTGACGAACTGGTCCTCCCCGCCGGGCAGCTGGTCGGCGTCGGCCACCAGGGAGACCTTCTCCAGGAAGCGATCCAGGAGCGAGGCCGCGGGGTCGTCGGGGGCGCTCAGCGCGGCCTCGGGGTCGATGTCGGCCCCGATCGCCTCGGGGACGGCACCGGTCACAGGAGCGTCGTCGGACGACGTGGTCTCGCCCGCCGCGGGAGTCTCGTCCGCCGCGGCGGCCGCGGCGAGCCGGGGCGCTTCGGACGTCCCCGCCGCCTCGGGCGCGGCCGTCGTCGCCGCGGGCTCGCCCCCGTCGGCCTCTCCCTCGTTGGCCCCGGCCCGGTCGCCGGTCGCCGTCTCGTCCTCGTCGGCCTCCTCGAACTCGCTGGCGGCGGCGTCGGCCGCCTCGGTCTCGGCCTCGAACTCGGCGGCCACGCTGATCAGCTCGGCGAGGTTCTCCAGGCGCGACTCGTCCTGGGGGTCCTCGCTGCCCTGCAGCTCGGCGTAGTAGCCCGAGCGCTGCAGGATCGCCTCGACCAGCTCGGCGGGGCCGTCTCCGCGGGAGGCCATCTCCTGGAGGTCCTCGAGCATCGCGACGAAGCTGCGCACCGCGTTCAGGGAGCGGGTGGCGATCCCCGGCGCCTCCTCGGCTCGCCGCAGCGCCTGACCGAAACTGATCCGTTCTCGCTCGGCCAGCATCGCGATCGCGGCCTCGGCCCGGTCGCCGATCCCGCGCTTGGGCACGTTGAGGATGCGCCGCAGATTGATCTCGTCGGCCGGGTTGGCCAGGACGCGCAGGTACGCCATGGCGTCCTTGATCTCGCGCCGCTCGTAGAAGCGGGTCCCGCCGACGACCCGGTAGGGCAGCCCCACCCGGATCAGCTGGTCCTCCAGGGCCCGGGACTGCGCGTTGGCGCGGTAGAAGATCGCGATGTCCCCGGCGCTGCGGCCGTCGTCGACCAGGGCATCGATCTGGCGACCGATGTAGCGGGCCTCGGCCTGCTCGTCGTCGGCGACGTACAGGGTGATCCGCTCGCCCTCACCCTGGTCGGTCCACAGGTTCTTCTTGCGCCGGCCCTCGTTCTCCTCGATCACCGCATTGGCCGCGGTGAGGATGTTCTGGGTGGAGCGGTAGTTCTGCTCCAGCACGATGGTGCGCGCCGAGGGGAAGTCCTTCTCGAACTCGACGATGTTGCGGATCGTGGCCCCGCGGAAGGCGTAGATCGACTGGTCGGAGTCACCCACCACGGTGAGGTCTGCGCGGGGGTCCTCCCCCACCAGCTCCCGCACCAGCTGGTACTGCGCGATGTTGGTGTCCTGGTACTCGTCGACCAGGAGGTGGCGGAACCGGCGGCGGTAGCTCTCGCGGATCGCCGGGTTCTCCCGCAGCAGGGTCACGGTCAGGGCGATGAGGTCGTCGAAGTCCACCGCATTGGCCTGGCGCAGCCGCTCGGTGTAGTTCGTGTAGATCCGCGCCAGCGTCCGCTCGAAGGGGTTCTTCGCGCTCTCGGCCTCGTCGGCGAAGTCGATCGGGTCCGTGAGGTCGTTCTTCAGCGAGGAGATGCGCGAGGCCAGGGCCCTCGGGGCGTGCTTCTTGGTGTCGAGCTCGAGGTCCTTGGCGATCGTGGTGATCAGCCGCAGGGAGTCGGCGCTGTCGTAGATCGTGAAGGTGGACTTGAGGCCGACGGTCTGGGCGTCCCGACGCAGGATCCGCACGCAGGCGCTGTGGAAGGTGGAGACCCACATGCTGCGGGCGACCGGCCCCACCAGCTCCTGGACCCGTTCGCGCATCTCGGCGGCGGCCTTGTTGGTGAAGGTGATCGCGAGGATCTCACCGGGCAGGGCCTCCCGGGCGCGCAGCAGGTGCGCGATGCGCCGGGTGAGCACGCGGGTCTTCCCGGAGCCGGCGCCGGCGACGATCAGCAGCGGGCTGCCGCGGTGCTCGACGGCCTCGCGCTGGGCCGGGTTCAACCCGTCGGTGAGCTCGGTCAGGATGGCGGGGTCGACGGCGAACGCGTCGTGGCGGGCTCCGACGGATCGGGCGCGGTCGGCCGGATGCGGGATCTGCTCGAACTCCGCCGGCGCCGCGGGGATCGCCGCCGGCGGCGGTTCGTCCCCGACCGGCCGCTCGTCCTCGAACGGCGGCTCGTCCTCCGGCGGTGGTTCCTCCTCCGGCGGTGGCTCCTCCTCCAGGGGTGGCTCCTCCCAGGACGGCCCCTCCCCGGCGGATGCGTCCTGCGGTGCCGGATGCCGCTGCTCCTGTCCCGCGCTCCCGTCGGTGGCCGCGGAGGTCGATGGCGCGACCGTCACACCGTCGAGGCGGCGGAAGGCATCGGGCAGGGAGAGGTCGTCGAAGAGTGAACTCATGAGGTCCCCAGGATAGGCACGGGGCCCGACGGCGCGAGTTCCGGCAGGCCCCGTGTGGACGAGAGGTCGTGGTGGAGGACGGAGCGACCCGCCGCTCCGGTGGTCCCGGTCGGGTCAGCGCCCGATCCCGAAGACCGCGATGACCACGTTCACCGCGATCGCGGTCGGGATGCCGTACCAGATGATCGCGGGGGTCTCCTCGCGGCGGTTGATCGCCACATAGGAGAAGGCGGTCACGACCAGGGCGATCACCAGCTTCAGGGTGAACCACAGGTGCGCGTCGGTGCCGGTGGCCATCGACAGACCCATCATGATGACGCCCAGCACCAGGGCCCCGCCGGCGGCGTGCGCCATGGCCCGGTCGGGCTGCTTGGTGCGCAGGGCGGCCACCCACAGGCCGAGGCTGATGGCCCAGCAGAGCAGGTGCAGGACGACGAGGAGTGAGATCACGAAGGACATGCCTCCACGATACGGGGCGGGACCTGAGTGGGATCTGCCTGCGACGTGCGAGAATCGCCGCATGTCAGCGGCTCCCGACGGCTCTCCCGACACACCTGCTCCCGAGCCCACCGCCGGGCTGGGGCCCGCCTGGGTGCCGTCGGATCTGGACCTCGAGCACCGCCCGACGGTCTCGCCCGGCAAGATCGTCACCGGTGTGCTCTCGCTGCTGCTGGTGGTCGCGGTGCTCGTCTGGGGGCTGCCCTGGGTGGTCGGCGTGAACTGGGCGCAGATCGGCGCCGCGCTGGCCGCGGTCCCCGCCTGGGCCCCGATCGCGGTCGCCCTGCTCGGACTGCTCGCCCTGGCGCTGGAGGCGCTGACCGTGCGCACTGCCGTGGACGGCGCCCGGTATCCCTCGGCGCTGCTCGGGCAGACGGCGTCGGCGGGCATGGGACTGGCGCTGCCGGGCGGGTCGGTGCTCGGCCTCGGCCTGCTGGGGTGGATCCTGCGCCGGTCGGGGATCACGGTGGTCGTGATCGTCACGGGGATCATCGCCGCCTCGCTGGTCGAGATGGTGATCACCTCGATCCTGGTCCCGCTGCTGGGACTGGGCGCCTACGCCCTCTCTTCGTGGCTGGCCCCGACGGGGGTCTCCCTGCCCGGTGCCCTGTGGGCGGGGCTGGTCGCGGTCCTCGGCGCGGTGCTCGCCCTGGCGCTGACCGTGATCGTCCTGCGCCGCCGGGTGCTCACGCGTCTGCTCCGGCGGTTCGGGGAGCTGATCCCGTCCCGGTACGCGGCCGTGATCCTGGCCCAGCGAGATGCCCTGATCCTGCTGTTGCGTCGGCGGGCGGCGGCGCTGCTGCTGCCCACGCTGGCGGCGCGGGCCGCGCAGTGGGTGGCGCTGCTGCTGGCGATCGAGGCGGTCGGCGCCGAGGTGCCGCTGCTGCTGACGGTGGCCGTGTTCGCGCTCGGTCGGGTGCTGTCCCTGGTGCCGGTGACCCCGGGTGGGGCCGGCATCTCCGAGACGGTCCTGGCCGCGGCGCTGGTCGGGCTCGGGGTCGCGGCGGCCGAAGCCGCGGCGGCGATGATGCTGATGCTGGTGGCGACTCTGGTGGTGCCGTTGCTGGCGGGGGCGATCAGCATCGCCGTCTCGGCCACGCTGCCCGCCCGGCGAGGTCACTCCTCGTCGGCGTCCTCGTCATAGGCCGGGGTGTCGATGCCGAGGGCGTGCGAGGGGTGGGTGAGCAGTCCCTCGTCGGCCGCCGGCCGGAGCGGGAAACCGCCGATGCTGGCACCGCGGGCGGTGCCCACGAACTCCGCGACCTCGCCCACGTGGCGGTGGGCGTCGTCGCCGCGACCCAGGAACCCGGCGCCCTCGTACCCTCCGAGCCGCCGGCCGCTGGTGCGCTCCCCGGTGGTCGCGATCCCATCCAGCTGCTTGGCGCCGGCCCGCAGGCCGGCCGCGATGCGTCCCAGCTCGAGGTGCTGCTGATCCGTCCACCGCTGGCGGACCTGCTCCCCGAGCCGTCGGGTGGCCGCGCCCTCGGAGCGGGTGACGTCCGCGATCGTGTTGGCCAGCCGCAGACGCAGCAGGGTGAGTCGGTCGGCACCGCGGCGGAGAGCCGTGGCGTGCTCCCTCAGCTGGCGCGGGTCCGAGGTCATCCGGCATCTCCTTCTGGCTGGTCCCGGGGCCGTTCGCACTCTCGAGCGCACCGGCGCCGGGCGCCCTCATCGTAGGCGTTCACGGTGCGAGCGTCTCCAACCAGTCGTCCAGGATCCCGATCGCACGGGCCCGTGCGTCCGCATCGGAGAGGAACACGTCGTGGCGGGCGCCGTCGATCGGCTCGATGCGCACATCGGGCCCCAGACGCCGAGCGGCCCTGGCGAGGGCGTGCACGTCCAGTACGGAATCGGCACGTCGCATCTCCTCGCGGAAGGACGCCCCGAACCGGCTGCGGGCCGAGTGCATCACGAGCACCGGGATCGGCAGCGGCCCCGCGGCACGCAGCCGGGTCTGGCCGTCGAGCACGGCGGCCAGGGTCTCCGCGGGAAAACGGTGGCCGTGAGCAGGCTTGAGCGCCAGGTCGTAGTCGTACATCCCCCCGAAATCACGATGGAGGGCGCGGGCGTAGTGCGAGGAGCCCGCCGGCAGGATCGGGCGTGCGCGCAGATGCTCGGCCAGCAGTCGCACGGGGGCTTGCGCGAGGGTGCGCACGCCCGATCCGAGATGCATCTCCAGCCACGGCGAGTTCAGGGCGAGCGCACGGACCGTGCCGGGCCGACGCTGCGCCCACAGCGCTGCGGTGAGCCCGCCGGCCGAGTGGGCCAGCAGCACCGGGGGGCGATCCGCCCCGATGATCCGCAGCGCCGTCCCGATCTCCCGGTCGTAGCGGCTGAGATGGTCGACGGAGGTGGGGGTCTGGTCCGGCAGCAGACTGCGCCCGTACTTGCGCAGGTCCAGGCCCCAGACATCGTGCCCGGCTCTGCCGAGATGTTCCAGCAGCGCCCGGTCGAAGACGTAGTCCGACCAGCCGTGCATGACCAGGATCGGGGGCTTCTCGTCACGGTCGACGGTCTCTCGGGCCCGACGTGCCTGATGGTCGGTCGGCTCGCGATGCACGAGGGAGGCGACCAGCGGCCCCTCGCCGTCGGCCCCCAGATCGAGCCGACGGACCGTGTACCCGGCGCCGAGGACCGGGTCCTCGATCACGCGTCCTCGGTGCTGTCCCGCAGCAGATCGACCACCTCGTCACGACGGTAGCGGCGATGGCCGCCCAGCGTGCGCATGTAGGAGAGCTTGCCTGCCTGGGCCCAGCGCGTGACGGTCTTGGGGTCGACATGGAACATCTTGGCGACCTGAGCGGGAGTCATCAGCTCCGCATCGGGGTCACCGGGTTCATGCGGGCGCTCCGTGGGTCCAGTGTTCATGCAAGGGGCCTTTCGAGCGGTACAGCGGGCGGACAGTGCGACAAGCTCCGGGCCGGATTCGTCCGCGGGCCGCGCCGACCTGACGAGTCCGGTGACGGCGGCCCCGGTTCCACCGCCTACCCCAGAGTAGTCGGTAGAGGATCGTGTGCAGGTAGATCATACCTCTGCTTCCGGCCAAGTTTCTGGACGGTATCATCAGCGCGCCGCGACGGCCCGGAAGGGATGTCGAGCACGTCCGGCCCCTCGCGGTTCGCCGGAAGCCAGGGCATGCATGTACGATCAGGTTCCGACACACTGCCATCTTCCGGGTCGACAAGAAGCCCGGCAGCCGACGCACAGGGGGTCAGATCCATGGGTCGCGGCCGACAGAAAGCCAAGCACACCAAGGTGGCACGGGACCTCAAGTACTACAGCCCGCCGACGGACCTGTCGGCGCTGCAGCGTGAGCTGCAGTCCCAGCGGGGCGAGAGCTCCGCGGACGGCGACGATCGGACCGAGGACAGCGACGACTGGGCGGACGAGAACGCACCGTCGGCGCACCGGCGCTGAGGTCCACCGACGACCCGCGCACGCGACCTCCGGGAACGGACGAGCCGATGGCGGGACGCACGCACCACAGCGGATGGCGGACCGTCCGACGCACATCCGACGCATACAGGAACCGTGACCAGGAACGAGGGCTGACCCGATGGGTCGGCCCTCGTTCCCTGTCGGGGGTCATGACGCCTCAGGCCCAGCCCGGGTGCTGACCGGCGAGCAGGACCGCTCCGCCGTCGACGCCCTTGGCGCCCGCGATGACGTGCTCGGACGGGGTGCCCGGCTCGGGCAGCCGGTCCTCGGCGACGACCTCGCCGATCACCCGGGCGCCCAGGCCCTGCTCGGACAGCACCGCGAGGGTCGCGTCGGCCTGCTCGGCACCGACCAGGGCGACCATGCCGATCCCCATGTTCAGCGTGCCCTCCAGGTCGAGCTGCGGCACCGAGCCCCAGCGGGCGATCTGCGAGAACACCGCGCCGGGCTCCCAGCTGCCGCGGTCGACGCGTGCCGCCAGGCCCCGGGGCATGACGCGGGCGAGGTTCGCCCCGAGGCCGCCGCCGGTGACGTGGCTGAGCGCGTGCACGGCGCCGGCGGTCCGCGGGTCCGCGAGGACGGCCAGCAGGTCGGCGGTGTAGATGCGCGTGGGCTCCAGCAGCTCCTCGCCGAGGCTGCGGCCGAAGGCATCGATGTGGGCCTCCAGCGACAGGCCCTGCGCGGCCAGCACGGCCCGCACCAGCGAGTAGCCGTTGGAGTGCAGACCGGAGGCGTCCATCCCGATCACCACGTCGCCGCGGCGGACACGGTCCGGTCCCAGCAGCTGATCGGCCTCGACGACGCCGACGGCGGCACCGGCCACGTCGTAGTCCTCCGCGGCCATCAGCCCGGGATGCTCCGCGGTCTCACCGCCCACCAGCGCGCAGTCGGCGAGCCGGCAGCCCTCGGCGATCCCGCGGACGATGTCGGCGATCCGCTCGGGCACCACGGCGCCGCAGGCGATGTAGTCGGTCATGGCCAGCGGCGCCGCCCCGACCACGACGATGTCGTCGACGACCATGCCGACGAGGTCGCGGCCGATCGTGTCATGGGTGTCCATCTCCCGGGCGATCGCGATCTTGGTGCCGACGCCGTCGGTGGACGAGGCCAGCAAGGGGCGTCGGTAGTCCTTCAGCGCGCTGACGTCGACGAGCCCGGCGAAGGCACCGATCCCCCCGAGCACCTGCGGGCCGTGGGTCGCGGCCACGGCCTCCTTCATGAGCTCGACGGCGCGGTCCCCCGCGGCGGTGTCGACCCCGGAATCGGCGTAGGTGATCGCGGGGGCGCTGGGGTCCGTGGTGTTCATGAGTCCTTCCCGACGGCGATGGCTTCATGGTCGTCCGACGTGACGATCCCCTGGGCGCGGGCGACGGGGTCGGGCAGCGAGACCGGGTACGTCCCGGAGAAGCAGGCGGTGCACAGGGTGTCGGCGGGCTGCTCGGTGGCCGCGACCATGCCCTCCTCGGAGATGTAGCCGAGCGAGTCCGCTCCCAGGGACCGTGCGATCTCTTCGATGCCCAGCCCGTTGGCGATCAGCTCGGCCCGGGAGGCGAAGTCGATGCCGTAGAAGCAGGGCCAGCGCACCGGCGGCGAGGAGATCCGCACGTGGACCTCGGCGGCGCCGGCCTCGCGGAGCATCCGGACCACGGCGCGCTGGGTGTTGCCGCGCACGATCGAGTCATCGACGACCACCAGGCGCTTGCCCTCGATGACCTCCCGCAGGGGATTGAGCTTCAACCGGATGCCGAGCTGGCGGATGGTCTGGCTGGGCTGGATGAAGGTGCGGCCGACATAGGCGTTCTTGACCATGCCCTGGCCGTAGGGGATGCCGGACTCCTGGGCGTAGCCGATCGCGGCCGGTGTGCCGGATTCCGGGGTGGGAATCACCAGGTCCGCGTCCACGGGGTGCTCGCGGGCCAGCTGGCGGCCCATCTCGGCACGCGCCTCATTGACGCTGCGCCCGGCGATCCGGGTGTCGGGACGGGCGAGGTAGGCGTACTCGAAGACGCAGCCCTTGGGCCGCGGCTCCATGACCTGCTCGCAGCGCAGCCCGCGCTCGTCGATGACGATCATCTCGCCGGGGGCGACCTCGCGCACGAAGCTCGCGCCGCAGATGTCCAGGGCGGCGGTCTCGGAGGCCACCACCCAGCCGCGCTCGAGGCGGCCCAGCACGAGGGGGCGGATCCCCTGCGGGTCGCGCGCCGCATAGAGCGTGGACTCGTTCATGAGGGTGAAGCAGTAGGCGCCATGCAGGCGCGGCATGATCTCGCGCAGCGAGTCCTCGAGCGGACCATCGGCGTCGAGCAGCGCGGTGACCAGCGCGGTGTCGGTGGTGTTTCCGCGGGCGAGCTCCCCGGAGCGGGGCGTGCCGCGACGCTGCTCGACCAGCTCCAGCAGCTCCTCGGTGTTGACGAGGTTGCCGTTGTGGGCGAGCGCCACGGTGCCGTCGGGGCGCGGACCGAGGGTGGGCTGAGCGTTGGACCACACGGAGCCGCCGGTGGTCGAGTAGCGGGTGTGTCCGATGGCGATGTGTCCCTGCAGGGCTTCGAGGGACGCCTCGTCGAACACCTGGGAAACCAGTCCCATGTCCTTGTAGACCAGGATCTGCGAGCCGTCGGAGGCCGCGATCCCGGCGGATTCCTGCCCCCGGTGCTGCAGGGCGTACAGACCGTAGTAGGTCAGTTTCGAGACGTCCTCGCCGGGGGCGAAGACGCCGAAGACCCCACAGGAATCCTGCGGGCCCTTCTCCCCGGGGAGCAGGTCATGGGTGAGCTTTCCGTCTCCGCGTGCCACCGCACCATGATGACACAGCACATCGGGCGAGGCGGTGGAGTCCGCGGCCGTGGCTCAGCGTCGGCGAGGACCACCGCGGCGGTGGCGGACGGCGTCGATCGCGGCGGCGACCGCGGCCAGCGGGATTCCCACGAAGACCCCGACCACGAGCACGAAGGACACCATGCTGCTGGCATCCTGGAGGGTGAGGAAGGGCGAGATGACCAGGGCGATCACCATGGGCGCACCGATCAGGACGGCGACCCAGAATCCCAGGGCGGGGATGCGGCCGCGGCGCACGTAGATGCTGGTGGTCCCGGTGTCCTGCGCGGTGTCGGCCTGCTCGACGGCGGGCCGGTCGGAGGTCGTGGCGGGCTCGTCCGCGAGGGTCTCCTCGGGGGGCGCCGCGGTGACCTCGGACTCCTCGCCCGCTCCGGTGTCGGACGGTGCGGCCCGGCCGGTATCGGCGGTGTGCTCGGCGTGGTCGGCGTCGTCAGCGTCTCGGGTGGTGTTCACAGCTCTCCTGCGGCGTCGACCGCGGCGGCGACGACGGCCGGGTCGGTCTCGGTGTCGGGGGCGCCCGGTTCGACGGGGGCGCCGGGGCGGCGGCGGGCGGACAGGTGCACGTCGGGGACGCCGGTGCGGGCGGCGAGATCGGCGACGTCCGCGGGGCGGACCCCTCCCCCTGCGCAGACGTCCAGCAGCTCCTCGGCGGCGGCGACCATCGCGGCGAGTTCCTCGGCCCCGTCCAGGGCGCGGTCGGCCCCGCCGGAGCTGAGCACCCGGTGGAAGCCGAGGCGGAGGAGCTCGCGCACGGCCTGGGCACGCTGCTCACGGCCCGGGAGGGCGTCGACGGCCCGGTGGAAGGTCAGGGTCACGCCGCGCACCGCGGACTGCCCGGCCACCAGGGCGGCGTCCCGGACCGTCTCGATCCCGGGGACGTCCAGCTCGCCGTCGGGGGTGAGAGCGCCGAGCACCACGCCGGCGGCGCCGGCGGCGACGGTCTCCTCGGCCTGGCGGGCCATCAGGGCGATCTCCTCGTCGGAGTAGGCGAACTCGGCGGGCCGTCCCAGGAAGTCGTCCTGACCGGCGCGGGAGCGGATCAGCACGTGCACGTCGAAGTGGGGCTTGGCGTCCCGGGCGGCCACCAGGGACGCGGCGCGGTCGACGCACTGCTCGACGAGCTCGGGCGGCGGCGTCAGGCCCCCGCGGGCGAGGTCCGTGCACAGCTCCACCCGGTCGGCGCCGCCGAGCGCGGCGACCTCCAGGCCGGCGAGGTCCTGGACGGCGATCTCCACGGCGCAGCTCATCGGTCCTCCTGGGGCTCGTGATCGGTCGGCTGCTTCCCTCGAGAGGGCGGCGCGGTCTGCTCCCGGACGGGCGGCGCGGCCTGCTCCCGCTGCTCCCGCGCGGTCCGGACGATGCGGCGCGCGCCGGGCAGGGGCAGGTGCTCGGCGAGGTCGCTGCGTTCGCCGCTGGCGCGGACGCGCCCGGCGGCGACGGCGTCGGCCCAGGGAAGATCACCTGTGACGAGCTCGAGCCAGGTGGCGGCGTCGGTCTCGACCACGGCGGGCGGGGTCCCGCGGGTGTGCCGGGTCCCGGCGATGGCCTGCACGGCCGCGTACGGCGGGACGCGCAGCTCGACCGCTCCGCCGGGGTGCTCCTCGGCGAAGGTCTCCAGCGTGTGCCGGACGGCGGGGGCGAGTACGGCGCGCCGAGCGGCCTCGGGGTCGCACGCCCACCGGGCCAGGGCGCTGCGCCCGGCGTCGGGATCGGTCCTGCGGGTCACCACGTCAGCGGGTCGTCTCCGGCAGCAGGTCGTGCACGGCGATGGTGTCGGTCCGATCGGCGCCGACGCCGATCGCGCTGATCCGGCAGCCGGCGAGCTCCTCGAGACGATGGACGTAGGCCCGGGCGTTCTCCGGGAGGTCCTCGACGGCGCGCGCCCCGGAGAGGTCCTCGGACCAGCCGGGAAGGGTCTCGTAGACCGGCGTCGCATGGTGGAACTCGGTCTGGGTCATCGGCATCTCGCGGTGAATGACCCCGTCGATGTCGTAGCCGGTGCAGATCGGCACCTCGTCGAGGCCGGTGAGCACGTCGAGCTTGGTCAGCACGATGTCGGTGAAGCCGTTGATCCGCACCGCATGGCGGATCATGAGGGCGTCGTACCAGCCGCAGCGGCGGGGGCGCCCGGTGTTCACGCCGACCTCGCCGCCGGTGGTCTGGAGGTACTCCCCCCACTTGTCGAACAGCTCGGTGGGGAACGGCCCGGCACCGACGCGGGTGGTGTAGGCCTTGACGATCCCGATCACCCGGTCGACGCGGGTGGGGCCGATCCCGGCGCCGGTGCAGGCACCGCCCGCGGTCGGGTTCGAGCTCGTCACGAACGGGTAGGTGCCGTGGTCGACGTCCAGGTAGGTGGCCTGACCGCCCTCCATGAGCACGACCTCGTCGCGATCCAGGGCGGAGTTCAGCAGCTCGACGGTGTCGACCACCATCGGGCGGAGTCGCTCGGCGTAGGTGAGCAGCTCCTGGGTGATCGCCTCGGGATCGACGTCCCGCCGGTTGTAGACCTTGACCAGCAGCTCGTTCTTCTGGCGCAGCGAGCTCTCGACCTTCTGCCGCAGGATCGAGCCGTCGAAGAGGTCCTGGATGCGGATGCCGAGGCGCCCGATCTTGTCCATGTAGGCCGGGCCGATGCCGCGCCCGGTGGTGCCGATGGCGCGCTTGCCGAGGAAGCGCTCGGTGACCTTGTCCATGGTCTGGTGGAAGGAGGTGACGACGTGGGCGTCGGCGCTGATCCGCAGGCGGGAGGTGTCCACACCGCGGGCCTCGAGCATGCCGATCTCCTCGAACAGTGCTTCGAGATTGACGACCACACCGTTGCCGATCACCGGGGTGACCTGCGGGGACAGGATGCCGGCGGGAAGGAGCTTGAGCTCGAACTTCTCGCCGCCGACGACCACGGTGTGCCCGGCGTTGTTGCCGCCGTTGGGCTTGACGACGTAGTCGACCCGCTCTCCGAGCAGGTCGGTGGCCTTGCCTTTCCCCTCGTCACCCCACTGGGCTCCGACGATCATGACGGCGGGCATGGCGGCTCCTGGGACGAGTGATCGACGACATTCGACGATTCGGAGTGAGAAGAAGGACTGCGGGTCAGTGGGACTGCGGGTCCGCGGCGGGACTGCGGGTCGGCGGGTCCGCGGCGCGGCCGATGGACCCCGCAGAGCCTACCAAGCACAGCCCGGGCGACGGCTGGGCGCGCACGCCGTCCTGGCGTCACCGCATCCGCGGGCGCTCCGCGAGCAGGCAGCCCCGTCCACGGGCCACCGTGCTCGCAGGACGCCACCGGATGCGCGGACCGTCGACGATCCCGCTCAGCCGAGCAGCGCCACGAGGCTCAGCCGAGCAGGCTCGGGTCCGCCTCGCGCAGGAACTCAGCCGAGCAGGCTCGGGTCCGCCTCGCGCAGGAACGCGGTCACCCGGTCGGCCTCCGCGTCATCGCCCAGACGGCGAGAGGTCTCCCCCAGCATCGCCAGGGCGCGCAGGAAGCCGCGGTTGGGGGCGTGGGAGGCCGGGATCGGGCCCTGGCCCCGCCACCCGGCCTGACGCAGGGCGTCGAGACCTCGGTGGTACCCGGTGCGGGCGTAGGCGTAGGCCGCGACCTCGTCGCCGTCGGTCAGCGCGTCCTGCGCCAGGGTCGCCCAGACCATCGGGGACTCGGGATGGCGGGCCGCGATGTCGCGCGGCTCACCGTCGGTGAGCTCCTCGGTCACCTGGACGTCGACGAAATCGTCGGGAAGGAGGGTCTCCGGGATACCCAGAAGATTCCCGCTGGTGAGGTTATCGGTACGATCTGCCATGCAAGCATCGTAGGCGCTGGCGCCTGATGACCTCTCGGACCAGATTGATACCCCATGTCACGAACGCAGGACGGCTCGGAGCTTCTCACCGGGTCCGGAGCAGGAGGCCTGCTCCGATCGGCCGTCGGGAACTCCGGCGGCGTGCTGCACAGCTGGCAGCTGGATCATGTCGACCACCGGCCCGGCCGCAGCACGAAGGCGCTCTACCGCACGATGGTGTCCTGGCCCGAGCTCGACGGCCCGCAGGCCCCGGCGCGGGAGGAGCTGTTCGGCGCGAGCGCCCACATCGGCGAACGCGAGAAGAACCTCTACGTCGCCGAGCAGACCCTGGTGATGACCGACGGGGACATCAACGTGCGCGTGTGGCGCTACCCCCACGACCCCTGGCTGCCGATGCTCCCGCAGGTGTGCTACCCGGACGTCGTCGGCCGCACCCTGGCGGACCTGGGGGTGCCGCTGGGTCAGGACCCGTCCGCGTCCATCGCGATCGACGTCGTCTCCTATCGGCCCGGCCGCCGGGCCGTGCTGCGGGCGAGCCAGGGCGACCGAGCCGTCTACCTCAAGGTCATGCAGCCCCATCGCAGCGGCGAGATCGTCGACCGCCACGAGCGTCTGCTGGCGGCAGGGGTCCCGGTCCCCGCGGTGATCGCCCATCACGACGGGCTGGTGGTGCTCGAGGAGCTGCCCGGCCGTCCGCTGGCGCGCGCCGTGATCGACGAGGGCGTCGAGGCCTGTTCCGCCGAGGACCTGGTCGCCCTCCTGGATCGACTCCCCGCCTCGCTGTACACCCTGTCGCTGCGGCCGCCCTGGACCGATTCCGTGGAGTTCTACGCCGGGATCGTCAGCTCCTCGGTGCCGTCCCTGGGACCGCGGCTCGACGCCCTCGTGCGCACGATCCGCGACGGCCTGTCCGCCCTCGAGCAGCGGATGGACATGCGTCCCCACGACGTGGTCCACGGGGACTTCTACGAGGCCCAGGTCTTCGTCGAGCACGGCAGGGTGGTCGGCCTGCTGGACATCGACACGGTGGGTCCGGGCCGACGGGCCGACGACCTCGCCTGCCTGCTCGCCCACCTCAGCGTGCTGGCCGACTACGGCAATGCCGGCAGGATCGATCGCGCCATGCAGGAGCGTGTCGAGGAGGCGATCCGCACCTGGCAGAGGACCTTCGCGGACCGCGTCGATCCCACCGAGCTCGCCCTGCGCTCCGCGGGTGTCGTGCTGTCGCTGGCCACCGGGCCGCATCGCCAGCAGGAAGCGGCCTGGGAGGCCGCCACCGAGGCGATCGTGCGCGTGGCCGAGGCATGGGTGTCCCGGGCTCGCGCGGCGGAGTCGCATCGTCTCGCCGCGCAGGAGGCGCCTCCGTCCGCGGCCGCGCCCTCCCCTCTTCCGTCCTCGAGCGCTCCGAGCGGACCCGCTCCGCAGCGCCCGGTCGACGGATCGCCCGCGCAGCCCCGATCCGTCGCCCCCTCCCGGCCGACGCCCAGGCCCGAGCAGCAGCCCGTCGCTCCCGCCCGGGCCGCACCCCCGGCCGCCCCCCAGCACGAGGCCCCCGCGCAGCAGCAGGTGCCGCCGACGCAGCAGGTCCCGCTCGACGGAGCCGCGGCGGCACCGCACCAGGCACCGGTGCCCCAGCAGGCACCGGCGCCCCAGCAGGCGCAGGCAGCCCAGCACCCGTCGGCTCCCCAGCAGGCGACGCACGCCGCCCCCGCGACGGGCTCCGCCCCCGCGACGCACGCCGCTCCCGCACCGCGCTCCGCCTCGCCCCCGGAATCCCCGGGGTCGACCCAGCCGCTCCCGGTGGCCGAGCTGCCCGATCGCAGCGACAGCGGCGACGACTCCCCCACCCAGGAGCGTCGGATCGACTCCATCCTGCCGTAGTGATCGGCACGACCCCTCTCGCGTCGTGACCGGCACGTCCCCTCTGGCGATGTGACCGGCACGACCGATCTGGCGGTGTGACCGGCCCGGCCCCGCCGTCGGGATGTCGGGATGTCGGGATGTCGGGATGTGCCAGGATCAGAGCATGCGTGCAGTGCTCCAGAGAGTCGACGGTGCTCAGGTCGAGGTCGACGGCGAGGTGATCGGTGCGGTCGAGGGCGAGGGTCTGCTGGCACTGGTCGGCGTGACCCATGAGGACGGGCCCGAGCAGGTGTCCACCATCGCACGGAAGATCTGCGAGCTGCGGATCCTCGAGGGCGAACGCTCGGTGCTCGATACCGGCGCCCAGGTCCTGGTCGTCTCCCAGTTCACGCTGTACGGCGATGCGCGCAAGGGACGTCGGCCGTCCTGGAGCGCCGCCGCCCCGGGGCCGGTGGCCGAGCCGCTCGTGGAGCAGGTCGTCGAGGCGATCCGCGATCGCGGGGTGGAGGTCTCCGCGGGCCGTTTCGGCGCGCACATGCGCGTCGGCCTCGTGGGCGACGGCCCCGTCACGCTCCTGCTGGAGGCCTGAGGGCCGGCAGAGCTCTCAGCGCAGCAGCATCGCCGCGAGGTCGGCGACGGTCTCCGCGCGGGGCCATGCGGAGTCCCGCTCGATCGTTCCCCCGTACCCCCAGCCGGTGAGCACGGCGGGCAGGCCGTGCACGGATGCACCCTCGGCATCGTGGATCCGATCGCCGATCATCACGGCCGGCGCCCCGTCGAGGCCCGCCGGACCGCTCGTCATGGACCGCGTCTCGAGACCGAGTCGAGCCAGGACACTGCCGATCACGGCCGCCTTGTCCTCCCGGCCCGTCGCCCGGTCGGTGCCGCCGATCAGCGCCAGGTCTCCGTCGAGCCCCTGCAGGGCGAGGAGGTGGCGCGCAGAGGTCTCGGGTTTGTTGGTCGCCACGGCGAGGGTGCGGCCCTCCTGAGCGAGGCGTTCCACCAGCTCGGGGATCCCCGGGTACGGCGGGGCCGTGAGGAGCCCGTTGCCCTGGTAGTGCTCGTTGTAGGCGAGGGTGAGCGTCTCGGCGCGCTCGGCGCTGAGACCCAGGGTGCCTTGGAACGATTCGTCCAGCGGCGGGCCGACGAAGGTCCGCAGCACCTCGGGCGGGGGCAGCTCCACCCCGCACGCGGCGAAGGCGTGCTCGAGGCCGTCGAGGATCCCCGGCCCCGAGTCGACCAGGGTGCCGTCGAGGTCGAGCAGCACGACGGGGACATCGGCGAGGGCGCCGGGCGCGAGGAAGGACATGACGCGACACTATCGGCGGGCGATCGACGCTGTCGGCGATGCTCGTCACCCGCCCGTGCGGCAGCTGCGTGGGCGCGATATGCGCCTCGTCCCGCCCCCGCGTACGCTGGCGTCATGACCTACACACTCGTGCTGCTCCGCCACGGCGAGAGCGACTGGAACGCGAAGAACCTGTTCACCGGCTGGGTCGATGTGCCCCTCACCGAGAAGGGCCGCCAGGAGGCCATCGAGGGCGGCGATCTGCTGAAGGAGGCCGGGTTCCTCCCCGACATCGTGCACACCTCCTTGCAGCGCCGCGCGATCATGACCGCCAACCTCGCCCTCGACGCCGCGGACCGCCACTGGATCCCCGTCAAGCGCGACTGGCGCCTGAACGAGCGCCACTACGGTGCCCTGCAGGGCATGAACAAGTCCGAGATCCGGGAGAAGTACGGCGAGGAGAAGTTCATGGCCTGGCGCCGCTCCTACGACACCCCGCCGCCCGAGATCGAGTTCGGCACCGAGTTCAGCCAGGACCAGGACCCGCAGTACGCGGACCTCGGCGACCAGCTGCCGAAGTCCGAGTGCCTCAAGGACGTCGTCGAGCGCTTCCTGCCGTACTGGGAGGAGGGCATCAAGCCCGATCTCGTCGACGACAAGGTCGTGCTGATCGCCGCCCACGGCAACTCGCTGCGCGCCCTGGTGAAGTACCTCGACGGCATCTCCGACGAGGAGATCTCCGGGCTGAACATCCCCACCGGTCAGCCGCTGGTGTACGAGCTCGACGAGAGCTTCGAGCCCATCGAGACGGGCGGCCGCTACCTCGACCCGGTCGCCGCGAAGGCCGCCGCCGAGGCCGTCGCGAATCAGGGCAAGAAGTAAGCCCGACCCGCACGAGCACCGGGCTGCGGACCTGTACCCCAGCCACCGATGAGGGCCCCTCCGGCAGCTGCTGGAGGGGCCCTCATCCGTCGTCGCGAGCGTCCGGTGCGGGGCGATCACCGCAGACTTCGCGGGCGCTCCGCGTCGCGGATGGCGGCGTATCGCGACCAGCTGTACATGGTCAGCGCCATGTTCGCAGTCACGCAGACGGCGACGACACCGCATCTGTGCTTCCATGCGGCCACGGCCCCCAGCCCGAGCAGCGCCGACCCGACGGCATTGACCCGGCCCATCCCCGGGTCCCGCGAGCGGTCGGTCGCCCAGAGCTCCTCGCCGAGCATGGCACGGGTGGCGAACGCGTCCTGCCGCCCCGGAGGCGGCGTCATGACCGGATTGACGGCGAACCAGGCCGCGGTCGCCCCCGCAGCCACGGTGCTCCGTGTCCACAGCGGCACCAGCAGGACCGGGGTCGTCGCCCAGCGGCTCCACGCGCTGAGCGGATGGGCATGCCGCGCGAAGAGGGCCCGACGCAGCGAAGCGATCGTCTCGGTGGTCACCACGGTGCTCCTCCCCCGCCGTCGCGGGTCGACGTCGGAGATTCCCGGCCCGCCCGGCGCCCGGCCCGTCTCGGGTGGTGCGATGGGCGGATGGCTCGAGGCTACTACTGTGTATGCCCATGACCTCCCCCCGCGATGCATCCCTCCAGCTCCTCGGCGATCCGCCGACGACAGTCCGTCCTGCCGACGAGCTCGGCGCGGCCGATGTCGCCACGATGCTGACCGCCCCGTCGGCCCCCGAGCTGCTCGAACTCCTGGGGATCACGGGGCAGGACCATGACGAGCTCCTGCCCCTGCTGGGGGCCGCAGCCGCCGACGACGAGATCCTCGCGGAGATCACCCGTACCGCGAACCTCCTGCGGGCCGGAGCCGGCCTCGACGTGCCGGAGGCGGACCTCGCATCGCTCGGCGAGCACCACCGGGTCCTCCAGCAGCGCCTCGCGCCCGGCGAGGGCCTGGTCGCGATCCTCGCGCTCGCGGTGAGCACGAGCACCGTGCGCGCCTGGCATGCGACACGGGGGCTCAGCACCGAGCTGTCCTGGGAGGTCCTCGCCGATCTCGGCCAGCAGATGCGCGTGCACCGGCGCAGCAGCGGGCGGCTCGGCCTGCACCAGCTGGGCTGGATGGCCCTGAACTGGACCGGGCGCCTGGTCCATCTGGGCCGCCTGCAGTTCGACCTGCACCGCATCGCCACGGGGAGCGACCAGGAGCGCTGGGTGCTCGGCACCCACATCCCCGCCCGCGGTCCGCTGACCCCCGACGCGGTCGAGGACTCCCTCACCCGCGCCACCGAGTACATCACCGCGCACTACGCCGACCTCGACACCGGACGACCCACGGGAGCGCCCACTGTCGGGCACGAGTTCGTCTGCGACTCCTGGCTGATGAACCCGGTGCTCGTCACCGAGCTCGGGTCGGGCTCGAACATCGGAGCCTTCGTCGACCGCTGGGAGATCAGCTCCCACTCCCCCGGCGCGGACTCCGCGGCGTTCTTCGTCTTCGGCGAGCGCCCGCCCTATGACGCCGCTGCCCTGCCGCGCAGCACGCGGCTCGAGCGCGTCGTCGCCGAGCGGCTGGCCGACGGTCGCGGCTGGGAGGTCGGCGTCGGCCGTCTGGTGCGCTAGGCCTCGATGATCCCCGCATCGTAGAGGTCCGTGACCTCGTCGAACGCCGCGAGCGGGTCGATGCCCTTGGCCATGGACAGCGCGAACGCGCTGCGGGTCAGCGCGAAGCCGACCTGCACGGCGACGACGGCGCGGGTGCGGGCCTCGTCCCCCTCCAGCGCTGCCGTCAGGGCCTCGGTCATCTCGGTCTGGACCTCCAGCAGCCGGCCCGAGGAGATCGAGTGCAGCAGCGGCTCCTTGGCCATCACCTGCTTCTTCAGCTCCCGCAGCTCCGGATCCGCGGGAATCGCGGTCAGTGCATCGCGCAGCACCGCCCGCAGCGCCTCGCGGGGCGAGTGCTCGGCGAGCTCCGCGCGCAGTCGGTCGGAGACCTCGAGCGAGTCCCCCGTGATCACGCCGAGGACCGCCGCATCCTTGGTGGTCCAGTGGTTGAAGAACGTGCGGGTGGAGACGCCGGCGCGTCGGGCGATCATCTCGACCGTCACCTGAGTGAAGCCGTGCTCGGCGACGAGCTCGAGCGCAGCCCGGTGCATGGCCACGCGGGTCTGGCGCTTCTTCAACTCGCGCAGACCGAGGCCCTCGGTCGCAGGATCGCCGGACTCACCCGACTCGGGGGCGGGCGGGGCAGAGGAAGTCTGTGGGTCCATCACGGCTCCCATCGTAGGTCCGTCAGATCACAAATGTTGCATCCGCTGAAATAGTGCAGTCAATGCAACAGTTGGCTAGGATTGTCCGGTCGAGGCTCGATGGTGCGCTGCGACCGTCGGACGAGTTCCCTCCCGCCCGAGAACGTCCGCCCGCCCCCTCTCACCTTCCGAGGACCCCCGTGACCACTGCATCGACCCCCGCGTCGGCACCCGGCCCCGCCGTCGGCACCGCGCCCTCCGCCCCCGAAGCCTTCGTCGGCCTGGACCGGCGGAGCAAGCTCGTCTTCGTCGGCCTCATGCTCGGCATGCTGGTCGCCTCCCTCTCCCAGACCATCGTCAGCCCCGCCATGCCGGTCATCGTCGCCGACCTGGGCGGGATGGCGCACTACAGCTGGATCGCGACCTCCGCGATGCTGGTCTCCGCCGTCACCGTCCCCGTCGTCGGCAAGCTCTCCGACCAGTACGGCCGCCGCGGCTTCTACCTCGCCGGCATCGCGATCTTCCTGCTCGGCTCGATCCTGGCCGGCTTCTCGACGAACTTCTGGTTCCTGGTCGCCGCGCGCGCCGTGCAGGGCCTGGGCATGGGCACCCTGATGCCCCTGTCCCAGACGATCATCGGCGACATCATCCCGCCGCGCCAGCGCGGCAAGTACCAGGGCCTGATGGGCGCCACATTCGGTCTGGCGTCCATCGCCGGGCCGCTGATCGGCGGCACCGTGACCGACCACTTCGGGTGGCGCTACCTGTTCTTCCTCACCCTGCCGCTGGGTGTGATCGCCTTCGCGTTCGTGCTGCGCTTCCTGCACCTGGACCACGTCGCCCGCCGCACCACCGTCGACGTGCTCGGCATCATCACCCTCACGCCGGGCCTGGTCATCGCTCTGCTGGCGACCTCCTGGGGCGGCGCCACCTACGCCTGGGATTCCCCGACGATCATCGCCATGTACGTCGCGGCCGCCCTGCTGCTGGGACTGTTCGTGCGGATCGAGATGCGGGCCGAGAACCCGCTGCTGCCGCTGGGCATGCTGGCCCGTCCGGTGGTCGCGCTGTCGATCCTGGCCTCCTTCGCGGTCGCCGTGGCGATGTTCGGCGCCATCATCTACATCCCGGTGTACGCCCAGGCCGTCATGGGGGTCTCGGCCACCGGATCCGGCGCGATCCTCATCCCGCAGTCAGTCTCGATGATCGGCATGTCCATCCTCTCCGGCCTGCTGGTCTCCAAGACCGGTCGGTACAAGGAGATCCTGATCGTCGGCGGGCTCGTGATGCTGACGGGCTACTGGCTGCTCACCCAGGTCTCCTACGGCGACGCCGCCTGGCACCTGACGGTCGCGATGGTGGTGATCGGTCTGGGGCTGGGCATGATGATGCAGATCTTCACCCTGGTGGTGCAGAACGCGGTGCCGCAGTCCGAGCTGGGCGTGGCCACCGCCTCGGTCCAGTTCTTCCGCAACATCGGCTCGACCGTCGGCATCGCCGTCCTGGGCACGGTGATGACCTCGCGGATGCAGCCGGCGATCGCCAGCCACCTGCCCTCCGGCGCGTCCGCCATGATGCAGGGCGGCGAGAGCGGCGCCGGCGTGGGGTCGGTGCTCGACCAGTCCACGCTGGAGAAGCTCCCGGCCCCCGTCGTCGAGGCCATCCGCACCGGCATGGGCGAGGCGATGCACGACGTGTTCTTCACCGCGATCCCCTTCGTGGTCGCCGCCATCGTGCTGTCGATCTTCATCCCGCACCTGAAGCTCCGCGAGACCCTGGATCGCCCGGAGCCGGCCACCAGCACGGGCTCGGTCCCTGCGCTCGCGGTCGACGAGGACGAGATCCACGGCGAGGCCGACGAGGGCTCCGGCGCCGCCGGGACCCTCGAGGCGACCTCCGACGTCCCCGCCGGCTCCCACCGCGCCCGCGACTGATCCCGAGAGCGAGGCACCCGGGTCGTCGCTGCCGGGTCCGAGAGGCTCTGCGCCGAGTGATCGGTACGGGGCCTCTCCCTCTCTCGCCCTCCGTCATCGATGCCGATTCCATACCACCCTGGTCACGGTTCCACCCCGGACCCGGTGCAGGCCGCGGGCTCCGTGGGACCATGAACGGGTGCCTCTCACCGATCACTTCCCACCCTCGCTGCCCGCCTCGCTCGAGGGGAGGCTGACGACCCGTCTGCCCTCCGAGACCGACGTCGAACCGTTGGCGGACCTGCTCGCCGCGGCCCAGCGGGAGCACACTCCGGAGGGCATCGTCGACGAGGACTCGCTGCGCTCCCAGCTGGTCGGACTGAAGTCCTGGTCCCGGCGCGAGATCGTCGTCGTCCCCGCCGCGGCCGACGGCTCCCCCACCGAGGACGAGGGCCCGCTGGCCTGGGTCGCCCTCGAGGATCGTGCCCGCGGCCGCACCGACCTGCAGTTCGTCGTCGCCCGCGAGGCGCCCGAGCGCAAGGCCCTGGCCGCCGCCCTCCTGGACTGGGCGGTCGAGGTCGGCGGATCCTTCGCCCGCCACCGCGGGGTCGAGAGCACGCAGATGTCCTGCGACACCAACGAGCTGGACGTCGACCGCGCGCGCCTGCTGCAGGCCGCCGGGTACGAGAAGGTGCGCACCTGGCTGCACATGCGCCGCTCGGTGACGGCCGACGATGCCGACGGCGGGCCCGAGCCCCGCGAGGGCACCCGTATGCGGCCCGTGCATCGCCATGATTCCGGACTGCCCGTGGCCCAGGACGTCCGCACCGTCCACCGGATGCTCGAGGAGTCCTTCGCCGACCACTGGGGCTCCTATCGCGAATCCTTCGCGGAGTTCGTCCAGCGCCTCATCGAGACCCCCGAGGAGGCGGCCTGGGATCACTGGTGGATCGCGGAGATCGAGCGCGAGGAGATGTGGCTGCCCGCCGGCGGCCTGGTCGCGGCGCGGATGCCGGCCACTCCGACCCTGGGTGAGGGCACCTACCTCGAGTACCTCGGCGTCCATCGCAGCGCCCGCGGACACGGCATCGCGAAGTCCCTGCTGGGGGCCGCGATCCGCGACGCCGCCGAGCGCGGCCGCACGCATGTCGATCTCGAGGTCGACGCCGACTCCCCCACCGGTGCCGACGGGCTGTACGAGTCGATGGGCTGGGCGACCTACGAGCGCACGCAGTCCTGGCATTCCTCCGCGCCCGCGCACACCTCGCGCCTGCTCGAACCGCCGGCGGAGTGCACGCTCCCTGGTCGAGACGAGTAGGTGGGCTGGGTCGAGATCGTCAGCCCGGACGCCCATGACGGGAACGACCCCGGCTCGAGATCGTCATTCTGGGCGCCTCCCCGTGGGCTGAGGCACCCCAGATGACGTTCTCGATCGAGGCGCCGGGGCCGTCGTGCCGATCGTCAGGCGTCCTGCGCGGTCGCCGTGGTTCCTCGGACCGTAGAGACCTCGGTCCCGGTCCCGGCCTCCCTCTCGTCCTCGTCCTCGTCCTCGTCCTCGGGAAGCCTCCGCCGGATCGCCTCCGGCCAGGCCAGCTGCACGCCCAGCTCGTCGGCCAGCAGTCCCTGCAGCTCGCGGGTGAGCTCGCCGCTGCCGTGGACGGCAACCGGGTCGACGCCGTGGCGCCCGCTGATCTCCGACAGGGCTCCGACGGCCTCGCCGATCGACCATTCCACGGGGTGGAGCCGGTAGGCGCCGTTGGAGATGTGGGTGGTGCCGATGTTCTTGTTCGCCGGCACGAGGTTCGCCACGTCCCGCGGGATGAGCGCGCCCAGCGGGATCTGGAAGGGGAAGCAGTCGATGTCGACGTAGTTCCGCCCCGAGGTCGAGGGGTGCAGGTCGATGCGGTAGTGGCCGGTGCCGACGGTGTCGGCGAACTCCTCCGAGCCCGTGTGCTCGCCGCGCATCTCACGGCCGATGTGCTCTTCGGTGATGGTGAACAGGGCGCGGATCCGACGCGATTCGCGGATGTAGGGCTGCCGCGCCAATCCGTCCGAGGTGCCGAGGACGTCACCGCGCAGACGCAGCTCCGGGTATCCCGTCCCTCCGTCGCTGCGCGGCGCCTCGTGCTGCAGCCAGTGGACGAAGGACAGCGTGAGCTGCCGGGCCTCCTCCTCGGCCAGGCCGCGACGGTCCGCATCGACGCCGAGCAGCGGCGCGTCCCAGTAATCGATCTGCGGCCAGTTCACCAGCGTCACGTCGGAGCCGGGGGTACCCGGATCCATCAGCCGTTGGGCGCGGATGCGCCGGTAGTGCCACATGTCGCTCGCCCCGTCGAGTCGCTGGTGGTTGTTCGGGTCGCCCGCGAAGATCGGCCGGGAGCGCCGCTCGAGGGTGATCGGGTGGACGTCGTCGAAGGAGAGCTGCGGCCCGGGCCAGAAATCCGGCACGACCGTGGCGAAGCGCTCGTACAGCGCGGGGCGGGGCACGAGATCCTCATGCCCCGGTGCCCACTCCAGGGCGCAGCACCAGGTGATCGCCTGCTGGTCCGACGGATCGGCGTCGCGAGGGGCGTGCAGCTCACCGTGCTCGGCGCGGCTCTCCGCCCCGACGACGTGGTCGAGGTCGCCGAGGGCCAGCAGGTCGCCGAGCTCCGTCGCGTCCACGAACAGCGGCGCGACGAGCCGGCGCTCCCTCCCGGAGGACGCCTCTCGCACGACGACGGCGGTGATGCGGTCACCCTGACGGTCCACGGCGACCGGCTCGTGCTCGCGCAGCCACTCCAGGCGTCCGCCGGAGAGCAGCGGGGAGAGCATCTCCTCGAGCACGAGTGCCCCGATCCGCGGCTCGTGGCACAAGCGGGAGACGAATCCGGAGCCCGGATTGAGGACGGGATCGCGTCGGGCCGCATCCGTCAGCGGGAATGTGCGGCGATAGTGATCGCGCACGCGCTCCCGGAATTCCGCATAGGAGGCCGAGGTGGGGTGGCTGTCGGCCCAGCGGGACTCGTCCGGCGGCACGGCCTGAACGGTCAGCTGACCGCCGAGCCACGCATCGGCCTCGGTGAGGATCACCCGGCGCCCGAGTCGTGCGGCGGTCAGCGCCGCCGCGACGCCGCCGAGCCCACCGCCGATCACGACGAGGTCGGCCCGGGACTCCGAGCGCTGGTCGGAAAAGCTCGGCATGGTCATGACCCTTCCTACGGTGTTCTCTGGCGGCCCGAATCGGTCCGGGCGGGTCGGGCGGGTCTGTCCGGCCGGTCTTCGACAGGCGCGATCGTGCCGAGGTGGTGCGGCAGGCACCGGATCATTCCGTGGTGGTCGGCCGGGAGGTCACGGTCGAGGATCGCCGCGAGCACCTTCACCGAGCGGCTGCCGACCTCCTGCTTCGGGATGACCAGGTGCGACCACCCTGCTGTCCGGCCGCTGCGCAGCGGTCTCTCCAGGCACACGGCCGACAGGTCGTCCGGGAACCGCAATCCTGCCCGGGCCGTCGTCGACGCGAGGCTCTCGGCCACGGTCGGGTTCTCGGCCACCACGGCGCTCACGCCGTCTCGGATCCACTGCTCCACGACGTCACGGGTCAGCTGCGAGAGCGGGACCCGATGCGTCTCGTCGCCGACCGTCGCGGCGTCGAAGGCCTCGCGACGGGCCACCGAGGGCAGTCGCGCGTCGTCCCCGCGGACGTAGGCGAGGCAACGATGCCCCGCGCCGTGCAGATCCTCGACGATCGCACGGACAGCTCCCTCGTAGTCGACGGCCACCCAGGCCGCCTCGGGAACCGGGTCGTAGCCGCCCAGGCTCACGAAGGGGTAGCCGTCCTCGGCGAGCCGGGTCAGCTCCTGCTCGTCACGCTGCTGGCCGAGCACCACGGACCCGTCGGCGACCTGGAGCCGATTGGCCCCGCGGTCGTAGATGGTCCGACTGCCGTCCGCGCGCTGGGTGGAGGAGAACAGCACCAGGTCGCGCCCGAGCTCCGCGGCCGCGACCTCGATGCCGACCAGGAACTCGTGGAAGTAGTCATCGGGCGTCGCCGGGAAGACCGGCTCGTAGGTGAAGACTCCGATCAATCCGCTGCGACCGCCCCGGAGGGACTGCGCGACGGGATCGGGCACGTACCCCAGGTCCCCCATCGCCGAGCGCACCCGTTCCTGGGTCCGGGCGGAGACCCCTCCCTCGGAGGCGCGCCCGCTGACCACCAGGGACACGGTCGCCTGGGAGACCCCTGCGGCGTGCGCGATATCGCGCTGGCGTACTCGCACCGACACCTCCTGGTTCGCAGAATCGCTGGTTCGTATAAGTATCAGCATCGACTGTAGACGGCAGCCCCGCGATCCTCAAGGAGGACCGATGAGTCGACGGGGGACTCGAGCGGCACACCGACTCTCCAAGGTCACGGACGCATATGCCGCACGCACCCCGTCGCCGCCGACATCCGAGCAGGACGCCGACCTCTTGACTGTGATCTGCACCATGCCTATCGTTCTGATCAGAACCTAATACGTAACGCCTTCTCCGAGCCGAGACCATCCGACCCGAAGATCGGGCCGGGTCCCGGTGCGGACCGCGGCCGGTGCGGACGGGCGTGAGCCCCGCGGCGGACGCGCCGACCAGCGCCGACCAATGCCGACCAATGCCGACCAATGCCGACCAATGCCGACCAATGCCGACCAACTCTGAGTGGAACGAGAGGTACCCATCGTGCTCCCCACCCGCAGACGCACGTTCCTGACCGCCGCGACCGCCGCCGTCGGGGCACCGCTGATGCTGTCGGCCTGCGGAGGTGGATCCGGAGGCGGCAGCGGCGCCGACGGCGATCTCGTCATCTGGTGGCCGGGCGTGCAGCCCACCGAGCAGGACTTCGTCACCGAGGTCGTGGTCCCGGCCTTCGAGGAGAAGACGGGCCGCGGCGCCAAGGTCACGTTCATCGACTGGGCGGACATGTCCCCGCGGCTGAACGCTGGCTTCTCCTCGGGGACCGGCCCGGATCTGTACGGTCACGGCCCCGCCGCCGTGGCGGATCTGGTGAAGTACGACCGGATCGAGCCCCTCGACGAGCGCCTCGAGCAGATGGACGAGGCGGATCGCAAGGATCTGCAGACCGGACTGGACAGCGGCGTCGTCGACGGTGCCCACTACATGTTCCCGATCGCCGCCACGGGACGCCAGGTGGCCTTCAACGCCGCGCACTTCGAGGAGGCCGGTCTCGACCCGGACGCTCCGCCGAGCACCCTCGTCGATCTGCGCGAGGCGGCCGATGCCCTGGCCGTCCGCTCCGGCGATCGACTCGAGCGCGCCGGCATCGTCTTCAGCGCCGAACCGCCCGGCATGCAGCAGGCCTACACCAGCCTGCTGTGGGCCCACGGCGGCAGGCTGCTGTCCGAGGACGGGGCCTCCGTGCAGTTCAACAGCCCGGAGGGGCTCGAGGCCCTTCAGTGGTACGTGAGCCTCTATCAGGGCGACTCCCCCGTCGACAGCAACCTCGGCGGCACCTGGGACGCTCTGCCGCCGGCGCAGTCGCCCCTGGCGACCGGGGACACCTCGATGCTCTTCACGGATCCGGCGACCCTGACCCAGATCATGGCCGCCGCCCCGGATCTCGATCTGCGCTTCATGGACGTGCTGCCGTTCGCGGAGGGCGACGAGCCCGCCGCCTTCGGCGGGGCCGCGACCGGCCTGCTGATCAACCCGGACAGTCAGAAGATGGATCTGGCCTGGGAGTTCATGCAGCTGATCGGGAGCACGGAGTACAACAACCAGTACGCCGAGACGGTCGGGATCGTCCCGGCGCGCGCCTCCGCGGTCGAGAGCGACTACGTCCAGGAGACCCCGGCGATCGCGTCCGCCGTCGCGAACATGGAGCACTTCCGCTCCAATCCCAACGTCGCGGGGTGGACGCAGATCCGCGACACCCTGGCCGAGTACCTCGAGCAGGCGATCAACGCGGCGCTGACACCGCAGGATGCCCTTGACCAGGCCTCCGTCGAACTCGAAGAGATCATCGCGAAGGAAGCGTGATCACCATCGCCGAGAGCAGTTCGCCGGGGACGGGCCGCGTGGAGATGGGTGCCGGTCGCGGGGGAGCAGAGGTGACGGCCGCCGGCGCGCACGGCGCGTCCGCGGGCCCCGCGCCGCCGCTGACGCGGGAGAGCGACTCCCGCCGACGCGACCGTCGGCCCCGCAGGCCCCTGGAACGCACGATGGCCCGCGCGGGCATGCTCCTGGTGGCCCCTGCCGTCGTGTACGTGCTGGTCTTCCAGATCGTGCCGGTGCTGTACGGCCTGGTGCTCAGCTTCACCGAGTACACCCCTCTGCAGCGTGGGGCCCCGACGTTCGTGGGACTGTCCAACTACGCCGATCTGCTCGCCGACGGCGGATTCCGCAACGCCCTGTGGGTGACGGCGCGGTACACCCTGCAGGTGCTCCCGCCGACGGTCGTGATCGCCCTGGTGCTGGCGATGCTCGCGAACCGTCCCTTCCGCGGCGTCGGGCTCTTCCGCTCCGCGCTGTACGTCCCGCACATCGTCTCGCTGACGGCCGTGAGCATGATCTGGCTGTGGATGTATTCGCAGAACGGGCTGTTCAACGACATCCTCGCCACCTTCGATCTGTCGCCCCAGAAGTGGTTGAACGATCCGGCGACCGCGCTGAACGGCGTCTCGGTGATGCGCATCTGGAAGGCGCTGGGCAGCAACATGGTGCTGCTGCTGGCGGGGCTCCAGACGATCCCGCGGCACCTGTACGAGGCGGCGAGCATCGACGGCGCCGGAGCCTGGCACCGCTTCCGGCACGTGACCCTGCCCGGCCTGCGGCCGATGCTCGTCTATGTGGTGGCGACCGACATCATCTACCTCTCGCAGAGCTTCGCCGAGATCTTCGTGCTGACCTCCGGCGGGCCCATGAACTCCACGACGACCGTCAACTACCTGATCTACACCGAGGCCTTCGAGTACTCCAGCATGGGGTCGGCATCGGCGATGGCGTTCGTCCTGTTCGCCTTCATCGCCGGTCTCACGCTGATCGCCCTGAGAGGAGGGCGTGAACGATGACCAGCACCCTCGACGACCGGAAAGCACGGCGTCCGCGAGTCACGCGCAGCGACCGGGGCAGGGCCCTCAACATCGCGCTGCTGCTGATCGCGACGGCGGTGGTCCTCTTCCCGTTCCTGTGGATGATCTCCCTGGCGTTCACCCCGGCGCAGGAGGCCTTCCGGGACGTGAAGCTCTGGCCCTCGTCCCCGACGTTCCAGAACTTCGTGACCGCCCTGACCGTCGGGAACCTGGGCCGCGCGTTCCTCAACTCGGTCATCGTCGCCCTGGCCGCCGTGGCGTCGAACTGTGTGATCGCCGTGGCCGCCGGCTACGCCTTCGCGCATCTGCCGTTCCGGGGCAGCACCGTCGTGTTCTACGTGCTGCTGTCCACGGCCGCCATCCCGGTGGCGGTGACGCTGATCCCGCTGTTCCTCATGGTCTCCCACGTGCCCTTCGCCGGCGGGAACGACGCCCTCGGCCGGGGCGGCAGCGGCCTGACGGACACGCTCGGCGGCCTCGCCATCCCCTACCTGGTCGGAACCATGAGCATCTTCCTGGTGCGTCAGTTCTACCGCAGCATGAGCCGAGAGCTCGCCGAGGCCGCCCGCATCGACGGGGCGAGCGAGCTGCGCATCTTCTGGACGATCTACCTGCCGATCTCGAAACCGATCATCGCAGTGGTCGCGATCTTCTCCTTCACGGCGGTCTGGGACGATCTGCTGTGGCCCTTGGTGGTCTCGTCCTCACCGCGGAGCCAGACCGTGCAACTGGCGCTGACGGGATTCACGCAGAGCGGCAACATCCAGTACGCACCGCTGATGGCGGCCGCGATCATCGTGACCATTCCGGTGCTGCTGGTGTTCCTGTTCAACCAGCGCCACTTCATCTCCGGGCTCTCGGAGGGCGCCGTCAAGGGCTGACGGCGGCGCGGGTTCGGCCCGGTCCGGGCCTCAGGCCCCGCTCACTCCCACTCGATGGTCCCCGGGGGCTTGCTGGTGATGTCGAGGGTGACCCGGTTGATCTCGCTGACCTCGTTGGTGATGCGGGTCGAGATGCGGCTGAGGACGTCGTAGGGCACCTTGGCCCAGTCCGCGGTCATCGCGTCGTCGCTGGTGACGGGGCGCAGCACGACGGGGTGACCGTAGGTGCGCCCGTCGCCCTGGACGCCGACGGAGCGCACGTCGGCCAGCAGCACGACGGGGCACTGCCAGATGGTGCGGTCCAGACCGGCGGCGGTCAGCTCGGCGCGGGCGATGGCGTCGGCCGCGCGCAGGATGTCGAGGCGCTCGCGGGTGACCTCGCCGATGATGCGGATGCCGAGGCCCGGTCCGGGGAAGGGCTGGCGCCACACGATGTCGTCGGGCAGTCCCAGCTCGGAGCCGACGGCGCGGACCTCGTCCTTGAACAGGGTGCGCAACGGCTCGACCAGCTCGAAGGAGAGGTCCTCGGGCAGCCCGCCGACGTTGTGGTGGCTCTTGATGTTGGCCGCGCCCTCTCCCCCGCCGGATTCGACGACGTCGGGGTACAGGGTGCCCTGGACCAGGAAGGCCTTGTGCCCGGGGGCGGCGGTGTGCGCGTCGCCGCCGGCACCCTCGATGACGCCGCGTTCGCGCAGGATGTCCTCCTGCGCCTGCTCGAAGGTGCGGATGAACTCATGACCGATGATCTTGCGCTTCTGCTCGGGATCGGTGACCCCGGCGAGCGCCGCGAGGAACTGCTCCTCGGCGTCGACCATGACCAGCTCGGCGCCGCCGGTGGACTCGCCGAACGCCTGCTCGATCTGCTCGGACTCGTCCTGGCGCATGAGTCCGTGATTGACGTACACGCAGGTGAGGCGGTCGCCGATGGCGCGCTGGACGAGCGCGGCGGCCACGGCGGAGTCGACGCCCCCGGACAGGCCGCAGATCGCGGTGCCCTCGCCGACCTGAGCGCGGATCCGCCCGACCTGCTCCTCGATGACGCTGCCGGTGGTCCAGGACGGCTCCAGGCCCGCGCCGCGGTACAGGAAGTTCTCCAGCACCTCCTGGCCGCGATCGGAGTGGCCGACCTCGGGGTGCCACTGCACGCCGAACAGGCACTTCTCGGTGTTCTCGAAGGCCGCGACGGGGCTGGCGGAGGAGGTCGCGACGACCTCGAAGCCCTCGGGGGCGGCGGTCACGGAGTCGCCGTGGCTCATCCACACGTTCTGCTCGATGTCCTGCTCGGCCAGCAGACGGGAGGAGCCGTCGACGGACGCGAGCCGGGTCGCGCCGTACTCGCGCACGCCGGTCGCGGCGACGGTGCCGTCCAGGGCCGCAGCCATGGACTGGAAGCCGTAGCAGAGCCCGAGCACCGGCACACCGGCCTCGAGCAGCGCGCGGTCCAGGCGCGGGGCGCCCTCGGCGTAGACGGAGCTGGGCCCGCCGGAGAGGATGATCGCCCGGGGATCCTTGGCGAGGATCGTCGCCGTGTCCATCGTGTGGGGCACGACCTCGGAGTAGACCCGGGCCTCCCGGACGCGGCGGGCGATGAGCTGGGCGTACTGGGCGCCGAAGTCGACGACGAGGACGGGGCGCTGGTCGGTGTCGGTCACGAGGCCGAGTCTACGGGCGCGCAGGGCCCGCGGGAGCCCCGGTCCGGACCGCGACAGCGCAATCCTCGTCACGCCGTGCGGCGCGGTCACCGACGAAGGCGGTCAGGTGCCCGGAGTCGCCTCGGCCTCGTCCTGCAGGGTGGGGCGCCGCTGGAGGTCGTTCTCGACCTGCTGGTGGGTCCAGCGCTCCCCGAAGAAGGACAGCACGGGGATCACGCCGAAGAACATCAGCAGCAGCATCCGCGGCAGGGCCCAGCGCATCTTCAGCCACAGGTCGAAGCCGAGGATCACGTAGATCATGTAGATCAGGCCGTGGATCGGGGACCAGATGGAGGAGATGTGCTCCCACGTCGGGGAGGTCGAGGTGAACCAGGCATCTCCGCCGAACACGACGTAGCGCATGACCATGATGGTCACGAGCACCAGCAGCGCGATGCCCTCCACGATGGAGGCCACGCGGAAGCGGGCGAAGGAGGTCCTGCAGGCGACATCGTCCAGCGGTCGAGGGGTGGGCACGGGTCACACGTCCTTGTCAGGGGTCGGAGAAGTGGAGGTGGGCGAACCGGCGACCGCCACTTCGCGGTGGTCACCGTCGTCGGCGTCGGGCACGGAGCCCCGCAGGGACTCCTCCATCGCCTCGCGCCGGTCGGCGAGCTCGTCGAGGTGGGCGGTGCGCACGGAGCGCCACCACAGGTACAGGAAGAAGGCGCCGAACAGCACCCACTGGAAGGAGTAGCCGATGTTCTGCAGGTCCAGACCCTTGCTGAAGGTGGACTCCGCCTCCGGCATCGGCTGCAGACCGGCGCCCGGGTCGACCTGCGCGACGTAGCCGGCGTACATGGGCGATCCCCAGACGTTGACCAGCATCGTGGTGGCGATCTCCTGGGCGACCCCGTTCTCGACGCCCCCGGAGGCGGATTCGCTGGCCTCCAGGCGCCCGGTCACCTCGACCTCGCCGGAGGGCACCGGCGGGGCGAGGGCGGGATCGATCTCGCCGTCGGCGCCGGTGAGGTCGTCGGCCGGGACCCAGCCGCGCGCCACCGGCAGGTAGCCCGTGGAGCCGTCGGAGAGGTCCACGCGCAGCGCGGTCACCACGATCGCCGCATCGGTGCCGTCGATGTGCCGGCCGGGGACCACGATCTGGTCCTCGGGCTCGTAGTGCCCCGTCGCGGTGACGATGTCGCCGACGATCGCGTTGGTGACGGGGTCGCCGACGTCGAGCACGTCCTCGAGGGCGCCGCGGTGCTCCGCGCCGTCGGCGTCATCGGTGATCGCCTGGTGCGCCCGGTCCCACTGCCAGGTGGCGAGCAGCCCGCACACGATCGTCGCGACCACCATCAGGGCGAGCAGCCCGAGGAAGCGCGGACGGAGAGCGGTGCGGAGCATGCTCTCATCGTACGAGGCGCACCTGGACGGCACGATGGGCGATCGGTCACGCCGCGCACCGACACGGACCTATGCTGAGGAGCGTGACCCAGAGTGTGTATATCGCCAGTCCCGAGGGAATGACCGGGAAGTCGATGGTGGCCTTCGGTCTGCTCGAAGCCCTCGCCTCCCGCTCCGACCGCGTCGGGGTCTATCGCCCCGTCGTGAAGGCCGACCGCGCCCGCGACTACGCGGTCGACCTGCTCACCTCCCACCCCGCCGTCGACCAGGAGTACGAGGACGCCATCGGGGTGGATCACCAGCTGCTGCTGGCGGACCCGGACACGGCGCACGAGCGCATCCTGGGCCGCTACCGGGAACTGGCCGAGCGGTACTCGATGCTCGTCGTGCTCGGCAGCGACTACGACGACCTGGCCAACCCCACCGAGATGGCGTTCAACGCCGAGGTCGCCGCGAACATGGGCGCCCCCGTGGTGATCGTGCTGTCCGGCCTGGACCGCAGCCCGGACCAGATCGCGGCCCTCGCCGCCGTCTCCGTCGGCGAGTTCACCGCCCACCACGCCGCCCCGATCGCCGTGGTCGTCAACCGCGCCGAGGCCGAGTCGCTCGACGCCGTCCGGGACACCGTCGGCCCCCGGGTCCACGGAGCGCTGATCGCCGTGGTCCCGGAGAACCCTGTGATCATGGCGCCGACCGTGCAGGAGGTGAAGGACTCCGTGGGCGGCACGCTCCTGCAGGGCAACCCGTCGTGGATGGACCGCGTGGCCCTCGGCACCGTGATCGCCGCGATGAGCCTGCCCAACGTGCTCAGCCGGCTGACCGAGAACTGCACCGTGATCGCCCCCGGTGACCGCTACGACCTGCTGCCCGGCCTGGTCATGGCTCAGCAGTCCGGCACCTTCCCGTCGCTGTCCGCGATCGTGCTGACCGGCGGTTACGACGTCCCCGAGGAGGTCAGCCGTCTGGTCTCCGGCGTCCAGCAGGACCTCCCGGTGATCGCCACCGACCTGTCGACCTTCGACACCGCCGTGAAGGTGGCCCGCACCCGGGGCCGCCTCAGCGCCGGCAGTCCCCAGAAGATGGATGCGGCCCGCCGCGCGGTCGCCGAGCACCTGCCCACCTCCGACGTGCTGGCCGCGCTCGAGGTCAGCCGCAGCGAGGTCGTCACGCCGATGATGTTCGAGTTCGAGCTGCTGGCCCGGGCCCGCGGGGAGAAGAAGACGATCGTGCTGCCCGAGGGCGAGGAGCCGCGCATCATCGCGGCCGCCGAGGCGATCCTGGCCCGCGGCGTCGCGGACCTGATCCTGCTGGGCGAGGAGAACCAGATCCGGGCCAAGGCCTCCCAGCTGGGCCACGACGTCTCCGAGGCGCGGGTCGTCTCCCCGCACGATCCGGAGCACCTCGAGCGGTACGCCGCCGAGTACGCCCGGCTGCGGGCGAAGAAGGGCGTCACGCTCGAGCAGGCCCGCGAGCGGATCCAGGACGTCTCCTACTTCGGCACCATGATGGTGCAGATGGGCGAGGCCGACGGGATGGTCTCCGGGGCGACGCACTCGACGGCGCACACCATCCGCCCCTCCTTCGAGATCATCAAGACCAGGCCGGGCGCGCAGATCGTCTCCTCGGTGTTCCTGATGGCGCTCGAGGACCGGGTGCTGGTCTACGGCGACTGCGCCGTGAACCCCGATCCCACCGCCGAGCAGCTGGCCGACATCGCCGCGCAGTCCGCCGCGACCGCCGAGCAGTTCGGCGTCGCGCCGCGGGTGGCGATGCTGTCCTACTCCACCGGCACCTCCGGCACCGGGGCCGACGTCGACAAGGTCCGCGAGGCCACCGAGCTGGTCCGGGCCGCCGCGCCGGATCTCGACGTCGAAGGGCCGATCCAGTACGACGCCGCGGTCGACGCCTCGGTCGCCAGGACCAAGCTGCCGGAGTCCTCGGTCGCCGGCCGTGCGACCGTGTTCGTCTTCCCCGACCTCAACACGGGCAACAACACGTACAAGGCGGTCCAGCGCTCGGCCGGGGCGATCGCCATCGGCCCCGTCCTGCAGGGTCTGAACAAGCCGGTCAACGACCTCTCCCGCGGGGCGCTCGTCGACGACATCATCAACACCGTCGTCATCACCGCCATCCAGGCCCAGGCGGAATCGGCCCGCACCGCCGCCGTGCCCGAGAACTGATCGCTGACCCAGGAGCTGACACCCCCATGACCGACACCGCCGCCGACGCCCGCGTCCTCGTGATCAACTCCGGGTCGTCCTCGCTGAAGTTCCAGCTGCTGGCCCCGGCCGACGGGACGGTCGACGCGGCCGGCATCGTCGAGCGGGTGGGCCAGGACCAGGGCACCGCGTCGATCACCGCCGGGCAGAAGGAGTCCGAGTTCACCGGCCCGGTCCCCGACCACGTCGAGGCGATGCGGATCGTCCAGCAGCTGTTCGAGGACGTGGACCTGGCACTGAGCGAGGACCGGATCCGCGCCGTCGGCCACCGCGTGGTCCAGGGCGGCGCCCGCTACGCCGAGCCGGTGCTGATCGACGAGCAGGTGCGATGGGACATCCACGATCTCGGCAAGCTCGCCCCGCTGCACAACTATGCGGCGGTCGAGGGGATCGACGGAGCCCAGGCCCTGCTGCCGGGCGTCCCGCACATCGCCGTCTTCGACACCGCCTTCTTCACGAGGCTGCCCGAGGCCGCCGCGAACTACGCCCTGAACCGGGAGATCGCGACCGAGTACAAGGTGCGCCGCTACGGCGCCCACGGCACCAGCCACCAGTACGTCTCGGCCGCCGTCTCCGAGCGTCTCGCCGCACAGGGGCGGGATGTCGAGGGACTGCGCCAGATCGTCCTGCACCTGGGCAACGGGGCGTCGGCCTCGGCGGTGCGCGGGGACCGGGCGGTGGAGACCTCGATGGGGCTCACTCCGCTCGAGGGCCTGGTGATGGGCACCCGCACGGGCGACATCGACCCCACGATCTACCTCCACCTCCACCGGCGCGCCGGGTACGGGCCCGCCGAGATCGACGACATCCTCAACAAGTGCTCGGGGATGATGGGCATGTGCGGGATGAGCGACTTCCGCGACATCACGGCGGCCGTCGAGGCCGAGGACGAAGCCGCGATCTTGGCCACCGACGTCTATGTGCACCGGCTGCGCAAGTACCTGGGCTCCTACACCTTCGTGCTCGGCGGCCTGGACGTGCTGACCTTCACCGCCGGCATCGGCGAGAACGTCCCGATGGTCCGCGAGCGCCTGCTGAGCGGTCTCGAGGGCCTCGGCATCGAGCTGGACCTGGAGGCCAACGCCGCCCGCAGCAAGGAGGCGCGCGTGATCTCCACCCCGGACTCGCCGGTGACGGTGATGATCGTGCCGACCAATGAGGAGCTGTCGATCGCGCAGCAGGCCGCCGCGGTCGCCCGCGAGAGAGCCTGAGCGGGATCCGCTGGGGAGTTCTCCCCATCCCGGGAATCGCTGCCGGACCCGTATCCTGCTGAGGATCGACCACGACATACTCAGGGGGAACAGATGACATACCAGGCGTCCTACGGCACGTATCAACCACCGCGCAAGAAGCGGGGACTGAAGCGGATCATCTTCGGGAGCCTGGGCATCATCGCCAATGGCATCGGGCTGATCGTGATGCCGCTGGTCGCCGGCTTCGTCGTCGCCCTCATCGCACTGCTCTCCGCGACGCCGGTATCGCTGGGGGGATCGACCGGCACGTTCGACGCCTCGCTGTCCTCGCTGCACTACGTGTACGTCCCGACCTCCGACGTCGGATCGGCCTCGTGCACCGCCGACGGCGGCTCCGACGTGGTCTGGGCGCCCGATGACGAGTCCATGGTGCCCACCACGGTCGACGGCACCGAGTACACCCCGATCGGCACCGTCGAGGTCACCTCCGACCAGGAGGTCACGATGACCTGCGAGGGTGTCAGCGATGTCGCGGTCGCCGACATCGGTCTGATGGGGACCCTGGTCGGCTTCGGCGTCGGTCTGGTGATCCCGATCGTCCTGGGCATCCTCGCGCTCGCCCTGCTGATCTGGGGGATCATCGCCCGCGTGCGGTCCTGAGTGCTCCTGCGGGCCTCGCGAGGCCCCGCCCGTTCGTCAGACGGTCGTGACGACCTCGATGCGCTGGAACTCCTTGAGATCCGTGTAGCCGGTGGTGGCCATCGCGTGGCGCAGGGCACCGACGAGGTTGGTGGTGCCGTCGGCCCCGAGGGAGGGCCCGAAGAGGATCTGCTCCAGCGGCGCCGCCGTGGTCACGTCCACGCGGTGGCCGCGGGTGAGGGTGGGGTGATGCGCCTCGCTGCCCCAGTGGTGGCCGCGGCCGGGCGCCTCCTCGGCACGGGCGAGCGCCGCACCGACCATCAGCCCGTCGGCGCCGCAGGCGATGGCCTTGACGAGGTCGCCGGAGCGGCCGAGGCCGCCGTCCGCGATGACGTGCACGTAGCGGCCACCGGATTCATCCATGTAGTCGCGGCGGGCGGCGGCGACGTCGGCCACCGCACTCGCCAGCGGCACCGAGATGCCGAGGGTCTCCTCGGTGGTCTGGGACGCGCCGCCGCCGAAACCGACCAGCACGCCGGCGGCGCCGGTGCGCATGAGGTGGAGGGCGGCGGTGTAGGTCGCGCAGCCGCCGACGATGACGGGGACGTCGAGCTCATAGATGAACCGCTTGAGGTTCAGCGGCTCGCGGCCGGTCGAGACGTGCTCGGCGGAGACGGTGGTGCCGCGGATGAAGAACAGGTCCACACCCGCGTCGACGACCGTCCGCCAGTGCTCCTGGGTGCGCTGCGGGGACAGCGACCCGGCGGCGGTGACGCCGGCGTCGCGCAGCTGCTGGATGCGATCGCGGATCAGCTCGGGCTTGATCGGCTCGGCGTAGATCTCTCGCATGACGTCGACGACCTGATCGTCGGCCGCCCCGACGACCCGGTCGAACTGGGGGGTCGGATCCTCGTAGCGGGTCCACAGGCCCTCCAGGTCGAGCACTCCGAGACCGCCGAGCTCCCCGAGCTGGATCGCCGTCTCAGGCGACATCAGGGAGTCCATGGGGGCGGCGAAGATCGGGATGTCGAAGTGATAGGCGTCCACCTGCCAGGCGGTCGAGACGTCCTCGGGGTCCCGCGTGCGCCGGGACGGGACCACCGCCACGTCGTCGAAGGCGTAGCTGCGGCGTCCGCGCTTGTTCCGGCCGATCTCGATCTCGCTCATCACAGAGGGAGTCTACCGTCGGCCCGGCTCGGAACGACCAGGTCCCGACTCACAGCGGCCAGGTGGTGCTGACGTCCGGGGTCTTGCCCTTCTTCTGGAGGAACTGGTTGAAGTTCTCCGCCCAGCTGCGGTGCCAGGCGATCTGCTCGCGATGCAGGTCCGGCAGGGCGGAGCCGGCGAGCTTCGGATGGGCGAGCACGAGGGCGCGCAGCACGTCCAGGGTGGCCGAGACGTCCACGTCGGCGGTGTGCAGGCGACCGTCCTGCTCGCAGCCGTAGTGGGCGATGAGGTCGGTGAGGGTGCGCTTGCCCTTGCGGTAGCGGTCCACGCCGCGGTCGACCACCAGCGGGTCGATCACGGGGGCGATGTCGTGGCCGAGGCGCGCGGCGAGGGTGGGCAGGCCGAGGCGGGTCAGCTCGTTCTCGAGGATCGCGAGGTCGAAGCTGCCGTTGAAGGCGACCAGCGGGACGTCCTGGTTCAGGGCGTCGGCGATCATGGTGACGACCTCCTCGAGCGCCTCCGCGGCCTTCATGCCGTTCACCCGCGCATGCTCGGTGCTGATGCCGTGGACCCGCTGAGCGGGTTCGGGGATGTCGATCTCCGGGTCGATCAGCCAGGTCGCGACGGTCTCGTTCTCCCGGCCCGGACCGACCGAGTGCACGAGGGCCACGGTCACGATCCGATCGGAGGTCACGTTCGTGCCGGTGGTCTCGGTGTCGAAGCCGAGCAGCGGGGCATCGATCCAGGAAGCGGTGCTGATGGTCATGGACCCAGCGTATCGGGGCGGACCGACGGTCGATCCCTCACTGGGGACGACCACTCCCTGGGGACGACCTTCCGACGCAGCGGGCCCGGGAGGGCGGATCGCCCACCCGGGCCCGCGCCAGCGTCCTCAGTGCGAGGAGTAGTTCGGGGCCTCCATGATCGCGGCCATGTCATGGGGGTGGGATTCCTTGAGCCCGGCCGCGGTGATGCGCACGAAGTTCCCGCGCTCCTTGAGCTCGGGCACGGTGTCGGCCCCGACATAGAACATCGACTGGTGCAGACCGCCGACGAGCTGGTGGATGACGGAGCCGAGCTGCCCCTTGTAGGAGACGCGGCCCTCGATGCCCTCGGGGACGATCTTGTCGTCGGAGTCGACGTCGGCCTGGAAGTAGCGGTCCTTCGAGAAGGACTCCTTGCCGCGCGAGGCCATCGCCCCGAGGGAGCCCATGCCGCGGTAGGCCTTGTACTGCTTGCCGCCGACGAGCACCACCTCGCCCGGGGACTCCTCGGTGCCGGCCAGCAGGGACCCGACCATGACGGTGTCGGCCCCGGCGACCAGGGCCTTGGCGATGTCTCCGGAGTGCTGCAGTCCGCCGTCGCCGATCAGCGGGACCCCGGCGGGGCCGCAGGCCTTGGCGGCCTCGTAGATCGCGGTGACCTGCGGGACGCCGACGCCGGCGACCACGCGGGTGGTGCAGATGGACCCCGGCCCGACGCCGACCTTGACGGCGTCGGCCCCGGCGTCGACCAGGGCCTGCGCGCCGGCGCGGGTGGCGACGTTGCCGCCGATCACCTGGACGCCGGCGAAGTGCGGGTCGTTCTTGATGGTCCGGATCATCTCCAGCGCCAGACGGGCGTGGCCGTTGGCGGTGTCGACCACGAGCACGTCGACCCCGGCCTCCCGCAGGGCCGCGGCCCGCTCGAGGGAGTCGCCGAAGAACCCGACGCCGGCGCCGACGAGCAGGCGGCCCTGGCGGTCCTTGGAGGCGTCGGGGAACTGCTCGGACTTCACGAAGTCCTTGACGGTGATGAGGCCGGTGAGGCGGCCGTCGGCGTCGACCAGCGGGAGCCGCTCGCGCTTGTTGCGGCGCAGCTGGGCCGTGGCCTGCTCGCTGGTGACGTCGTCGGGAGCGGTGAACAGCTCGGTGGTCATGACGTCGGCGATCCGGGTCCCGGCCCATTCGGCGACGGGGATGAAGCGCAGATCGCGGTTGGTGCAGATGCCCAGCAGGAGCCCGGACGGGTCGACGACGGGCAGGCCGGAGACGCGGTACTGGCCGCAGACGGCGTCGAAGTCCTCGAGGGTGGCCTCGGGGCCGATGGTGACGGGGTTGGTGATGCGGCCGGTCTGGGTGCGCTTGACGAGGTCGACCTGATGGGCCTGGTCCTCGATGGAGAGGTTGCGGTGCAGGATGCCGATGCCGCCGTGGCGGGCCATGGCGATGGCCATCCGGGATTCGGTGACCGTGTCCATCGCGGCGCTCGCGAGCGGCACCTTCAGGCTGATCTCCCGCGTGAGCCGAGTGGAGGTGTCCGCCTCGGAGGGGATCACGTCCGTCTCCCCGGGCAGCAGCAGCACGTCGTCGTAGGTGAGTCCGATGAAACCGAAGGGATCCGCGCTCGTCATGCACCGATGGTAGCGGCGCGAGCGCCGCCCGTGCAGTCCTGCTCATCACAGCACCGACCCGCCACGTCGACACGACCTGCAGTGATGTCGAGCGTGCGGGGCATCACCCCGTGATCCGGGGCCGACGAGGGCTGAATCACACGCCGCACCGACGGCGCAGGTCCCACCGGTGTCCTCCTCCGGGCACGGGCCGCATGGATTCGCGATGGACGAACGGTGTCCTACAGTGGCGTCGGCCCCTGCGACGGTCCGACTGCGGCCCACCGTCCCGATCCTCCTCATCCCGGGAGCTCGACAATGTCCCCCACGCCCGTCCAGCAGCATTCCGACGCCCCGGTGACCGGTGGGTTCCTCGGCCCCGATCGGAACTGGCACCTCGGCGCCGGCCTGATGACGGCAGCGACCGTGGTCGCCTTCACCATCTGGTCGTTCACCCACGCCGGCGGCGAGGTCAACGCCCTCCTGCTGATCCTCGCGATCGCCTTCGGCCTGTTCATGGCCTTCAACATCGGCGGCAACGACGTCGCCAACTCCTTCGGCACCAGCGTCGGAGCCGGGACGCTGACCATGAAGCAGGCCCTCCTGGTCGCCGCCGTCTTCGAAGTCTCCGGGGCCGTCCTCGCCGGCGGCTCCGTCACCGAGACCGTGCGCAGCGGCATCGTCGACATCGACGGCATGCACATGGATCCGCAGTCCTTCGCCTACATCATGATGTCCGCTCTGCTGGGCGCCGCCGTCTGGCTGCTGCTGGCCACCAAGATGGGCTGGCCGGTCTCGACCACGCACGCGATCATCGGCGGCATCGTCGGCGCCGCCGTCACCACCGGCTTGGTCACCGGTACCGGCGGCCTGGAGATGGTGCAGTGGAGCGAGATCGGCAAGATCGCGATCTCCTGGATCCTCTCCCCGCTGCTCGGCGGCGTCACCGCCTTCCTGCTCTTCGGCGCGATCAAGCGCCACATCCTGGCCCCGGCCTCGCGCGCGATCGCCCTGGGCTCTCGCGGATTCGACGACGACGAGGACGATGAGGACGATGACGAGGCGGATGAGGAGGACGGCCGTCACGTCCCCGGGTACGAGCGCGTGAGCGAGCTCCAGCAGAGCGCCTTCGCCGAGTCCGCGGCGCTGGACCTCACCCCCGGCGGTCCCGGTGCCGAGCTCGCCCAGCATGCCTCGACGCTGACGAAGAAGGAGCGCAAGGCGGCCCGCAAGGTCGAGCGCAAGGCGGCATATCACGCGCTGGAGAAGCGCGTCCCGCCGCTCGCCGCGGGGGCCGCGGTCGTGATCGCGGGAATGCTCGTGTTCAAGGGCCTGAAGAACGTGGGGCTGGACATCTCGATCGGCGGAGGAGTGCTCCTGCTGATCATGGTCGCGATGGGCGTGTGGATGGCGGTGACCGTGTTCGCCCGGGCGTTGAAGAAGCAGTCGATCTCCCGCGCGACCTTCATCATGTTCAGCTGGATGCAGGTGTTCACCGCGTCGGCCTTCGCCTTCAGCCACGGGGCCAACGACATCGCCAACGCTGTCGGGCCCTTCGCGGCCGTGCTCGACGTGCTCAGCACCGGAGAGATCTCCGAGGAGGCCGCCGTGCCCACGGCGGTGCTCGCCGCCTTCGGCGTCGCCCTGGTCTCCGGGCTCTGGTTCGTCGGCCGTCGGGTCATCGCGACGGTCGGCACCGGGCTGACCTCGATGCACCCGTCCTCGGGCTTCGCGGCGGAGCTCGCGGCCGCGGGCGTCGTGCTGCTGGCCTCCGTGCTGGGGCTTCCGGTCTCCTCCACCCACATCCTGATCGGCGCCGTCCTCGGCGTCGGGATCGTGAACCATGCGGCGAACTGGAAGCTCATGCGTCCGATCTTCCTCGCCTGGATCATCACCCTGCCGGCGGCCGCGAGCATCGGCGCCGTCGTGGTGCTGGTGCTGCGCGCCGCCTTCTGAGCCCCGGCGTCACCAGCCCTCGGGGTCGCCCTTCCGCGGCGGCTCCTGTCCACCGAGCACCCGGCGGATCCGGTCGAACTCGGCCCGGAAGGCCGCTTCGTCGTGCTCGTACTCGGGTCGCCACGGCATGCCCAGCCGGTCGGCGAGCTCGCGGTTGCTGCGGGCGACCCGGCGGCGGCGGTTCTCGAGCACCAGCTCGAGCCGCGGCGGGGCGGGACTCAGCCCGGCTGCCGCCTGCAGCACCCGCAGGCCGTCGAAGGATGCCGAGTCCCAGCCGACCTCCGGCACCACCCACTGCCGCAGCGTCTGCGCGCCCTCGGCGTCCGGACCGCGCAGGCCGATCAGCGCCATGCTCCCCCGCTCCGGCTCCCCCACCGCGTGGTCGACGTCGGCCAGGCCGGCCCGGTCCGCGCTGCGCAGTCCCTTGCGCAGCACGAGCGTCGCGGCTCGCTGATCGAAGCGCACCACGCGATGGGTCATCAGCAGCGGCACGAGCGCCCACAGCGCGAACAGCGCCCACAGCAGCAGGGCGCCGATCAGCAGCTGCATCGCCGCCGGCGCCAGGAGCTGCTCGAGCAGGGTGTCGTGGCCGTCCCGGACCCGACCCGCGCGCCATTGCTGCAGCCCTGCCCCGGCGAAGGGGGACAGCAGCACCGCCACCAGCGGCAGCCCGATCAGCGCGCCCGGCCGGTAGCGGGCGAGGATCGTCGGCCCGATGATCACGGCGCCGTCCCGGGAGCGCCGCGGCGCGGGCTCCGGGGCGGAGGCATCGGGGCTCTGCGGGGCGGTCACCGATCCAGAGTACGGGGCGCCGCGGACGCTCACCGCGCCGCTGCCAGCGTCCGGCCGCTGCGGAAGATCCGTTCCTGGCCCGTGACGGGATCGGTGAAGGCCAGCGAGCGGGCGAGCAGCTGGAGCGGCATCGACGGAGGCTCGACGGGCCGCGGGTAGAGGTCCTCGCCGAGGATCGGGGCGCCCCGGGCGGAGAGCTGCAGGCGCAGCTGATGGGTGCGTCCGGTGCGTGGTCGCAGATGCAGCGTCGTAGTGCCGTCCGCTGCGACATCGACGACCTCCAGGCTCGTCTCCGCATTCGGCTCCCCCGCCAGCACCTGGGCGGTCAGCTGTCCGTGACGTTTGCCCAACCGGTCGCGCAGCACGGCCTGCTCCCCCGCCGTGGTCGGGATCCGCGCTCCGGGCTCGGGGCGCACGCAGGCGTCGTACTCCTTCCGGGCGACCCCGCGGGCGAAGAGCTGCTGATAGGCGGACCGCTCCTCGGGACGGATGCCGAAGGCGAGCACCCCGGCGGTGCGCCGGTCCAGGCGGTGCAGCGGTACCAGGGTCCCGATGCCGGTGCTGCGCCGGAGACGGACCAGCGCGCTGGCCAGCACGTGCGCCCCGCGCGGCATGGTCGCCATGTCGTGGGGTTTGTCGAGCACCAGCAGATGCTCGTCGCGGTGCAGGATCTCCAGGTCGACCTCGGGCACGTGCTCGTCACGCAGCTCCCGATGGAACCACAGCTCGTGGCCGGGGCCGACGGGATCCTCGGCCCTCCATGCATGGCCGTCGGCGTCGACGACATCCCCGCGGTCGAAGCGCTCGCGCAGCGGGGTCGCGGCCGGGTCGGCGAGCGCGGGGAAGCGATCGGCCAGCGCGGCAAGGGCGCCGGCTGTCGCGGGAGCCTCGGGTGGCACGACCCAGCGCACCGGGTCCAGTCCCTCCCGCTGGGGCAGCGGCGCGGGGCGCCGGCGCGCCCGTCGCCGCGCCGCACGGCCCGGCCTCCCGGAGGGCACGTCCGCGCTCACAGCCCCCACACGGCGAAGGTCAGCACGTTGTGGACGATGTAGAACACCGCCAGCAGGAGCAGCAGCAGGTTGGGATGGCGGTCCATGAAGCTCAGGGCCTGCGGTGCCTGGGAGCGCAGATCGGCCGTGGTGATCGCGTCGATGTGGTCGATCCGCACGCCGGCCTCCCGGGCACGATGCAGGGTCATGTCCTGCGCGCGGGGCCCGAAGAAGCGGCTGGAGACCGCGAGCATCCGGTGCCCGGCCGGATCCAGCAGGTAGACGCCGTCGTACGCGGTCGCGGGGGCATCCAGCATCTCCGCGGGGGTCGCGCCGCGGTCGATGTCCCGCACGGCGATCACCCGACCCACCTCATCCCATCCGGCTTTGCGGGTGCGCCGGGCGAGGCTGCGCAGCTCGAACCCCTGCTCGTCGATCTGCAGCCATGCGGTCAGGACCCGCAGGCACACGAGGGAGGAGACCACGGCCACGAGCACCCAGAGCAGGAGCGGCACGGTGAACACGACGTCGTGCAGCAGGGCGGGGTGATTCCACAGGCGCTGGCCGACGAAGCTGATGATCACCAGGAACTCGAGAACCACGACGAACACCACCCCGGCCGCCAGGGTGCCGAGCACGACTCCGGCCGGTGGGCCGAAGGTCCGGGTGGGCCGGTCGTCATGGTCCGAGGACCGCATGGCATCGGGGCTGCTGATCACCACTGCTCCTCCGACCATCGGCATTCAGGGACCTGCCCATCTTAAGCCGCGGCGGCGACAGTCCGGCGGCCTTCACCGCAGGTCGGTCGCTGTGTCGTCCGCCGGAGGCGATCGGCACCCGTCACACCGGCGGCATCATTCGGTGACGTCGAGGGGGACGTTGCCGAGGGTGCTCGGGGTGAGCACGCTGGCGCCGCCCACCTCTGCGGCGTAGCTGAGGTACTGGATGTGGTTCTCGTAGCGGTCCAGGACGTCGTTGATGATCTGCTGGCGGGTCAGTCCGCCCACGTCGTACCCCTCCGCTCCGGTCTGGGTGAACACGTCCAGGCGCTAGTACGTCGTGCGCTCCTGGGCGACCCTCGCACCGAAGGTCGGCACGGGGGTCTCGACCGGGGCGACGCGGTACATGAAGTCCCGCTCGGCGCCCATGTGGATGATCAGCGTGTTGATCGAGATGCTCGTGCCCGCATCGGTGACCGACATCGTCTCCGCCGGGTAGCCCTGCTCGACGAACTCGCGGGAGACGTCCTCGAGGGCCGGGGCGACGGTCTCCTGCGAGAACTGGGCGACCGAGCGCGTGGAGGGGTAGGCGCGCAGGTTCGCCAGACGCTGGCGCCACGACTTCTCCGGGGCGAACCCGCCGTGGGCGGCGACGTCGGCCCGACGCAGCACGCGCCCCTCCAGCTCCGCCCGCTCCATCCGCAGCGCCTTGGAGAAGCTCGCCATCACCAGATAGGCGACGACCGTGACGGGAAGGCCGAAGATCAGCGTGGCGTACTCCATGGTGGTCACGCCGCCGGCGGTGAGCATGGCGATGGTCAGCAGAGCCGTCAGCAGCGCCCAGAAGATGCGCAGCCACTTGGCCCCGTCCTGGCCGGGGTCGGGGATCGTCGAGGAGAAGTTGCTCATCACCAGTGCGCCGGAGTTGGCGCTGGTCAGGTAGAACAGCAGCCCGGAGAGCGTGGCCAGGCCGATGAGGAACGGCGCGCCGGGGAACATCTCCAGCAGCGCGTACCAGCCCAGCTCGGGGCTGTCGACGGCCAGCTGGGCGAAGGCGCGGCTGGCCGGGGTGTCCTCGAGGACGACGGCCAGCGCGCTGTTGCCGAACACGGTGACCACCAGCAGGTCGCACAGCACCGGGGCGGTGATCGCGGCGAGCACGAACTCGCGCAGGGTGCGGCCGCGGGAGATGCGGGCCAGGAACATGCCGACGAACGGCCCCCAGGCGAGCCAGAACGCCCAGAAGAAGAGGGTGGCACCGGCCATCCAGTCGGATCCGCCCGGCTCGTAGGCCATGGTCTGCATCGTGCGCTCCGGCAGCGTCGCCACGAAACGGCCGATGTTCTCGACGATGGCGTTGAGCAGGAAGGAGGACTTCCCGGTGATCACGATGTACAGCAGCATCGCCCCGGCGCTGTAGAGGTTCAGCTCCGAGACCACGCGGATGCCCTTGTCGACCCCCGAGGTGCAGGCGGCGATGGTCATCACGACCGCGACGAGGACCAGGGCGATCTGCAGACCCAGGCCCTGCGGCAGGCCGAACAGCCAGGAGAAGCCGACATTGAGCAGCACCACCCCGATGCCCATCGAGGTGGCGACGCCGAACACGGTGCCCACCAGGGCGAAGATGTCGATGACGTCGCCCACGGCGCCGCGCACGCGCTTGCCCAGCAGCGGGTACAAGGCCGCCCGGATGGACAGCGGCATCCCCCAGCGGAAGGCGAAGTAGCCCATGGCCATGCCGAGCAGGGAGTACATCGACCAGCCGGCCACGCCGTAGTGGAACATCGTCCACACCACGGAGTCCTGCAGCGCCGCCGCGGACTCCGGGGCCGCATCCGGCGGGGTCAGGTAGTGCGAGATCGGTCCGGTGACCGAGTAGAACAGCATGTCGATGCCGACGCCGGCCGCGAACAGCATCGCCAACCAGGTCATGAACTTGTACTCGGGGCGGGCGTGATCCGGCCCCAGGCGCACCCTGCCTCCTGGGGAGAACGCCACCCAGAGCACGAAGATGATCACGATGGTAACGGTCAGGACGTAGAACCAGCCGAGGTCCTCGGCGATCCAGGTGACGACCTTCAGCATCGTGCTCGCCGCCATGTCCGGGGCCAGGATCGTCCACAGCGAGAAGGCCAGGATGATCGCGGAGGAGGTCAGGAACACGACCCTGTTCACCCGCGGCCCGCGGGCGCCGCCGAGCTCGGCGGGACCCTTCTGGAGATCCTCCCGGCTGACCGGGGATCGACGCGACTCCCGCTCCTCGCGCTCGTCGCGGCGCGTCTGTGCGCCGAGCTTCCCCCGAGCGATCTCGGCGGCCTCCCGCTCACCGGCCTCCCGCTCCCCGCTTCCGCGGGCAGGGAGGGATTCCTCCGTGCTCGGATGCTCCTGGGACGAGTGCGACGTGCGGCGCTCGCTCACGCAATTCCTCCGTTTCGGGTCGACAGCTCGGGAGGGATACCGGATGAGCGCACACGACCTCGGGGCCCGACGGGCGGCCTGGAAGGATCCGGGTGATGTGACAGGCGTCGTCGTCCCACCGGTACCCGGCCATATCACCGTAGGATCACCGTCGACGGAATACCAGCAGAGAGCACCCTGACAAGGATCACGACGCCGTGACCAGTACGGTCAATCGTTTCCCGTACCTTGCCGGGAGACTGCCGGTCCCGTTCGGACCGAGCGCCGCGTCGCACACTCGAGCACGAGCCCCACCGGCGCCGGCCGGCCCCCGGACGCAGTGATGCCCCGCCGGGCGGACCCGGCGGGGCATCACATGTGCGAACTGATCCCGAGCGATCTCAGAGGTCCGCCCGGATCGGATCACGGAGTGATCCGGTGATCAGTCCTCGTCGTCCTTCTTCTCGATCACGAGGGTCTCGGTGGTCAGGACCATCCCGGCGATCGACGCCGCATTGCGCAGCGCGGACCGGGTGACCTTGACCGGATCGATGATGCCGGCCGCAGCAAGGTCGACGTACTCGCCGGTCGCGGCGTCCAGGCCGGTGCCGACCGGGGACTCCTTGACCTTCTCGACGACCACGTAACCCTCCTCGCCGGCGTTCTCGGCGATCCAGCGCAGAGGCTGGACGACCGCACTGGCCACGGCGCGCACGCCCACGGCCTCGTCACCGGTCAGACCGAGGTCGCCGTCGAGCACGGAGGACGCCTGGACGATGGCGCTGCCGCCGCCGGCCACGATGCCCTCCTCGATGGCCGCACGAGTCGCGGAGACCGCGTCCTCGATGCGCATCTTCTTCTCCTTGAGCTCCACCTCGGTGTGAGCCCCGACCTTGATCACGGACACGCCGCCGGCCAGCTTCGCGAGGCGCTCCTGGAGCTTCTCACGATCCCAGTCGGAGTCGGTGTTCTCGATCTCGCCACGGATCTGCGAGACGCGATCGGCCACGGCCTGATCGTCACCGGCGCCGCCCACGATGGTGGTGGAGTCCTTGGTGACGACGACGCGCCCGGCATGGCCGAGCACCTCGGGGCCGACCGTCTTGAGGTCCAGGCCGAGGTCGGCGGTGACGACCTGGGCGCCGGTGAGCACCGCGATGTCCTGCAGCATCGCCTTGCGACGATCGCCGAAGGCGGGAGCCTTCACGGCCGCGCCCTTGAAGGCGCCGCGGATCTTGTTGACGACCAGCGTGGACAGTGCCTCGCCGTCGATGTCCTCCGCGATGATGAACAGCGGCTTGTTGCCCTCGACGACCTTCTCCAGCAGCGGCAGGATGTCGGCCACGGCCGAGATCTTGCCCTGATGCAGCAGCACCTGGGCGTCCTCGAGCACGACCTCCTGGCGGTCCGCGTCGGTGACGAAGTGCGGGGAGATGTAGCCCTTGTCGAACTGCATGCCCTCGGTGAAGTCCAGCTCCATCGCCGTGGTGGAGGACTCCTCCACGGTGATGACGCCGTCCTTGCCGACCTTGTCGAACGCCTCGGCGAGCAGCTCGCCGATCTCCCGGTCCTGGCTGGAGACGGACGCCACGGAGGCGATCTGCTCCTTGCCGTCGACCGGGTGGGCGATCTGGCCGAGCTTCTCGGACAGTGCCTGGACGGCCTGCTCGATGCCGCGCTTCAGCGCCGCCGGAGCGGCACCGGAGGTGACGTTGCGCAGGCCTTCGTGGACGAGGGCCTGGGCGAGGACGGTGGCGGTGGTGGTGCCGTCGCCGGCCACGTCGTTGGTCTTGGTCGCGACCTCCTTGGCGAGCTGAGCGCCGAGGTCCTCGTAGGGATCCTCGAGCTCGACCTCACGGGCGATGGTCACGCCGTCGTTGGTGATGGTGGGGGCGCCCCACTTCTTGTCCAGCACGACGTTGCGGCCCTTGGGGCCCAGCGTCACCTTGACGGTGTTCGCGAGCTTGTCGACACCGCGCTCGAGCGCGCGACGTGCATCCTCGTCGTAGATGATCTCCTTGGCCATGTGCTCAGGCCTCGATGATCGCGAGGATGTCGCGGGCGCCCAGGACGAGGTACTCCTCGTTGCCGTACTTCAGCTCGGTGCCGCCGTACTTGGAGAAGACGACCTTGTCGCCGAGCTTGACGTCCATGGGGATGCGATCGCCCTTGTCGTCGAAGCGGCCGGCGCCGACGGCGACGACCTCGCCCTCCTGGGGCTTCTCCTTCGCGGTGTCCGGGATGACCAGACCGGAGGCCGTGGTCTGCTCGGCCTCGAGCGGCTTGACGACTACGCGATCCTCGAGGGGCTTGATGGAGACCGACATGCGGCTCACTCCTTCATGAAGAGATGACTCTGTATGAGTTCGGGGTCCAGGGATCCCGGTCCCGATCGTCGTCGCGGTGCCGATCGAGGAGGATCCCTCTGCGGCAGCTTCTGGCACTCTCGGCCGTCGACTGCCAACGAGGACAACTCTAAGACCGCTCTGGCACTCGTGCAAGGTGAGTGCTAAACCGGCGGCCGCGCGTCGGGGTCGGCGCTCGACGCGGCCACCATGTCGGACAGCCTCCGCTCCTCGGATCCGAGCCCGGGTCAACGCCTCGATCCCGGGAGCGCCGCTGCAGCCGGGGGCACCCCGGAGCCGACGCGGGACCGGTGCGGGGAGGCCCCGAGCAACCCCTGAACCTGCGGCACCACCGGCCCACCCTCATCGATTCCACGTTCTGCGCACCAGGTCACATGCTTATTGTGAGTCTGGCAACCAGAACGATCCCACCTGCTGACACTGCGCTCGCGTCGCGATAGAACTGGTGGTGTCCACCGCGCCGGAGCACCTGCGATCCAGGGCCCGCGCGTCCACGTCCGACCGCACCGAAGGGGACCGATCACATGGCCATCTTCCGCACCCTCCATTCCGCTCTGGGCCGATTCTCGGACCGCAGGCAGAGCCACGACATCGAGCGCGCGCAGGCGACCCGTCACTCGCGCCTGGGCGCCGAGAACACCGCGATGCTGAAGGCTCGTCGGGTCCAGGGGCCCATCGGCTTCGTCCGCTGATCGAGCCCACCCGGCACCATCGCCCGGAGCCCCCACGGGTTCTCTCGACGGGGGCTCACCCCTGTCCGGCCGCGTGCTCAGCCGATGGCGCGGCGTCCCCGAGGCTCGCGGTCCGTCGGCGTCCTGCGCCCCGTCAGCGTCCTGCGGTCCGCCGGCGTCCTGCGGTCCGTCAGCGTCCTGCGGCCCGTCAGCGTCCTGCGGCCCGTCAGCGTCCTGCGGCCTGCACGATCGCGGTGACCTGCTCCGGCCCGAAGTCGTAGACCGGGACGTCCTGGTCCGCGAGGGTGTCCCCGGCATGGGGCAGCACGGACGTGATCACCCGGGGTGCTCCCGCGCCGAGCTCCACCAGGGAGACGCCGGTCAGAGCGCGGGCCTGCTCCCGCTCCCCCGCGGTCACGGGATCGACGACATTCGTGACCCCGGGGACCACATGGACCGGGATCCCCGCGATCTGCCCGGTCATCTCGTGGTGGTAGTGGCCCGAGAGCACCACCTGCACGTCGGACCCCTCGAGCACGCCGGCGAGCTCGTCGATCCCGTCGAGCTCGAGGGCGCGCAGCAGCGGAGTCGCCGCGGCCAGCGGCGGATGGTGGAGCGCCAGCACGGTACCGGCCGCGGACGGCTCGGCGAGGACCTCGCGCAGCCAGACGAGCTGCTCCGGGTCCAGATGCCCGTATCCGGCGCCGGGAACGCTCGTATCGAGCACGACGACCCGCCGGCCGCCCGGCAGCGGGACCACGCGGTCCTGCACGGTGGTGCCGCGGTCGCCGAGGGCGATGGTCTCCCCATAGACCTCGGAGTCGTCGTGGTTCCCCATCGCGATCACGAGCTCGGCATCCTTCGCGGCGGCGAACGGCTCGAGGATCTCGTGCAGCAGGCGGTAGCTGGCCGCGGAGCCGTCGTCGGACGCATCGCCGGTATGGATGATCGCGTCCAGGTCCGGGACGTCCCGGCACCGGGCGAGGAGCCCGCGCAGGGCCGCGGCGGTGTCGATGCGGTCGTAGTGCCGCGCCGCGGGATCGCCGTAGAGGTGGGTGTCGCTGAGGTGGAGGATGCGCATGGGGGCACCGTATCGACCTCAGGTGTCGCAGCGGTGACGCGCCGGGGCGGCTGGGTGGCCGTCCCGGTGCACCGCCTCGATCAGCCCAGCGCCCCCACCCATTCGGTCTCGCCGTCGTCGAAGACCTGGTGCTTCCAGATCGGCAGGCGCTGCTTGACAGTGTCGACGAGGTCGTCGCAGGCGACGAAGGCCTGCTTGCGATGCGGGGCGGCCACGGCGCAGGTCAGGGCGCTGTCCCCGATCTCCAACGGTCCGTGGCGGTGGGCGACGGCCACCAGGGTGTCGGGATAGCGCTCGGCGATCTCCCGGGCCACCTCGCGCAGCACCTCGGCGGCGCCGGGGTGCGCGGCGTATTCGAGGCGGTCGACGTCGCGGCCTCCGTCGTGATCGCGGACCACGCCGTCGAAGGTGACGATCGCGCCGCAGCGCGGGTCGGTGACGGCCTCGACCATCTGCGCCACGGAGATCTCGCCCTCGTCCAGCTCGGCCCGGCGCACGCGCGCCGCCGCGCCGCCCATCGGGGGATCCTCGGCGATGCGGAGCGGGTCGCGGTCGCCGGCGAAGGGCGCGGCGCCGCGAGTCGGATCCGCGACCGCCTCGTGCCCACCCCCGTCGCGCTGGTCGAGCAGATGGTCGAGGACCGGATCGAGCACGGCGATCCCATCGCGCACCCCGCCGCGCGAGCCGGGCAGGGTGACCACGAAGCTGTCCGAAGCCATCCCGGCGACGCCGCGGCTGAGCAGCGCGGTCGGGGCGGTCTCGGCGCCGCGGCGGCGCACGGCCTCGAGCACGCCGGGCATCTCGCGGTCGATCAGCGGGGCCACCTGCTCGGGAGTGGCGTCCGTGGGGCTGATCCCGGTGCCGCCGGAGGAGATCACGAGGTCCGTGCCGGCCTCGAGCGCCTCCCGGACCGCGGCACCGACCTCGGGCCCGTCGGCCACGACCTGCTTGTCGACGGGATCCAGTCCGCGGCCGCGCAGCCAGGTCTCCAGCAGAGGACCGGTGCGGTCCTCGTAGGTGCCGTCGGCGGCGCGGGTCGAGGCGATGATGATCCGTGCGCTGCCGCGCAGCGCCGGAGCCTGCTGCGAGTCCTCGCGCTGGACGCAGTCCTCGTCGCTGCGCTGGGCGGGCATCTTCTTCATGGCCTCCCCTCCTCCCGGTGCCAGGGGCCGCTCTTGCCGCCGGACTTGGCCAGGACCTGCACCTGCTCGATGGTGGCGAGGTGGTCGACGGCCTTGATCATGTCGTACACGGTCAGCGCCGCGACGGAGGCGGCCGTGAGCGCCTCCATCTCCACGCCGGTGACGCCCTTCGTACGGACCCGTGCGGTGATCTCGACGCGGTCCTCGCGAGGGACGAGGTCGAGCCCGACGCCGCTGAGCGGCAGCGGGTGGCACAGCGGGATGAGGTCGCTGGTGCGCTTGGCGCCCATGATCCCGGCGATGCGGGCGGTCGCGAGCGCCTCGCCCTTGGGCAGGTCGCCGCTCGCGATGCGATCGACGACGTCGGCCCGGGTGCGCAGCACGGCGCGGGCGGTCGCCTCCCTCGACGTGGCGTCCTTGCTGGTCACGTCGACCATGTGGGCGGAGCCGTCGGCGCGGACGTGCGAGAGGTCGTTCATCGGTCTCCTCCGGGTATGAGCAGCGTGTCCAGAACGTCCCCGTCATCGATGGCGTCGGTGCCGACGGGGACGATGACCAGGGCGTCGGCGGCGGCGAGGCCGCCGATCAGGTGCGACGAGGCCCCTCCGACCAGGCGCACGGCGCCGGAGGGCAGCACCCTCGCGCGGCGGTACTGTTCGAGCGCCGACGGGGAGGGCTCGGGGGCCTCCAGCCGCAGGGGCAGGCGCAGCCGCGTGCGGGACGGGGCCCCGAGAGCGGGCCGGGCGATGAGCTCGCAGCTCAGCAGCGCGGAGACGGGGTTGCCGGGGAAGGCCAGCCACGGCACCCGGCGCTCGGGCAGGTCCAGGGTGCCGATGCCCTGCGGTCCGCCGGGCTGCATCGCCACCGTCGGGAAGGCCATGGTCACGCCGTCGCCGACGGCCGCATGGCGCACCACCTCGAAGGCTCCGGCGCTGACGCCGCCGCTGGTGACGATCAGGTCGGCGTCGTAGGACACGACCTGCTCATGCAACCGGGCGACCAGTTCCCCCGCGTCGTCGGGCACCGCGCCCTGATGCACCACCTCCGCCCCGGCCTCGTGAAGAGCGGCGGACAGCCCCGGACCGTTGGCGTCGAACACGCCGCCGGCCACGGGGGCGGCACCGCCGACGGCGACCTCGCTGCCCGTGGACAGCACGATCACGCGCAGCCGGTCCTCGATCTCCGCCTCGGCCACCCCGCAGGCGGCGAGGTGGGCGAGTCGCGCCGGGGTCAGCACCTGTCCTGCGCGCAGGACGGTGTCCCCGCGGTGGGTGTCGGAGCCGCGACGGCGCACGAAGCGGCCGGGCTCGGCGGAGCGCGGGGTGAGGGTCACCGTGCTCCAACGCTCCTCCCCCGCTCCCTCAACCCCCGCAGCCCCCGCAGCCTCGAAGCGGCCGGCGGCGCTCTCCTCGACGGGGATCACGAGGTCGGCGCCGACGGGGATCGGGGCGCCGGTCATGATCGGTCGCGCCGTCCCGGCGGACAGTTCGCCCGGAGGATCGCCGGCGGCGATCATCGGACCGAGCGGGAGTGTCAGCGCGGCCCCGCCGGAGACCGCTCCCCCTGCCTCGGAGACGTCCGCGCTCGCGAGGGCGTAGCCGTCCATCTGGGAGTTGTCGTGCCCGGGAACGTCGACGCGGGCGCGGATCTCGGTCGCCGCCACCCGTCCCACGAGCTCGCCGTCGAGCCGCTCCACCACACGACGCCGCGCCGCCGCGAGCAGCGCCCGGGCGTCGGCCGCATGATCGGCCAGGGGGATGCGCTCGCCAGCAGCCATCGTGAGAGTCTCCTGTCGTCCTGGAGGTCGCACCGGTCGCGTGTGCTCCTGGAGGTGGAACCGGTCCCCGCCGTCCTCGAGCGGTCCCTCCCCAGTATGGCGCGCGGGCAGGCTGCTGTGTTCACGGCGGGGAACACGACGGGGACCGCCGCATGGAGCCCAGACCGAGGTCCTGCCCCGACGATCCCCGACGAAGGGCCTATCCTGAAGGAACACCCGCGTCGCGAGAGGAGCACGGTGCCATGGCATCCCGCCGCATCTCCCTGGGCATGCCCAAGCCGCGCACGACGGACGAGACCGCCACGGACCTGCCGGACACCTCGGACCGACCGACGACGCCCGCCCTGGCCGACCGGTTCGACCGCGAGGCCACGGACCTGCGCCTGTCGCTGACCGACTTCTGCAATCTTCGCTGCACCTACTGCATGCCCGCCTCGGGGCTCACCTTCTTGAACAAGGAGCAGATGCTCTCCGCCGAGGAGGTCGTCCATCTGGTGCGCATCGGGGTTCAGCGCCTGGGCATCGAGCAGGTGCGCTTCACCGGGGGCGAGCCGCTGACCCGCCCGGATCTCGAGGAGATCATCGCCGGCGTCGCCGCTCTCGACCCCCGCCCGGACATCTCGCTGACCACCAACGCGATCGGCCTGGACCACCGTGCCGCGCGCCTGCGGGACGCGGGCCTGGACCGCATCAACGTCTCGCTGGACTCCGTGGTCTCCGAGACCTTCGAACGGCTCAGCCGCCGGCCCCTGCTGCACCGCGTGCTGGCCGGGATCGAGGGCGCCCGCGCGGCGGGTCTGGACCCGATCAAGGTCAACGCCGTCCTGCTGCCGGGAGTGAACGACCACGAGCTGCCCGAGCTGCTGGACTGGTGCCTGACCCGCGACCTGCAGCTGAGGGTCATCGAGCAGATGCCGCTGGATGCGGACCACATCTGGGACCGCACCTCGATGCTCACCGCGACCGACGTCCACGGCCTGCTCGCCGAGCGCTTCCGTCTGACGCCGGTGGACGAGGCCCGCAACGGTGCCCCCGCCGAGCTCTACGAGGTGCGCGAACGGGCCTCCGGCGACCACCGCGGACGGGTCGGGATCATCGCCTCGGTCACCCGTCCCTTCTGTGCCGACTGCCGCCGGACCCGGCTGACCGCCGAGGGGCGCGTGCGCACCTGCCTGTTCTCCCGCGAGGAGACCGATCTGCGCGCCGCGCTGCGCTCCGGGGCCGACGACGAAGCGATCGCGGACATCTGGCGCGCCGCGCACTGGGGCAAGAAGGCCGGTCACGGCATGGATCGGGAGGACTTCGTCCAGCCCGAGCGACCGATGAGCGCCATCGGCGGCTGAGCAGGGAGAGACCATGGACGAGACGACGCAGCAGACCACGGACACGACGTCCGCCGCGCCCACCACCGGGCCGGCACGCACCGCCCCCACCCCCGCCCCTGCGATCGCAGTGCAGCTGTTCGCGGGAGCCGCGGCCGAGTACGGGGCCGAGTCCACCACCGTGCACGGCGCCACCCTGCAGGACGCGCTCGATGACCTGCTCTCCACCGCCTCCCCGCAGGCCGCACAGGTGATCGGCCGCTCGAGCTTCCTGGTGGGCGGCGTCGCCTGCACGGACCACGATCGGGCGCTGGCCGAGGGAGACCGCCTGGACGTGCTGCCACCCTTCGCCGGCGGCTGACGGCACGACAGCATCGCCCTTCGGGCACAGACATGCGGGAAGGGCCCCGAGCGTCTCCGCTCGAGGCCCTTCCGTCAATGGTCCGCTCAGCCCTCGAGCTTCGCCGACCCCTTCACGTAGCCGATCTTGGTCCAGTCCGGGGACTGGAACCCCCACGCGCCGAAGTTCGCGAGGTCGTCGTTCTGGACGAAGAAGTCGTAGGCCTGCCACAGCGGCAGCGTTCCCGCGAGCTCCCAGAGATTCGCGTCGTACTGGTTGATCAGATCGATCCGGGCGTCCTCGTCGGTCTCGATCACGGCCTTCTCGACCAGTTCGTCGGTCTCGGCATTGCCGACCTTCCCGAAGTTCTGCTCGCCCTCGGTCTTCCAGATCGCGTCTGACGAGGAGAGGAACGGGGTCCCGACCCAGCCGAACAGCGTCAGGTCGAACTCGCCCGGGATGACGTACTGGGAGAACAGGTCCGTCGGCGGGACCTTCTGCACCTTCATGGTGATCCCGACGGCGGCCAGGGCTTCCTTCACGACCGGGACGACGGCCTCGTTGGTCTTCGACCCGTCGTTGTAGACGTAGGTGATCTCCAGCGGCTCGCCGTCCTTGGTCGCGACGTCGCCCTCCATGGTGTACCCGGCGTCCTCGAGCAGCTTCTTCGCCGCCTCGGGATCATAGGCACCGAAATCGCCGGAGTTGTCCTTGTACCCCTCCTGATTCGTCATCAGGATGTGGTTGTTCAGCTGCTCGAAATCGTCCGGGTAGGGCATGGTGGCGTTGACCGACAGGAAGACCTGTTCGCGGTCGATGGCACGGAACACCGCCTGGCGCACGGACTGGTCGGCCAGCGGGCGGCCCTCGGTGCCGTTCAGCGTGATGTGCGTCCAGTCGGGACCTGCGGCCTTCCGCATGCTGGCCCCATTGCCGATCATCGGCTCGACCACCGAGTAGGTCGCAGGCACCGTGGTCTCGATGACGTCGAGCTGCCCGTTCTGGAAGCTCGTCGCCGTGGCGGCCGGGTCCTCGATCGTCGTGAACAGGACCTGCTCGAGCAGCGCCTTGTCGCCCCACCAGTTCTCGTCCGGCTCGAGCAGCACGGTCTTGTTCGCGGCGTCGATCTTGCCGATCTTGTACGGACCAGCGGTGACGAGGGGCTCTGCCTGCCAGCCGGTGTTGAAGGCATCAGCGGATTCCGCGAGGGCATCCGGCATGGCCCCCGCCAGTCCCTTCCAATCCGCGTACTTCTCCTTGAACGTCACCACGGCGATCAGGTCGCTGTCGCCCTGCTCGACCTTCTCGACCAGGTCATAGCCCTCGGAGGACGCGATGCCGTACTCCTTCTTGGAGCCGTTCATCGTCGTGAAGACGTTCTCGACCGACGTGTAGTCGATCGGCGTGCCGTCGGACCAGGACATCCCCTCGTTGAGCTCGATCTCCATGACCTGGGGATCCTCGGAGGTGAGCTCGAGACGCTTCAGGTAGTGAGGGTTCGGCCCGACTTCGCCCGCTGCATCCGAGGTCCACACCTCCAGGGGGAAGATCGCGCGCAGCATGTCGCTCGTGTTGGCCTCGTTGCCATCCGAATGGAAAGGATTCCAGTTGGCGGGGAATGCATTGTTCGCCAGACGCAGGGCGCCACCCTCCCCGAGCTCATCGCGCTCCATGGCGTTGATGTCGTTCTCATCGGAGGCGATCTTCTCGCCCCCGCCGCCACCCCCGTCGGAGGCTCCGCCACCACCGTTCCCCGGGTCCTGGCTGCATGCCGCCAGCGCCCCCATCGAGACGGTCAGGGCCGTCGCCCCCAGCATCGATCGCCGCGTCAAACGCATGTTTTCTCCTTCACTCGCGGGGGACGAGACCGTCGTGCCCGCTCGATATCCTTGACCTGCGTGCGGCGTCGAGGCATGACCACCATGGTCGCGCCCGCCGCGCGGTGCACCCAGTCTAGGCACGAGAGCGACCTGGAACACACCTCCGACAAGGGCTGTTACCGGTTCGCAACATAACGATTCACGGCGCGTTTTCAGCGCCATTTCACGAATGGCATGAGAATCCGGCGGCCCACATTCTTCCTCGGCCGCCTCGTCGAACTTCCAGGCTGGTCAGATGGCAGATTCGCCGTCAGCCGCGCCCTCCTCGGTGTGTTCGAAGGCACGGCGATCGATCACGCTCTTCCGGCGCCGGCGGGCGATCTCCGGATCCGGAATCGGCACCGAGGAGAGCAGCTCCTTGCTGTATTCGTGCTGGGGATTCGAGAAGACGTCCTCGGTATCTCCCATTTCGACGATCTTGCCCTCGCGCATCACCGCGATGCGATCGGAGATGTTCCGGACCACGGAGAGGTCGTGCGAGACGAACAGGAAGCTCACGCCCAGGCGTCGACGAAGATCGGCCAGCAGCTCGAGCACACCGGCCTGGACCGTGACGTCGAGGGCGGAGGTCGGCTCGTCGAGCACGATCAGCTTGGGGTCGCAGGCCAGGGCCCGGGCGACCCCCACGCGCTGACGCTGACCGCCGGAGAACTCGGCGGGGAAGCGCGCGGCGTGCTCGGAGAGCAGGCCCACGGTGCGCAGGAGCCAGTCGACCCGCTCGTCCATCCGCTCGGCGCTGTAGCCCTGGACCCGCATCGGCTCCTTGAGGATGTCGCCGATCGGCATGCGCGGATCAAGGGCCGCCATCGGATCCTGGAAGACGATGGTCACGTCGGACCGCAGGGCGTGGCGCTTCGCGCGGGTGAGGGAGCCGGTCTCGATGCCGTCGATGCGGATGGCGCCCTTCTGCGGCGTTCTCAGCTGCATGATCTCCATCAGCGTGGTCGTCTTGCCGCATCCCGACTCCCCCACCAGGGCGAGGCACTCTCCCTCGCGGATGTCGAAGGAGATGCCGTCGACCGCGCGGTGCTCCCCGATCTTGCGGCGGACGATCGCTCCCTTGGTGATCGGGTAGATCCGGTGCAGGTCCTCGACCTCGAGCACGGTCGCCATCTCATCGCGAGGCTTCTTGCGCTCGTTGTACTCGGCATCGTTGCCGGCGGAGGCGCTCAGCGCGGAGCCGGCGACGCTCTGGCTGCCCTCGGCATCGGCCAGGTCGACACGGGGCACGGCGGACAGCAGGTCCCGGGTGTACTGCTCCCGGGGCCGATAGAAGATGTCGTCGACGTCTCCTGTCTCCACCATCAGCGAATCCTTCATCACCAGGACCCGGTCGGCGAAGCCGGCTACCACGCCCATGTCGTGGGTGATCAGGACGGTCGCCGCGCCGAGCATCTCCTGCGCCGACTTCAGCAGGTCCATCACCTGCGCCTGGATGGTCACGTCCAGGGCCGTGGTGGGCTCGTCCGCGATGATCATCTCGGGCTCGTTGGCGATCGCCATGGCGACCATCGCCCGCTGGCGCATCCCGCCGGAGTACTCGTGCGGGTACTGCTTCGCACGCCGCGCAGGGTTCGGGATGCCCACCGATTCCAACAGCTCGACCGCCCGATGCTCCGCCTTCGAGGCCGAGACCTCGGGGTGATGGATGCGCACCACCTCGGCGATCTGCTGGCCGACCTGGAACACGGGCGTCAGCGCCGACAGAGGGTCCTGGAAGATCATCGAGATCGTGTTGCCGCGCAGCGGCGCGAGCTGCTTGTCGTTCAGCGCGAACAGATCCCGGCCCATCAGCTCGATCTCGCCGGAGATCGTGGCGTTGCGCGGGAGCAGCCCCATGACCGCGAGCGAGCTGACGGATTTCCCGGATCCGGACTCGCCGACGATGGCGAGGGCCTCGCCCTTGTGCACCTCGTAGCTGAGGTTCTGCACAGCTCGAACCGTGCCGTACTCGGAGGGGAACGAGACGCTCAGGTCCCGCACGGAAAGGATCGGATCGGACATTCAGGTCCCTCTCAGAGGCGGCTGGAGCCGCTGGTCGGGTCGAGGGCATCGCGAAGGGCTTCGCCCATGAGGTTGATGGAGATGACGAGGGCCGCCAGGATCGCCGCCGGCGGCATCCAGGTGTACGGCGCGGAGATGTTGTAGTCCTGCAGCACCGTGCCGAGCGAGACCTGCGGGTACTGGATGCCGAAGCCGATGAACGACAGCCCGGTCTCCCCCAGGATGGCGGCGCTGACACCGAGGGTGGTGTCGATGATGATCCAGCTGGCGACATTGGGGATGATGTGGCGGACCATCGTGATGATCGGATTCACGCCCATGAAGCGCGCGGCCTCGACATACTCGGTGCGCACCAGCTGCTGGGTCATGGCGCGCAGGACGCGAGCCGTGAGCATCCAGGCGAAGCCCGCCAGCAGCGGGATCATCCAGAGCCAGGAGGCCCGCTGCAGGGCGGGGCTGAAGAGCATCAGCAGCAGCAGGGAGGGGACCACCAGGAACAGGTTGATCAGGTTCACGAGCGCGCCGTCGCCGAGAGCGCCCAGCTTGCCCTTGCCGCCGATGAACCCGGCCGTGATGCCCACGATCAGCGCCAGCAGCGAGGTCAGCGCCGCGGTTCCCAGGCCGATCACGAGCGAGATGCGAAGACCCTGGAGGGTGCGCGCGAAGATGTCCAGTCCGTTCTCGTTCACCCCGAACCAGTGGTACCCGCTGGGGCCGGTCAGGGCATTGCGCAGATCCCGCTCGAACGGTCCGTACTGGTAGAACATCGGACCGAAGATCGCCACCAGCACGAGGAGCGTGAAGACGCTCAGACCGATCCACGCGCTGGGGTTGCGCAAGAAGCGACGCCGCAGCAGCTCACCGCGACCCATCGTCGAGGTGGGGCCCTCATGGGGGTCGGATCCGCTGGGACCGTCGACCGTGGCTCCGAGCACCGGGTTGGCTTCGGGGTCGGTGCTGGAATGCAGCTCCGACACGTCGTCGGTCGACCGCATGTCAGAAGGGTTCGTCATGGTGTCACCGAATCCTGGGGTCGAGAGCACCCTGCAAGAAGTCTGCGAAGGTGGCGGAGAGCAGGGTGAGGACCGCGGTGTACAGCACCACACCGGCAGTGCCGTTGACGTCGGCCATGCCGATCGAGGAGATCGCGAAGCGTCCGATCCCCTGCCAGTTGAACATCAGCTCGACGAAGAGCGAGCCGGAGAACGCGGCCCCCACGGCGAAGGCGAAGTACTGACCCATGGGGATCAGCGCCATGCGCAGTCCGTGCCGGGTCATGGCCTTGCCCCGCGTGAGCCCCTTCGCTCGGGCGGTGCGCAGATAGTCGCTGCCGAGCACGTCGAGGGTGGTGACCTTCATGTACCGCGAGTACGACGCCGCCGCGGTGACCGCGAGCACGATCGTCGGCATCACCAGGGCTTTGATCTGATACCTGATCGATTCCCAGGATCCGGCCTCCAGCAGCGGATTGATCGGATTGATCGCCGGCAGTCCCCAACCGGTCACGTCCATCACCCCCTGGTTCGCCTGCTGCACGATCAGGATGATCACCGGCGTCGGCAGCGAGAGGATGAAGAACGCCAGCAGGGTCGAGAGGCGGTCGCCGAGCGAATCACGGCGGACCGCGGCGATCATGCCCAGCACGACGCCCAGGACGGTACCGATCACAGTGCCGATCACCACGAGTCGGAGGCTGATCGGGATCCGGTTGGCGAGCTCCTGCGTGACCGGGACCATCGCCTTGTTGGTGCCGGTGGTGACGCCGAGGTCACCGCGGACCAGCCCGCCGAGCCAGTTCGCATAGCGCTCGAACAGCGGCGTGTCAGGGTTGACGTTGCGGACGTTCAGGTACTGCTGTGCAGTCTGCTCAGGGACGGGCTCCGTCGCGATCGGGGGGTAGAGCACTTCTTCGGGGTGCATCAACGATGCCGCCAGCAAATAGGCGAAGCTCGTCGCGAGGAACGCCAGGATGACGTAGGTGAGCACCCGCATGGAGACGAACTTAAGCACTCGGTCTCCTCCACTGACTAACGATCATTCGTGGGCGTTCCTCTCCATACCGTCTGTTCTTCCCGGGCATCTCCGGCGCGGCACAGGACCGCTCCGACGCGACCCCGACCCCCGCACCGCCACGCCTGCGTGGCTCGGTGCGCCCGGACTTCCCATACATCGTGTTGTGCTCCAAGTCTCCCCGGTTCCGCACTGCGGACACGATAGCCCCTCGCCGACGGTCGCGGGACCCATCGGCGGACGCCTGGGCACGGCCGCGTCCCCCTTATGCTCGAATCGTGACCTTCCTGCACCTGCTCGTGCTGGCGGTGGGCGTGCTCGTCGCCCTCGTCGCCGCCGACCTCCTCAGCCATGCGGACATCGGGCCATGGCCGGTCGGCGTGGTCACGATCCTTCTCATCCCCCTGGCGGGCTGGCTCTACAGCGCCTGGCTCCTGGCCTTCACCGTCGGCGCAGCGCTGGGGATCTCGATCGTCCTCGTCGGCTCGTGGGGTCGGACGTTCCTCCGCCGACGACACACCCGACGGGAGATGGCCCGCCGACGGAAGGCGGCCCGCGCCGCGCAGCTGGGCGGCGACCCTCACCGGCTCCGGTGACGCCATCAGCACCGGTGACGCCATCGGTACCCGTGACGCCATCAGCTCGGGTGGCACTCCGGTCGCGGTCCGGTGACCACGCGGTCGGACGGCGACGACACCCGGTCGGACGACACCCGGTCAGAGGGGGATGATCAGCACGCGGCCATCGTCCCGGCCGCCGATCTCCTCAACCGTCCCCGCGACCTCTGATCCCGCGTCGGCCCCCGCGAGCACGATCGCGTCGGCCCGCCCGTACGGTGCCAGGCGCCGGCCGGGCAGCAGATCGACCACCTCGGAGCCGTCCGCGTCCCGCCGCAGCCGGCCGGGCAGTGCGTGCAGACCGCCGCGGCGCGAGTGCTCTGCTCCCAGGTCATCATCACCGAGGCGCACTCGACGCGGTGCGGCCTCGATGCCGGCGAGCAGCGGCCGGACGAACAGGTGGTAGCCGACCAGCGCGCCGACCGGGGTGCCGGGCAGATGGATGATGGGGGTCCCGTCCGGGAGCCGTCCGACGCCCTGCGGGCCGCCCGGCCGCAGCGCCAGGTGCTCGAAGCGCGAGGTGTCGTCGCCCCGGTCCCCCAGCAGCGTCTTGACCACGTCGAAGGCGCCGTGGCCGATCCCGCCGGTGGTGAGCACCAGGTCGGACCGCTCGGCGGCGACATCCAGGGTGCTGCGCAGCTGGGCGTGGTCGTCGCCGCTGTGCAGGGCCCGCGCCTCGGCGCCGTCGGCGGTCAGGGCGGCTCCGAGCATCGTCCCGTTCGATTCGCGCACGGCCCCCGGGGCGGCGTCCTCTCCCGCGAGCTCGTCCCCGGTGACCACGACCGCGACCCGCGGTGACCGCAGGACCGGGAGCGTCGGCAGTCCGAGGGCGCGGACCAGACCGATCAGACCGCCGCTGACCCGGTCCCCGGCCCGGGCGAGCACCGCGCCCCGGGCGACCTCCTCCCCGACGGCCAGGATGTGGCGGCCCGCAGCGGGCATCTGCTGGAGGCGGATGGTGACGGCGGCCGGCGTCGGGCCGAAGGGGTCGGCGTCGGTCGCCTCGACCTCGACGACCGCGTCGGCCCCCGGGGGCACCGGCGCACCCGTCATGATGCGGGCGGCCGTGCCCGGGGCGAGGGCGCCGACCGCGCCCGGCCGGGCAGGGAGCTCGGTGCTCACCGGCAGGGTGATCGCGCCGCGGACGCCGTCCTCCCCCTGCAGGTCCTCCCGCCGCACGGCGAAGCCGTCCATCGCGGCGATCGGCAGAGCCGGGAGATCCTCGGGGCTGTGGACGTCGGCGTCCAGCACGGCGCCGACGGCCTCGTGCACCGGGGCGTCGAGACCCACGCGCGGCAGGATGATCTCCCGCTGCAGCAGATCTCGCCATTGCCAGGGGTCGACACGGGCGTCGGTCATGGTCCTCCTCGGGGCCGTGAGAGCGGGCACCCGACCATGATCCCCCATCTCGCGCCCCTCTCCTCCGATCCTCCGACTCTGCCCTCCGTCACCCCCTCGCACGACTCGCGCACCTGCCCACGCGGGGGTCCTGGGGTGCATGATGGGGGCATGCGTGAGATCCGTTTCGATCGCTTCGGCGGTCCCGACGTCCTGACCCTGCACTCCGACGCCCCGACTCCGGAGCCGGGGCCCGAAGAGCTGCTGGTCCGCGTCGCCTACGTCGGCCTGAACCCCTTGGACTACAAGATCCGCGACGGCTCGTCCGGGCGGGCGAAGGATCTTCAGCTGCCCGCGGGCACCGGTCGGGAGATGGCCGGCACCGTGCTCAGCGCCGGGTCGGACCTCGATGATGCCGAGCTCGGTTCCCGCGGCCTCACCCCCGGCACCCGCGTCTTCGGCATGCGGGCACCGGCTGATCATCGCGGCGTGGCCGCCGAGGTGATCGCGATCGCGGCCGACGAGCTCGCTCCCATCCCTGACGAGATCGACGACGCGGACCTCCCTCGCTGGGCCGGGCTGGCCCTGGTGGGTCTGACCGCGATCGCCACCATCGAGGACACCGCACGGATCCGGTCCGGGCAGACGGTGCTCGTCCACGGCGGCAGCGGCGGGGTGGGCCAGCTGCTGATCCCGATGGCCCTCGAGGCCGGGGCAGCACAGGTGTGGGCCACCGGGCGCGCCACCAACGCAGAGCGGATCCGCGACCTGGGCGCGACCCCGATCGCCTATGACACCGAGGACTGGCAGGCGGAGATCCACCGCCGGACCGATGGCCGTGGCGTGGACGTCGTCCTCGACACCCACTATCACTCGACCTTCGTGCCCAGCCTCGACCACGTCGTCGGCAGCGGCCTCGTGGTCACCCTGCCGACGCTGGCGGACCTCAGCCCCGCGCAGGAGCGCGGTGTCGAGGCGAAGGTGCCCCGTCTCCGGCCGGGCCGGGACCGCCTGGACCGCCTGGTGCAGGGGATCCGTGCGGGCCGCTATCCGCTGGAGGTCTCCCAGGTGCTGCCGCTGGCGGAGATCGCCGAGGCCCATCGTCTGCTCGAGGACGGCCACACGCGCGGCAAGCTGGTGCTCGACGCCCAGGCCTGACCGCCCCCATGGACGGTGATGCCGGACACATGTCCAGCAGGTAGCCTGGTCGGTATGGTTCCGCGCCCCCTCGACGATCCCGATGCCGCGGTCCGCGCGCTCGAGCCGGTCCTGCAGAGCTCCGGCTGGGCGCTGCTGAACTCGTTGCCGCCCTACCGCGAGCAGGATGCCCTGCGTCAGGGCGCCCGGCTGCGCGGGGCCGGCCATTCCCCGGAGCTGGTCTCCGCCGTGATGACGCAGTCGCGGCTGCGGGCACGGGCGGCCGACAAGTTCGGCGAATTCGCCTCCTCGATGCTGTTCACACCGCACGGCCTCGAACAGGCGACCCGACTGCCGGTCGCGGCGATGCACGCGGAGCGCTTCCAGCGCGCAGGCGTCGCCTCGGTCGCGGATCTCGGCTGCGGGATCGGCGGGGATGCCATGGCGCTGGCGGGCCTGGGCCTGCAGGTGCGGGCCGTGGACCGCGACCCGCTCGCCGTCGCCGTCGCCACCATGAACCTGCGCTCCTTCCCGGCGGCCACGGTGCATCTGGGCCGGGCCGAGGGCCACGACCCCACCGACACCGAGGGCATCTGGCTGGACCCGGCCCGTCGTGCCCCGACCCGCAGCGGCACGCGGCGGCTGCACGACCCCGAGGAGTACGAGCCACCGCTGTCGGCCGTCATCGATCTCGCCCATCGCCTCGGCCGCGACGGAGAGGCCGGGCCATTGGGCGCGAAGCTCGGTCCCGGCATCGACCGTGATGCGCTCCCGCACGACATCGAGACCCAGTGGCTGTCCTTCCACGGGCAGGTCCTCGAGGCCACCGCCTGGTTCGGTCCGCTCGCCCGGGAGGGTGTGACCTCCTCGGCGGTTCTCATCGACCGGGCCGGGGCGCACCGCCTGGACCGCGGCGCGGAGGCGATTCCCGATCCCGCGCCCGGTGCGCTCGGCGATCATCTCTACGAGCCCGACGGAGCGGTGATCCGCGCGGGCCTGATCGGGTGCCTGGCCACCGAGCTGGGAGCCCGCACGCTCGATGAGACCATCGCCTATCTCACCGGGGACCGCCGGGTCGACACGCCCTTCGCCCGCGGCTATGCCGTGCGCGACGTGATGCCGTTCGGGCTGAAGCGGCTGACCTCCTATCTGCGCGAGCATCACCTCGGGGTGCTCGAGATCAAGAAGCGCGGCACGGCGGTCGAGCCCGATGAGCTGCGCCGCAAGCTCCGACCGCGCCGGTTCGGGCACGAGGCGGCCACCCTGATCCTCACCCGCATCGCCGGGGAGCAGTCCATCATCATCGCCTCCCCGCACGGCGCCCCCGGCACCTCGGAGGGGCCGACGACATGACCGGCGAGGACGGCGGCACCGGCGGGACCGGCGGCACCGGCCCCGGGGGCACCGCCGGCCCGCATCGCCGCCTCCTCGCCGTGCTGTTGCTGATCGCCGCTCTGGGCGGGCTCGGCCTGGCCACCCTCGGTGCCTCCGCCGAGCGCGCCGGGGACCCCGTCTACGTCGGCGATGCCACCCGGGACCTGCCCAGCTTCGTCACCCGCGAGGCGGAGGAGATGCCGACGTTCGAGACCGCCGCGCCCCCGGAGCAGCCCCCGCGCCCGGACCGCTCGGGCACCGCGGTGACCACCGCCCTCATCGTGCTCGGCGTGATCCTCGCGATCGTCGCCGCCTGGGTGATCCACCGGATGCGCCAGCTCGCCCGTCCCGCACCGCCCCTGGCCGACGAGGCCGATGAGGACGAGCTGACCGTCACGCAGGTCCGCGCCGCCTTCGAGGACGCTCGAGGGCATCTGTCGACGGTGGTCGAGGCCCATGATGCGGTGATCGCGGCCTGGCTGGCCCTGGAGCGGGCGATCGCCGCCGCCGGCGTCCGACGTCGGCCTTCCCAGACCACCCTCGAATTCGTGGTGGCGGTGCTGGCGACCCTGCAGCTGGACCGCTCCGCCCTGGACCGGCTCGCCCATCTGTACCGTCGGGCGCTGTTCGACGACCAGCCGCTGGTCGAGGCCGACCGCGAGGACGCGATCGAGCTGCTCGACCGTCTCACCACCGATCTCGACGCCCGCGTCGAGGAGGGGGCGGGATGATGCGGAACCTGCTGCCGCTGCTGTGGCGCCTGGGGGTCGGCGTCGGCATCGCCCTGCTCGTCGTCGGCGTCTTCACCCTGTTCGACCTGCTGATCCCGCTGCCGGTGCCGATCGCGCTGGGCTTCGCCGGCGGGACGATCTGGTGGATCACCCGGTCGGAGGCGTCACGCGCCGACGAGCTGGACGCCCCCGAGCTGGATCTGGACGTCGACTACGCGCTGCCCCACTCCCGGGACATGCGGGTGCGGCGCCTCGAGGATCTCGTCCACGGTGCCCAGCCCTCGCGCCGCATGACCTCGCGCGGGCTGGCCCGCACCCTCGGTGACGTCGCCGATGAGCGCGCCCACGACCCCGAGGCCCCGCCGCTCAGCGCCGGCCTGACCCGTCTGATCGCCGAATCCCGTCATCCCGACGCCGAGAACCATCCCGTCGGCCCCATCGACCGACGCACCCTGCACCGCTATCTACGAGAGCTCGCCGCCGCCGGCGAGGAGAGGGATCGATGAATCACCCCACCCCCCTGTCCCCTGCCGAGGCGACCGCCGCCGCCCAGCGCGTGCTCGATGCCGTCGAGACCGCCGTGGTCGGCAAGCGGGAGTCCCTCGAGATGGTGCTGACCGGGATCCTCGCCGGAGGTCACGTGCTGCTCGAGGACCTGCCAGGGCTCGGCAAGACCCTCGCCGCACGGTCCTTCGCCCAAGCGCTGGGCCTGCCCTTCACCCGCGCTCAGTTCACCCCGGACCTGCTGCCGGCGGACCTCACCGGCGCCGAGGTCTTCGACCAGCGCACCGGTGAGTTCGTGTTCCGCCCCGGCCCGGTGTTCACCGGCCTGCTGCTGGCCGACGAGATCAACCGCACGCCGCCGAAGACCCAGTCGGCCCTGCTGGAGGCCATGCAGGAGCATCAGGTCTCCGTCGAGGGCACCACCCGCAAGCTGCCACAGCCCTTCCACGTGCTGGCCACCGCCAACCCCGTCGAGCACGAGGGCACCTACCCGCTGCCCGAGGCCCAGCTGGACCGCTTCCTGCTGCGGCTGTCCTTCGGGTACCCGACCGCGGCTCAGGAGTGGGACGTCGTCTCGCGCCGGATCGATCGCCGCCGCGAGGACCAGACGGTCGCCGAAGTACTCGACGCCGACGGGCTGCTCGGGGTCCAGGCCGCGGTGGAGGACGTGCACGTCGAGGACTCGGTGGGCCACTACGCGGTCGAACTGGTCGCCGCCACCCGCAGCCACCAGCACGCCCTGGTCGGTGCATCCCCCCGCGGCACCCTCGCCCTGATCACCTGCGCCCGGGCGCTCGCCCTGATCCGGGGCCGGACCTACATCGTTCCCGAGGACGTCAAGATGCTCGCCCACCCGGCGCTCGACCACCGCGTCACGGTCAAGCCCGAGCTGTGGCTGCAGAACGCCACCGGTGCGGGCGTCGTCGACTCGGTCCTGGACCAGGTCCCGGTGCCGGTCGCCGAGGACGACCCGTCGGGCGGCGCAGGGGCCGGGGCCCGCGCCCCGTCGGGCGCCACGGCGTGACCACCTCCCCGCCCGGGCCGCACGGTCGGCCGACCGGACCGCCTCGGGTGCCGACCAGGCCGACCGCCGCGCTGGTGCGTGCTGCGGTGATCGGGTGCGCCTGCCTGGCACTGGCGGTTCTGGTGGGACGGCCGGTGATCATCCTCGCCGGCCTGCCGCTGCTGGTGTGGACGCTGGTCGCCGTCGCCCGTCGGGTCGCGCGCGGGGAGGAGCACGGCACGGTGGCGGCCACCGTGACACCCAATCGCCGTTCCATCGAGGAGGGCGGTACAGCAGCCGTCTCGGTCCGGACCGCTCCGGGCGTGCTGACCGCGGCCACGATCCCGCTGCCGCCCCACTCCCGCTTCTCACCCCGGCACGGCTCCGCGGCCGGCGACGGGTCGCTCCGGCTGCGCGTCAGTGCTCAGCGGTGGGGTCGGATCCGTGTGGGGCCGGTGCACGTGCTGGTCAGCGATGCCTTCGGCGCATTCCGCGCCCAACAGCGGCTGCCGCGGCTGGATGTGCAGGTGATCCCGCACTCGACGGTGCTCGAAGCGCCCGTGGAGGTCCCGACGCCGATCGGGATCAGCGGGATGCATCTGTCCCGGCGGCGCGGCGACGGCACCGCCCTGTCGGAGGTGCGGGCGTTCCGCCCCGGTGACCGGCTCCACCGCATCAACTGGCGCGTCTCCAACCGCACCGGCACGCTGCACACCAACGCGACCTTCACCGAGCAGGACACCGACGTCCTGCTCGTCACCGATACCATCGCGGACGTCGCCGCGGCCCCCTGGAGCGGCGAGAGCGCCCCCACCAGCCTCGACATGACGATCCGGGCGACCTCCGCGGTGGCCAGGCACTACCTCACCGCCGGCGATCGGGTCTCGGTGTTCGACATCGGGCACCTGATCGGTCCGATCCGGCCGGGCACCGGACCGCGGCAGCTGCGCGTGCTCACCGACGCCCTCGCCCGGGCGACCCGCGAGGACGGTCGCGCCCGCCCCGCCCGTCGGCTGCGCACGGTGCGGCCCGGCACCCTGACGGTGGTCTGCTCCCCGCTGCTGCACGCCGAGGCCATCGCGCAGATCGGGGTCCTCGTGGCGCACGGGGCGGACGTCATCGTCGTGGACACGCTCCCGCCGAGCATCGGCGACGTGTCCGTGCTGAAGGGCAAGCCGCTGCGCCTGGACGGCAAGGTCTCGGACCGGTTCTGGCCGGAGGCGTGGGCGCTGCGCCGCCTGCTGCGCGAGAGGACCGTGCGGGAGCTGCGCGAGTCCGGGGTCCCGGTGACGGCCTGGGAGGGCCCGTCCTCGCTGGCCCCGGTGCTGCTGTCGCTGTCGGCGGCGCGGTCAGCGCCGCGGATGAGGAGGTCGTGATGCGTCTGGGAGGTCTGGTCGATCCGATCGCAGGGCGGTTGCTGGAGCTGCAGAAGGTCAGCGGCACGCAGTGGGTGCTGCGCCTGCTGGGCGTGGCCGGGATGCTCCTGGCCCTGTCCGTCGCGATGCCGGGCGGTCTGGCCGAGAACGTCGGGGCCGTGTTCGTGCTGCTGGCCGTCGCGATCTCGCTGTCCGTGCAGATGTTCCGCCCGGACAGCGACGTCGGGCTGCTGGCACCGGCGGTGATCATCCTGGTCCTGGCCGGTCAGGGGGATCTGACGGTGCTGCGGGCAGCGATGGTGGGGCTCGCGCTGCTGGTCTCCCACGCAGCCTTCGCGCTGGCCGCGACGATCCCGGTCCACGGGGTGTTCGATCGCTCGGCGTGGCTGCTCAGCGGCCGAGGCCTGCTGATGGTGCTCGCCGTGAGCGTGGTGGCCGGACTTCTCGTCGTGGTGCTCTCGGGGATCCACCTGGGGCCGTGGATGCTGATCGTGGGGGTCCTCGCCGTGCTCGCGCTGTTCTGCACGGTGCTGCCCCGGGCTCGGTGAGGTCAGCAGGGGCCACGGAGACCGGGGCTGGCTGCGGCGGGCGCGGGCCGGGGCCGGCGTGAGCCGAGGCCGGCTCGGGCCGGGGCCGACGTGGACCGAGGCGGGTGCGGGCCGAGGCCGACGGCGCGACCCCGGTTCACCGACCCCACTGCGGGCGCGGCGTCTGCGGCCCTTCATAGGGCCGGTCCCCCACCTCGGCCTGCAGCTGGGCCAGGCGCTTCTCGAGATCGGCGCGGATCACGGCATGCTCGGGATCGTCCGCGATGTTGGTGAGCTCGGCAGGGTCGGCGACCACGTCGTACATCTCCCACTCGGGCTCGCGGATCGCGTCGGAGGAGCCGGGTGCCCCCATCCCGTCGCCGTAGTAGTGGATCAGCTTGTGAGTGCTGGTGCGGATGCCGTAATGAGCGGGGGCGCGGTGGGAGGGATCCTCGTGCTCCCAGTAGCGGTAGTACATGGCGTCCGGCCAGGCCCCGCGCGTGGCATCGTCGGCGGTGCCGTCCAGCAGCGGGAGCAGGCTGCGACCCTGCTGGTCCGGGAGCGACTCGTCGGGGTCGAGGCCGCAGGCGTCGAGCAGCGTGGCGGCGAGGTCGACGTTGGTGGCGAGCTCCTCGACCACCGATCCGGCGGCGATCTGCGCCGGCCACCGCACCATCATCGGCATCTGCAGGGACTGGTCGAACATCAGCCGTTTGTCGAACCAGCCGTGGTCGCCGAGGAAGAACCCCTGGTCGGAGGTGTAGACCACGATCGTGTTCTCCGCGAGTCCGCGGGATTCGAGGTCGGCGAGCACTCTGCCGGTGGAGTCGTCGATCGCCTGGATCGTCTGGAGATAGTCGCGCATGTACAGCTGGTAGTTGCGACGGGTGCGAGCCTCCCGGTGCTCCTCGCCCTCGAGCTCGGGCGGCATCGGCTGCTTGAGGTCGTTCTCCGTGAGGTCGTCGGCGATGCTCATGCGCACGTCGCGGACGGCGCGGCTCATGCCCGAGTGGTCATCGAACAGGGTGTCCGGCTCGGGGATCGAGTCCAGCGGGTAGAGGTCCGCGTGGCGGGGGTGGGGGATCCAGTTGCGATGCGGGGCCTTGTGGTGCAGCAGAAGGCAGAAGGGGGCGTCGGGGTTCTCGTCCTGGGTGCGATCGAGCCAGTCGAGCGCCAGGTCGGTGACGGTGTCGGTGGCATAGCCGGGGACCACCTCGTCCACGCGCTCCCCCGCGGCGTCGATGCCGTACATGACCGGATCGTTGTACTCGCCCTGACCGCGGTAGATGCGCCACTCGTCGAACCCCTGCGGGTCGTTGTGCGCCTCATGGCCGAGGTGCCACTTGCCGAACAGGGCGGTACGGTACCCGCATTCGTGCAGGACCTGCGGGAACGTGCGCACCCGGTAGTCGAAGCCGGAGTAGATCGTGGCGGCGCCGTTGATGTGCGAGTAGGTGCCCGAGAGGATGGTGGCACGGCTCGGGGTGCAGATCGAGTTGGTGCAGTACAGCGAGTCGAGCCGTGCGCCCTGCGCGGCGATCCGGTCGAGGTTCGGGGTGGAGTTGACCCGGCCGGAGTAGGCGCTGATGGCGTGAGCGGCATGGTCGTCGGTGAGGATGAAGACGATGTTGGGCCGGGCTCCGTCATGACCGTCGACGCCCGAGGTCGCGCCCGGGCTGGGGGCGGTCTGCGGGGTGGCGCCCTCGGCGGCAGCCGGGGCGTTCCTGTCGGCGGTCGTGTCGGCGACGCTGCTGGGGTGCGGGGTCTTCATCGGCTCCATCGGTCCATTCTGTCACCGGTCTCGGAAGCATCCCCTCGCCGACGCGCTCCGTGCAGCGGGCGTGCCGCCGGTGCCCGTCGCGTCACCCCGCACGGGGGTACGCGTCGCCAGGGTCCCCATCATCGGGCGGCGGGACCGTCGGCAGCGGGTCGGCGGGCGGCCCGTCGGCCGGTGCGGAGTCGACGGGCGGCTGAAGCGCGGGGGCGGACGAGGTGTATCGGTGTCCCGTCGGCGTGGTGATCGTCAAGGTGCTCGGTTCGCCGTCGGCCCCGGGCTGCTGGGTGGTCGTCCAGCCGGGGATCTCCTTGACCAGGTTGAAGCGCTGGCAGTGCCCGATGCCGTTGTCGGCGGTCGTTGCGCCGCCGTCTGCGTAACGGGTCGCGTGATCGATGTCGTGGATGGCCGCATCGCACCAGGGCGTGCGGCAGCGCTGGTCCCGCTGCAGGATGAAGCGGCGGACCTCCCCGCGGAACAGCCTCCTGCGCGGATCGGCGGCGACCAGCTCCCCGGTGCGGGGATCGGTGTACAGGCGTCGGATCCAGCGGGCGGCGTTCGTCAGGTCGTTCGGCGAGGGCCCGGTCGGCCCGGCCCGTCGCTCTGGTTCGCATGGGGCTCGTTCCGGATCCTCCGTCGCGTCCGGTCCGTGCGCAAGCTCGTCCTGCACGGCGTGCTCCGGGGCTGCTCCGGCCTGACCGTCGTCGACCCCGCTCAACTCGGTCTCATCCGGGTCCGGCGACCTGCGAATGCCTGCGGGGCTCGAGGCGACACCCAAGGCGATGTCTCGGGCGAGGCGGCCCGGGATCGGGTGCCCGTCCATCCACGCCGCCCGGTCGTCGTCGTTCAGCAGCGTCGTATCCGTCATCAGCAGGTTGACCTCGACCGGAATCTCATCGACGGTCTTCGCACCGGTGACGCGCTCGACGAGCGTATCGGCCATGATCTGCCCCTTGCTCCGCTCATCGCCCGAGCTCTTCGCGGATTTCGCCACCTGGGTGAGCGTCTTGTATGCGGCGACGCCGTCCTTCGTCGGCAGCACAGAGCGGAGGATCGACATGCCATCGGGAGCGGGCCGGAGCGACGTCCTCCGATCGGCCACGGCCCTCTTCGCCCGAGCCACGGCCGCCGCGGGGTCAAGCTCCTGAGCGCGGGCACGAGTGACGTTCCCGGTGCGCGTCGCGGTGAGCGTCGGCAGTCGAGGCTCCAGCTCGGCATCGATCTGTGCCCGCTTGTCATCGTCGAGCACGAACACGTTCTTGGCGACCTCCTGTGCGGCCCATTCGCTGATCTCGCCGCGCTCGAGCAGACTCGTGGTGCGCGGCAGAGTCTCGATCAGAACGCGATGCAGAGCCACCTGACCGGAGGCCTGCGTGGGGGTGATGCGACGAGCCATCGCTATCTGGTCGGCAACCCCACGACCGCGTAGTGCACGGGGGACGTCCTGGCGTCGCTGCAGATCGACCTGCGAGTCCCGGAACGCGATCTCGGCATGGGCCTGGGCTGCGCTGATCGTGCCCTTCGCCCGTTCGAGCGAGCTGATGGTGTCGATCAGATCCGGATCGGAGACCCTCTTCAGGTCGTCGGCTCGGGGAGCCCGCTCGAGGAGCGCAGCCAGGGACGCGTTCCACTCCTGCACTGAGGTTGCCATGGTCGCCTCCTCTCCCGTTCTCGGAGCTATCGCCCCGTCCCGTCGAACCCTTGTTCGTTCCTGCGCTTCCAGCGTCGCCCGCAGGCAGGAGCTCGGCAATGTTCGATGCCCAGATGTGGACAAGGGTGCTGTGTGGAGGAAAGACGAATCGATGTCCGCGCCGTCGGAACCTCGGTCGAAGGGGCGCAACCGCGATGGCACGCAAAGCGCCGATCTCGATCGTCGCGCGGCCACGGGCAGACAACGCAGAGCGCCCATCGCCGCGTCGACGATGGGCGCTCATGAGACGCGCAGCCCGCAACGCTGCTCAGGTCTCGCGATGTGTCGCCTCAGGGTCCTGCGGGCCCTCTGTCTCCGCCGTGCGCTCCGGAACCCACGGGTCCTCGTTCTCGTCCACCGGCACATCACCGTCGACCAGTCGGGATTCCAGCGACTTCGAGTAGACCGGAATCGGGTCCGACGCGACCTCGATCGTGCCGTCGATGTCCTGCCACGGGCCGCCGGCCACGGAGAACTGACCGCTGAACGTCGTCGTCAACGTGACGTCGTACCACCCCTCGTACCGGTAGGTTCCCGAGACGGCCTCCGACGGATACGGCTCCCCCGCATCCGTCGTCGTGATCGTGTTCCCGTCGCCGAGATCCCAGTGGTAGGACACCGGGACCGCACGCACGGACACCGGCACGCCGAGGACCTCGGTCGCCAGAGTCTGCGACTGGGACTCCGCGTAGAGCACGTTGACCATGTTGACCGGCAACCAGCCATCTTCCGGACCTGCACTCGCGACAAGTGGCTCGACTTCCATCGACTCGAAGTCGCTCCGCGTGATAGTGATGACGACGGGCTCCGACGACCCTTCAGCTGGTGCCCCACCGCCGCCGCGGGCTGTGCAGTCGAACCCGAGCAGCTCCTCAGAATCGGCCTGCGTGTCCACCCTGACCCGCTCTGAAGTCAGGTATCCCTCACCGTCAGCGGCGACGGTATCCATGAGCCCGCACCCCATATTGGCGAGATTGCAGACCGTGCCAACTGACGCGTCACCGTCATCCGGAAGGTCCTCGCAGGTGTATTTGCTGTTGGTGCCGAGCGCACGAGAGGTGACATAAACGTCCGGCGTTACACCATTCGACGAACTTGAAGGCTCGCCACCACTTCCAGCTTGCCCGTATCTCAAATCACTCTCAGCCAGCGAGCGCCCAACGCCTAGCGCGCCGTCATCAATAATAGATGAAACACCTCCATCTCCACCCGATCCATTATCCGCGCCCCCCAAAGCCGGGAAGGGCTGAATATTCACCGTTTCCGCATTCGCTATCGGAGCAACAGTCACAACCATCAGGAATGAAATGCCCAGTAATAGCCAGGAGTAGACCCCTCGAAGCTTACGGAACAAACACCTATCACTCACTCCCTGCCTCCCCAAACGACATGCCGCCGATCACCCAACTCCCGTCAACCCAGGTGACCCCCGCAATAGCCGTGTAGTCAGTGGCCTCCGCATGGAGGACTTCTTTCGAGTCGCCAGGAGCCTCATGCTTGCCGACAGTGAATATGTATCCGATTTCATAATCAAAGTTTTCGGACTCGTAATGAGTAATCCCGAAGTCCGAAATCTCCACAGGACCCCAGGTCAACCCGTCCTCAAATCCATCGATCTGCGTCTCGAACTTTTCGCACGCTTCGCAGCCTTCAGAATAGAGCTCACCTGCCCGCGAGGAATCCCCCGTCTGGTACCCCCAGTACACGTTTGCGAAGTAGAAACGAACAGCCTGCTCCGCCCCTTCCGGCGTGTTCTCGTCCATGCCCGGGAAGTCGGCAGGATCCGGCGGCGGGATGTCCGGAGCGGCCTGCGTCGAGCCGTCGTCCTCGCCGCCGGCGTCACTGACTGCGGTCCCGTCGTCGCTCCCAGCATCGGCGCCACCGGCGTCGCCGGCACCGCCCCCGTCGCTGGCACCACCGTCATCGCCGGCGCCGCCGTCATCACTGCCGGCGTTGATCTCGGGCGGCGGCTCGGTCACGGGGCCGTCACCACGGTCTCCGCAGGCTGCGAGCCCGACGGCAAGGGCGGCAGTGGCCACGGCGGCCAGGAGTCGTCGGGACATGCGGGAACCTTCCAGCTGTGTGTCAGATCACCGTGACCTTACCGGGCACGGAAACTCCCCACCACCGGTTCGGCGGGACTGTGGACAACTGCCCTCGTGGGGAGTTCGCGACCATCGCTGGATCCGCTGCTCGCCCGGACGTCTTTGTTCCCGTTCGCGCGACGCCCGTGAGAAGCCTCCCTGTGCCCTCCCCAGCACGACCGGGCAGGGCTACCGTGAGCTTCATGTGGCAGATGATGGACCTCCTGTACGCGCACAAGAAGGACATGGTCGCGCCGGAGGACGCCCTTCCGGGCCGGGACCGCTATCCCTACGCTCTCGAGCGCGAGCACCTCGTGCTGGGCACCGACATGCTCGGCCCGGACTCCCCCACCGATCCGCGTCCGTGGCCGGAGGGCACCGACGAGATCATCCTGGCGGGCGGCTGCTTCTGGGGCATCGAGCGCATCGCCTGGCAGATCCCCGGTGTGCACACCACGTCCTCGGGCTACGCCGGCGGCTACACGCCCCACCCCACGTATGAAGAGGTCTTCTCGGCGAAGACCGGCCATACCGAGGCCGTCCGCGTCATCTACTCCGGCGGCGAGGAGACCCTGCGGGCCCTGCTCACGCAGTTCTGGCAGCAGCACGACCCGACCACCGCGAACCGCCAGGGCAACGACGTCGGCACCGAGTACCGCAGCGCCGTGTACTGGACGTCCGAGAGCCAGGGCGAGGTGGTCCGCGATTCCGTCGCGCGCTACCAGGACGCCCTCGACGAGGCCGGCCGCGGCCGCATCACCACGGAGCTGAAGCCCTTGGCCGAGGCCGGGGACGGCGTCTACTACACGGGCGAGCCCGTCCACCAGCAGTACCTGCACGTGAACCCCGGCGGGTACTGCAACCACGGTTTCAACGGCGTGGCCTGCTCCCTGGGCTGAACCTCACGGCGTGGCGACGTCGAGATCGGACAGGTCGAGGACGAAGCGGTAGCGCACGTCGCCTCGAGCGAGCCGTTCGAGAGACTCTTCGACCCGTGACGACGGGAGGATCTCGATGTCGGCGACCACGTCGTGCTCCGCGCAGAACTCGAGCAGCTGTGCCGTCTGCGGCATCCCTCCGCTCCCGGCCGATGTGAGCCTCTTGCGGCCGATCAGCAGATCCGTCGTCTCGATGGAGACGGTTCCGAGGTGGCCGAGCTGCGCCAAGGTGCCGTCGAGCGCGAGCAGATCGAGATACGGCCCGAGATCATGGGCGATCGCGACCGTGTCCAGCACGACATCGAACCGTCCCCGCGCCGCACCCATGGTGCCGCTGTCGCCGGAGACGAGGAGCTCATCGGCCCCGAGCCGACGCACATCCGCGGCCTTGTCCGCAGAACGGCTGACGACCGTGGTCCGGGCACCGAGCGCCACCGCCAGCTTGACCGCGAGATGCCCGAGCCCGCCCAGACCCACGACCGCGACGCGCGTTCCGGGTCCGACGCCGAGCGCTCGCAGCGGCTCCCAGACGGTGATGCCGGCGCACAGCAGCGGGGCCGCAGCAGCGGGGTCGAGCCCCTCGGGCAGGCGATGGGCGAAGTCCTCTCGCAGGACGTACTCGCGGGCGAAGGCCCCGAGGGTCACCGTGCCGTCCCGCCGGTCCGCGCCCCCGTAGGTCAGCGTCGGGAACTCGCGGCAGAAGTTCTCCTGCCCCGCCTCGCACATGTCGCAGCGGAGGCACGCATCGACGATGTTTCCGACCGCGACGGCATCGCCGACGGCGAAGCGCTCCGCCTCCCGCCCCACCTCCGTGACGACACCGGTGAACTCATGGCCCGGCACCAGGAGTGGCGTGGATTCGCCACCGTGCTCGCGCAGCGCGTGCAGGTCGCTGTGGCAGACGCCGCAGTAGTCGATCCGCACGGCGATGTCGTCCGGACGCAGGTCGCGCCGCTCCAGCAGGGTCCTTCGGAGCACCCCGGATCCATCCGCGGCCCATCCTCGAGTGCTTCGCATCAGATCTCCTTCAAACAGACTGTTCGGTCTGTCCAGTGTGCACCCTCCGTGCGACCGAAGCAAACCAACCGTTCTGTTCAGTAATGTGGGGTGATGACCGACAAGGAGCTGACAGCACGTGGGGCCGCGACCCGGGCACGGATCATCGACGCGGCGACGGAGGAGTTCGCCGTGCACGGCATCGCCGGGGCACGGGTGGAGCGCATCGTCGCGGCAGCCCGCACCAACAAGGCCCAGCTCTACGACTACTTCGGAAGCAAGGACGGCTTGTTCGACGCGATCTTCGAAGCCTCCTTGGAGAGGATCGTCGAAGTCGTCCCGATCGACTCCTCGGACCTTCCGGACTGGGCGGTCCGCCTCTACGACGAGTACCTCCGACAGCCCGCGCTCATTCGGCTCGCCACATGGACCCGCCTCGAGCGGAGGCCCACCGGGCATCTCGTCCAGGAGGGAGACCGCCGGGACGATCGCAAGCTGCGCTTCATCGCCGACGCCCAAGCAGCCGGAACCGTGCGGGACGGCGAGCCGTTCGACATCATGGCACTGGTCATCGGGATGTCCATGGCCTGGTCGCCGGTCAGCAACGTCTACGCCGCCACGTCGGACGAGCCCGAGCACGTCCACCGGGCCCGCCGCGATCTGCTGCGCGAGAGCGTCCGACGCGCGGTGATGACCGACTGACGCCCGCCCCGAGCCTCCGGCGAGGTCAGTCGGCCACGGCTCCAGGGGCCGGGGACGCCCGATCGGGCAGACCGTCCCCGTGGTCACCGCCCATGAGGTTGCGTCGACCCTCGATCTCCGGTCCTCCGGCCGGGCGGGCCGGAGCAGGGGCGGCGCCCATCAGCTGGGCGGCGAAGCCGCCTGCCTCGCGGGGCATCGGCGCGCCGGCACCGCCGGGACCGCACGCGGAGGCCGCTGCCGACCGCGGTGCCTCCGACGCACCGCCGACCTGGGCGAAGCGCGTCATCTGATCCGTGCTCGGATAGGCCCAGCTGACCACGATGTCCAGCCCCAGCACCGTCACCGGCAGCACCGCGTCCCCCACGGCCTCCAGCATCTCCCGCACCGGTTCGCACTCCTCGAAGGCCCAGGCGTCCTCGTCCTGGAAGTAGACGGTGATCGGGTGGCCGTCGAGAGCGAGCGCGGCGGCCTCGTCCAGGAAGGCCTCCTGCTGCTCGGGATCCGGCGGCGGGGAGGGCAGGAAGATGTCCAGGGCCGCCAGCTGCGCGGGTTCATCCACAGAGGTCATGGACCCCACGGTAGCCCTCAGGTCGCCGGACCACGGCAGCCCTCGGGTCGCCGGACCACGGCAGCCCTCGGGTCACCGGATCGCGGCAGCCCTCGGGTCACCGGAGCGCGGCAGCCCTCGGGTCACCGGAGCGCGGCGGTCCGTCCGGTCTCCGCGGCCGCATCGAGGGTGCGCCCCAGCGGGCGGTAGTGCTCGTGGACCGCCGCACGGTAGGCGTCGGCGTCCCCCGCCTCGAGGGCGACGAGCATGGCGCGGTGGGCCTCGACCGTGTCCAGGATGTCCTCCGCCGGGGCCAGCCCCAACATCGGCACCGCCGTCGTGTGGATCTCCCAGAAGGCCTGGGCGAGCTGGCGCATGAGGCCGTTGGCCAGGTCCGCGAAGAGGGTGCTATGGAAGGCCGCGTCGGCCTGCGGGAACGGCTCGCCCCGGCCAGCCAGCGTCCGCATCTCCTCCACGAGCGACTCGAGCTCGGGATTGACGGTGCCGCGGTAGATGTCGACGAGCTGATCGGCGACGGACAGATCGATCGCGATGCGCAGCTCCACCACTTCCCGCAGGGCCCGCAGGTCATTGCCGTCGTCGAGCCGGGCGCGGAACAGCAGGCCGTTGACCAGCGGAGCGAGCGAGAGCTGGCCCACGAAGGTCCCGTGCCCGTGGCGCACCTCGACGATGTCCAGCGAGGCGAGCGTGCGCATGGCCTCGCGCACGGAGGAGCGGGAGATCTCCAAGCGCTCGCACAGCGCGGTCTCGGTGGGCATCGGATCCCCCGGGACCAGCCCCTCGGCCAGGATGAGCTCCTGGATGCGCTCGACGGCGCTGCCGCCGGCCCCCTTCGTGCGA